>JAKSRM010000016.1 GCA_024403615.1 Lachnospiraceae bacterium
GTGGAGAAATTGACGTCTCTGCTGTTGAAGTCTAAGCCGCTAAATTATCGTTTATCTTCGTATTGGTTACAATTTTCTCTTCAATCGGAAGTAAGTACGATAATATCTCTTTCTGATTTGCTATTGATGGAATATCAAATTCTATACGGTTCAATGTTTCTGTTCTTAAACTCGGAATTGTCGTTCCCTCGTTATACTGATTAAGGTCTATTTGAGACATTACATAATAGAGATATTTAGGGATAACGATTTCCTCGTTTACTATCGTATAAAAGAGCGTATCAACTGTCCAAAACGGATGATCTACATATTTGACTTTTCCTATAGTTCCTTTCCGTCCAATTAAGATAGACGGCTTATCATAAAGGGGTTCTTTGGCATACCCCATAAGTCCACCCGTTCCGTAAATAGGAACTGCTCCTTCGTCAGACAGAACTTTCTTTTGATTTTTTCCATATTTTATCGTAACAAGCTGATTGAGTGTATAATGATCAAATTTCATATCCAATTGCCTCCAACTTGCTGCGGATTTCATTCTCCAGTTCATGTGATTTTACAAACAATTCGGACAATTCACTTGTAAGTTTACTCATCTTTTCCTCAAAAGGTTCACCATCATCCTCCATTTCTTCGATGCCAACATATCGGCCAGGTGTGAGAACATAATTATTGGTTTCATTTCCTATTTTCTGCGTTGTAGCTACAGCGCAGAAACCTTTAACATCTTCGAGATTTCCATTCTGGAACGCCTCAACTGTATCTGCTATTTTTTGAATGTCTTCTTCGGAAAAATCTCTGTGTTTTCGATCAACCATATGGCCCATGTTTCGGGCATCAATGAAAACCGTCTTTCCTTTCTGTTTCTTATTTCTAGAAATAAACCATAACGTAACAGGAATCGTAACGCTGTAGAAAAGCTGTGTTGGCATAGCAACAATAGCTTCCACTAAATCATCCTCTATAATTTTCTTTCGAATATCGCCCTCTCCACCAGACTGTGTGGAAAGTGCTCCATTTGCCAAAACTAATCCGATTTTTCCATTCGGTGCCAGATGATGAATCATATGCTGAATCCATGCGTAGTTCGCATTATTCGCTGGTGGAAGTCCATATTTCCACCGAACATCATCCGTTAATTTCTCCTGTCCCCATGGATGATAATTAAATGGTGGATTTGCCATAATGAAATCAGCCTTAAGGGTCGGATGTAAATCGTTTGTGAAGGTATCTGCCTGATGTGGTCCGAAATTTGCTTCAATGCCACGAATAGCCATGTTCATTTTTGCCATTTTCCATGTGTCTGGATTAGCCTCCTGACCATAGACAGAAATTGTTCCTCTATTGCCGGTATGTGCTTTTATGAATTTTGCACTTTGGACAAACATACCTCCAGATCCACATGCCGGATCATATACGCGGCAGTTATCAAAAGGTTTTAAAATAGCTACTAAAGTTTTTACAACACTGGCTGGTGTATAGAATTCTCCACCGCCTTTGCCTTCTTTTTCTGCAAATTGGGCGATGCAATATTCATAAGTTCTTCCTAAAAGATCCTGACTTTCTTCAGCATCTCCCATATCCATGTTAGTAAAAATATCAACAACATCTCCGAGAACTTGTTTATCAAGATCTGGATTTGCAAAATTTGTTGGAAGAACACCTTTCAGAGCTTTGTTTTCCGACTCAATAGCTCTCATGGCATCGTCAATTACTTTGCCAATTTCGGGAGTATGAGCAGCTGAGGAAATAACATCCCAACGGGCATTCTTCGGAATGAAGAAAATGTTATCCATCGTGTAAGCATCACGATCGTCTTCAAAACCTTCTCCCTCTGCTACTAATTCCTGATATCTTTTTTCGAAGGCGGAAGATACATATCGGAGGAAAATCAATCCTATGATTACTTTTCTATATTCAACTGTTGGGATATGTCCCCAAAGAACGCATGCTGCATCCCAAATCTGTTTTTCAAATCCAATGTTTGCCTGTGTTTTTCCTGCCATGTTATATCCTTTCTTTCATACACAGATAAGTGATATTTTTATATTTTATGTCTATTGTTAGTATACCAAAAAACTACATTATTATCCCTATTATGGGTATGTTTTTCTATTTCTCTTTCGCCCGTTCTCTCAATTTTGCAATATCTTCTGCATACTTAAGTATATGCATTTTCCTGTGACAATTTGGGCAAAGTGCTACTGTATTTTCTATCGTATCCGAACCACCATTAGCGAGCCAATCAATATGATGAGATTCTAAATATGGTCTTCCTTTCTCGTCTTTAAAAGGAGCTGGCTGGCCACATAACTGGCAAATTCCGTTCGCTCTTCGTTTTGCATACTCGGCGATTTTTGAATCTCTGCTCTTTTGTTCTGTTACTACTTCTTTTGTTTTTATTTGCGATGTTTCATGCGCTTTTGCTTGCTGTCTTAATTTTTCATCCGCCAATAATGATGTTTCTTGAGGCCCAGATGTTTCATTCACTTCTGAATTCTTTTCTGGATTTTCTACCGAAATGTACATCTCCAGATATAAAGTGTCCTCGTTAATTTTTGTATATTCCGCGCATATATTTGAATTTAATCCTTTGTAAAGAGATAGCTCGCTTTGCAGATCCACGTACCAGAACATTCTGGTCCGTCCAGTAGGCTCATAAGCAAAATAGCCTGAATATTCATTGCCTTCATAAACAATTGTTACATCTTTCCGTCTAGTCTTTTCTAAGTCTTCGATTCCCCAAAACGCTCTTGTTTCTTTTGGAATTCCGGTTCCATGGTGCTCAAAGAATGACTTATCACAATGCTTTATGGCCGTTCGATCATCAACTATTTCCCATGAAAAACTTCTAAAACTCATCCGTTTTTTCTCCTACTCTACCCTCTCAAACCTCTTGTATACTTTTCCATCTCTCTCCACGGTTTCGTTCCACATGGAAGCTGGGCGCACCCATACGCCACCTTCGCCGTAAAGGGCGCGGTACACGACCATGTCCTCCAAGGTCTCGGAGTGCTTGGCGATGTACAATACTTCGTATTCGTTTCCTTTAAAGTGACGGTATTTTCCCGGTTTTATTTCGTCCATGTTCTCTCCTAATCGTCCCAATCGTCGTCATCGTCTTCTTCGTCCCAAAAGTCGTCTTCTTCCTCTTCTTCCTCGTCTTCTGCTTCTTCAATCAGAATCAGGTCCACCATCAGATCTTCGTCATCGATGATTCCATCGCCATTCCAATCAATATCAAAAAAACTTTTCATAAGTTGCCTCCTTACCCATTTTGACAACATCTTACTTTTTCGGTCTGTCAAAAGGAGGGACTCGTAAACGAATGTATGTTCTATATTTAATCCTTCAGGCAACCAATCGGAATAACTTTCACCCCTTTGTCGGTTGTATATGCCATCTGGGCATTTGCGCAGATGACAATAAGCAAGCTCGGCTCTCGGTATACAGCTTTTGGATGTTTCTTATCTTTCAGCGCTTTCTCATTGTAATTGCGAATCAATTCTTGAAATTTCAGCAAGTTTTTCTCCGCCTGAGGAATTGCATTCATTCCAGTTTTTATTTCTATCAAAGCATACCGGCCATCGGCCAACTGATAAACTGCATCGGCCTCTACTCCGGCGTCATCGGTATAATGAAGTACCTTTGCGTCATGTGCTTCGGCATATGCTAATAAGTCTCTAAGCACCATATTTTCAAAAACATGGCCAAACAAATCTAAATCGTTATTAAAATATTCCGGAGAGATTCCTAATGCTGCTAAACCGATCGACGGATCCACAAAAATGTGTTTCTTCGCAGAACGAATTGCTGTTTTCGACCGAATCAATGGAGTCCATGCATCAATATCTTTTATTACAAATAGTTTTTCCAATACTTCGATATAGGAAGACAATGTCATTTCGGATACTTCGCTGTTCGCTTTCACATCTGCATATATTCCGGTCTTTTTTGCTGTTGTTGCCATATTTCTGGCATAAGACCAAAGCAGCTGTCTTGTCCATTCCGGATTTCTTTTTATCCCATCAAGCGAACTGACATCTTTTTGATAAATCTGGCGATAATAATCTTTTGCAATTTCCAGCTGCGCTTTTTGATTTTTGAGAGCCAGACATCGAGGCCAGCCACCCCTACATGCAGCAAAAAACAAGTCCTCTAATTTTAAGCTCGTCATCCTTCCGTCAATTTCATATTCCGGATTATCGAATAATTCCATCAGTGATATGGAACCATTGGATTCTCCGGTTTCCCAAAGCGTCATAGGATACATTCGTATTTCCGTAATTCTTCCGGTCCCTGTATGAGGGGTCTCTACATCCTTGCTGGTAGAACCAGTTAAATAATATTCACCAACGGATTCTGGATTGTCATCGCAGTTTTTTCTCACTGCGCCCCATACCTCCGGGGCGTCCTGCCATTCATCAAACAATATTGGTTTTTCATTCTTAAGCAAAAGACCCGGCGCCGTTTTTGCAACAGCAATATATCCGGATCTTCTATCTTCATCTTGAAATTCAATAATTGTTTTGCAACGTTCTTTTGCAGTTCTTGTTTTTCCACAACCTTTCGGGCCAACAATGTTTACTGCATTAAACGCTTCTTTTCGTTTATTGATTTCCTGATCTATGATTCTTGTTATATATTCCATGGCAATGTTCTCCTTTATCGGAATTATGCCATCGTTTTATATTTTTCGCAAGTTTTATTTTGATTTTTTCGTTTGTTTTGTTTTGTTTTTTTCGTCTATTTTGTTTTAACTTTTTCGTTGTTTAATTTCGTCATTTGAAGTCACAATGACGAAAGTGACGGTATTTTCCCGGTTTAATTTCGTCCATGTTCTCTCCTAATCGTCCCAATCGTCGTCATCGTCTTCTTCGTCCCTAAGGCAAAAACCGGAAGCGTCCTTTGACACTTCCGGCTGTGTTTCGTTTCTTTTGTTATTTATCTTCCGCCGAAGAGCTGGCTTAAAATGTCCATTCCGCCGAAGCCACCGTTGCTGTTTCCGGTGTTGAAGGCATCGGTTACGTTATCGCCTTCTACTTCGTTGCCGCCCATAAGTCCGCCGAAGAGGTCTGCGAATGGGTTTGCCTGCTGCTGTTGCTGTGCCTGCTGCTGTGCTTGCTGCTGGCTATTTACGAAGTTGCTGAAGAAGTCCATCGGATTCTGCTGCTGTTGCTGTGCCTGTACGTTTCCGCCCATTAATGCGCTGAACAGGTCTTCCATTCCGTTGTTCTGCTGTACCTGTTGTTGCTGGCCGCCGAACATAGCGCTGAAGAAGTCTGGCATTGCCTGCTGCTGGGTCTGCTGCTGTGGCTGCATGCCGCCCATCATAGCGTTGAAGAAATCTTCCATCGGGTTCTGCTGTACTTGCTGCTGTGGCATGCCACCCATCATAGCGCCAAATAAATCGCCCAAAGATGGCTGCTGCTGTACTTGCTGTTGCTGCTGGCCCATTCCGAAGAGGGAGTCCATCAGGCTGCCTACGCCGGCGCTGGTGGTCTGCTGGGTCGTTGCCTGCTGTCCTAAGGAGCTCATGAAAAGAGGTGCCATCAGGGACAGGATGTTGCCGGTGTTTGCTTTGCTTACGCCGGTTTTTTTGGAAATTTTTTCTGCCTGGCTTAAGGTGTTCTGGCCGAACAGATGGCCAAGGATTTTCGCGCCGTCTTCGATGTCAATGTCTTTCAGAAACGCGCCGATGTTGGAGGTGTCGTTCTTTGCATGCTGGGTCAAAGCTTCTGCAAAGCTCTGGGCGGTTTCTTTATTTTTTGACTGTGCGGTAGCTCCGCCTAAGAGGCTTGGCAGCGCGGATGTGATGACTTTTTTAACGTCTGCGATGTCTACGCCGGCCTTTTTCGCTACGCCTGCAACGCTCTCGTTGGAAAGCAATGTTTTCATAATTTTGTTTAAGTCCATAAGTTACCCCTTTCTATGTGTATGGTTTCTTCTCCTATTTGGTTGCTTAGTTAGCGCGCCGGTTTACGCTGGCGCGGGTTTTGTGTTTACGCTGGCGCTGGTTTTATGTTTACGCTGGCGCTGGCTTTGTGTTTACGCTGGCGCGGGTTTTATGTTTACGCTGGCGCTGGCTCAGCCCGCGTAAAATTCGTCGATTAATTTTTCTGCTTCGCCCATGGCGTCCTTCGTCATGTCAATCCATCGGATGTCCTTCCGCTTCCGGAACCAGGTCATCTGCTCTTTCGCCAGGTGGCGGATTTCCATGAACAGTTTGTTGTAGAAGGCGTCGAAGCTGTCGAACTCGCCCCGCAGGTACATGAGAATGTAGCGGTACTCCAGCCCCAGGCCATAAAGGAATTCGTCGGTGGCGCCTTGTTCTCTTAAGCCGCGGACTTCGTCGATCATGCCTTCTTCCAGGCGCTTGTCCAGGCGGATACGGATGCGCTCATAGAGCTCGGCTCTCGGCCAGGTCACGCCCAAAACTAAGGTTTCGTAGCGCGGTTGGTTTACGCGCTCGGCGGTGTCGCCTTTGATGGCTCGCTCGGCCGCCCGTTCCAGCCGCTGGGTGTTGTTCAAGTCCAGTTTTTCCAGGGCCTGCGGATGGTGCTGGCGGATGATTTCGATGAGCTCCTCGTTGGTTTTCGCGGTCAGCTCGGCACGCAGCTGCATGTCCGGGGTCTCCCGCTTGATTTGGTAACCGTCCACCACGGCGTTGATGTACAGTCCGGTGCCGCCTACCAGAAAGGCTTTGCGGCCGCGGCTCAGGATGTCGTCGATGGCGGCGTAGGCTTGCTCCTGGAAGTCCACCAGGGAGAAGAAGTCGTTGGGTTTCGCCACGTCCAGCAAGTGATGGCGCACGCCCTGCATTTCTTCCGGGGTCACTTTGCCGGAGCCCAGGTCCAGCCCTTCGAACACCTGCCGCGAATCGGCGGACACGATTTCCGCGCCGTACTTTTTCGCCAGCTCGATGCCCAGCCCGCTTTTTCCAGATGCATTTGTCCCCGTGATGACTAGTAGTTTGTTCATAATTTGTTTGGCCGCGCGTGTTGGCGCGTTTACGTTGTTGGCGACGCTGCAATTTGCGGCGTTGCAGTTTACGGCGCGCGGCGCGTTTACTTTTTTCCACTATAAGTATACCAAAAAATCGCGTTGTTGCGGGATTTTTTACAGTTTTATTAAATATTTTTTTCGCGGCGTAAACGTCTTGTGTCTACATTTTTGCTGCCGTAAAATGGCCCATGTCCCAGCACCAGATCGCGGTGCGAAAAATCTGCATGACGTCTCAGCGCCAGGTTCGCGGCGAGGAAATTCACATCTTTTAGAAAGGAATTTCTATGGTCAATATCGAAAACTATACCTATCTTCTCAATAATCTAATATTGGAAAAGGCAAGACTTCAAGAAGCGATTAACGACGCTCCCGATGCTTCTTTGACTTGCAAAACTCGAAAGAACGGCAAGCAGGAACTGTACATACGATGGCACGCTGGCTCTCCTCAGTTTTCTTCGAAAAGCATCTATGTCAATCAGTCGCTGGTGCCTTTGGCTCGCCAAATTGCGGAAGGCATGTACGCTCGCGCGAAAATTGGAAAGGTCAATAAGGTGATCAAGGGTCTATCTTATCTGATTGATGTTTATGGAAATACGGCGCCGGAAGATTTGCTTTTGCAAAAACGTCCCTGGCTTTATTCGGTGATGCCAAACGCCCTGGACAATAATGAGAAAATGCGTGAATGGAAGTTAGCAGAATATGAACGCACTTTTGAACATCCGGAAAACATAATACATGAAACTTGTGTGCCTGGGTTACTCGTTCGAAGCAAATCCGAAGCGGACATCGTTTCGCGACTGGAGCATTTCGGCGTTCCTTATCATTACGACGAGTTTCAAACGTTTAACGGAGTCCGAATCAGCATAGATTTTGTCTGCATCAATGTCCGGACCGGAAAAAAGTGGTGCTGGGATCACAGAGGTATGTTGGACAATCCGTCCTATATCGAGAAAACCCTGTTCCGCGAACGGTTATTCCTAAATGCTGGCATCATTCACGGCATCAACCTGATTATCACGTCCGAAACGTCTGCCCATCCCCTCAGCATTCCGACGATTGACGAGGAAATCCGCCGGTATTTGCTTTAGAAAGTGAAGTGAGCTACAAAAGTCCCAGGTGTAAACAGCTTGCTGCTGCAAAATGGATTCTTGACTGCATTAATGTGTTGATGCTGCCATTGATTCACTGCTAACCTTGATGTGGAGCTCTGTTTCCCTTAATGTAGAGCTCCTTTCCCTTAATGTAGAGTGCCTTTTACCTTGACTTCTTGCGATGTAGTGGTGGTTTGTCCACCTATGTCGAATGAATGCAAAAATTGGTGGATGGTTTTCGGTCATTTACCTTTATTTTTTTCTGTTTTAAGGATTTTGCCCCCCCTAGGCAAAGGATGCGTGAATTTTGGTGGACGATTTATGAAAAAAATGCCCACTAATTTTATTTATTTCATTCTATTGGTGGATAGTTCAATACTTTTTATTTTTTTGAAGGCAAAAACGTCCACCAAAATGATAGACAATGGGCATTTGGTGGATGCTCATCCACAAAAAATAAAAGACATTGGCATTTGGTGGATGTTCATTCACTAAAAATAAAAAACATTGGCATCTTAGTGGATGCTCATCCACTAAAAATAAAAAAGTTTCCACACAGGTGGACGCAATTGCTTTTCCCTCACAAAAATAGCCCCGGGACTTCGGTCTCGGGGCTTTGTTTGCTGTATGGTTATGTTTTCTGGTCAGGTTTACGCGGGCCTGGCACAGGTTTACGCCCTACACGCCATGTTCTGGCACACGTCATGACGCTCGCACGGCGCATGCTATGCACACGCATTCTCTTAATTCAACCCATAGGCGTGACCAACGGCGATGATGTGCGGGGTAGCGCGGACGATCATGTCGTAGTCTACGCAGAAGGCGAAGCGTACCCAGCCTGGGCAGTCGAAAGCTGCGCCGGAGGAGCAAAGTACGTGGAACTCGTCTTTGGCCTTGGTTACGAATTCTTTGTCGTCCTCGATTGGTGTCTTCACGAACATGTAGAAGGTGCCCTTCGGAACCACGTATTCGAAGCCGGCGGCGTCCATGGCATCCATCAGCGCTTTGCGGTTCTTTGCGTAGGCGTCCACGTCGCTCAGTACGTTCAGCACTTTGATGATGGCCAACTGCTGCAGGGACGGAGCGTTTACGCAGCCAAGTACACGTACGCCGATGGCGGAGGCTGCGATGATGCGGTCGCTTTCTTCAGCCTCATCCGGAATCAGCAGGTAGCCGACGCGCTCGCCTGGGATGCTTAAGGATTTGCTGTAGGAGTAGCAAACCAGCGTGTTCTTGTAATATTTGGTCAGGAATGGAACTTCCACTCCGTCGTATACGATCTCGCGGTATGGCTCGTCGGAAATCAGGAAGATTGGACGGCCATATTTTTCTTCCGCGCGTTCCATAACGGCTGCCAGAGCCTTGATGGTTTCCTCATCGTAAACAGCGCCGGTCGGATTGTTCGGGTTGTTGATGATGACTGCGCGAGTCTTTTCGTTGATGGCTGCCTCGAAAGCGGCCATGTCCGGCATGAATGTCGGTGGGTTTGGAGGAACAACTTTCGTTACCGCACCGAAGTCGGAAATGTAGTTGCGGTACTCCAGAAAAAATGGCGCGAAGACAATAACTTCGTCGCCCGGGTTCACCAGAATTTTCATGGCTACTACCAGCGCGTTTGCTGCGCCGACGGTCATGGTCACGTTCTCCATGCGGAAGTTCGTGCCGAAGCGCTCGTTCAGGTTGAACGCGATGGCTTCGCGGGAAACTTCGTAGCCGGAGTTGCTCATGTAGCCGTGGAGCGTCATGGAGTCGGTCTCTTCGATGACCTGCTTCATGGCCTCGTTGAATTCCTTTGGAGCAGGAACACTTGGATTTCCTAAGCTGAAATCGAAAACATTTTCTGCGCCGAACTGTTTACGCATCTTTTTGCCTTCTTCGAACATAGCTCTTAAAGTGGAGCCGGTCGCCAGAAGACGTTCCATTTCGGTAGAAATAACTTTGCTCATAAGTGCCTCCTATGATTTCCGGGCGCGCCCGGTGTTCTTTCTTGTTTACACGCGCCTGGGGCGCGCTCGCGGCACCCGCGAATCTTACAGTAAGCCCTGGCTGAAGTATCTTTCCATACGGTCTGGGAGGACGGTTGCGATGGCAACGTCTTTGCCGTATTTCTCAGCCATTAATTTTGCAGCCCATACATTGGCGCCGGAGGATGTTCCGCAAAGAAGCCCCTGTACTCTTGCCAGCTCGCGGGTGGTGTCGTAAGCGTCCTCGTCGGTAACTTCTACAACTTCGTCGATCAGGTTGGTGTCCAGAACTGCTGGTACGAAGCCGTCGCCGATGCCCTGGATTTTGTGCAGGCCAGGCTCATGTCCTAAGAGCGCGGAAACGCCCTTTGGCTCTACTGCTACAACCTTCAGGTTCGGGTTCTGTTCTTTCAGATACTGGCCGATGCCCTGGAGAGTTCCGCCGCTGCCGAGGCCGGAAACGAACACGTCAACTTTGCCCTCTAACTGCTGCCAGATTTCTGGGCCAGTGGTCAGGTAATGGATTTCCGGATTGTCTGGGTTCTCGAACTGCTGTGGCATAAAGTAGTCTGGTCCCTGGGAAGCGATTTCTTCGGCTTTCGCTACGGTG
This sequence comes from Lachnospiraceae bacterium, assembly GCA_024403615.1. Taxonomy (GTDB): domain Bacteria; phylum Bacillota; class Clostridia; order Lachnospirales; family Lachnospiraceae; genus RGIG5612. Next base: position 10,668 of record JAKSRM010000016.1, read on the forward strand.
CCAGGCAGGGAAAGAGCTGGGTCTGTCAGAACCAGTTCTGCGCCTAAGGCTTTGATGATTTTCTTTCTTTCTTCGCTCATGTTTTCCGGCATTACGATGATAACTTTGTATCCCATTCTTACGCCGCAAAGAGCGAGGCCGATGCCGGTGTTGCCACTAGTAGGCTCAACGATGGTCATGCCTGGTTTCAGGATGCCCTTTTCTTCTGCGCGCTTAATCATGTTCAGCGCTACTCTATCTTTAATACTTCCGCCTGGGTTTAAGAATTCTGCCTTGGCGAAAATGTTTAAACCGGTGGTTGCTTTTAAACTAACGATTGGGGTGTTGCCGATTAAGTCCAGCAAATTTTCTGTATACATATTGTTCTCCTTTATGTTTGTCGTCCCGCGAGGCTCGCTTGCTGCGAAAGGTTTTCGTTTGTCCTACGACTCTCGCTTGCTGCGAGAAGTTTCGCGCGCGGCCGCGGCCGACTATTTCTTCACTTTTATCACAAACCAGTCGGCTTCAATGGCTGCTGTCAATTCCCCATTTGTGTAAAACTCCAATGCGCCTGTGGTTTCATTTTTTCGAAATCCGTCGCTTAAGAACGAATTGTTCAGGGTCTCCGGCATTTTCAGCACTTCGCCATTTTCCAGGCGGAACTCAATTTCCGACACCACGTTACAGTAAGACAGCTCCGGATAGGTGACCATGATTTTGCTGGCCTCGTCGTCCTTATCCCGCATGCCTTCCGGCAACTCGCCGAAAACTTTAAAGGTGCTTAACACATCCGAAAACCGGAATCGGCTTAGTTTCAGGACGTAGTCCTTACTGCCGCGCTTTTTGGTAATGGAAACCTTTACCGGGAAGCGGTCCTCGTACATCTGGTTGATGAAAATCGGGTAGTCGGCTTTCAGCTCGCTGCGTTCGTAATCAATCTTCAGCTCTTCCCTCATTTCTTCCAGCTTGCGGTCCACTTCCGCCAAAATCGCGTCGTCGCCGAAATATTTGAACGGTCTTCTCTTGCCCAATGCAAATTTCGATTCCAGATAGAACCGGTATGCATCTCTGTTTCCAAGGCCATAGATCAGACCGTTTCTACAGGCATCGCCCATTCGCATGGCGTACTCTGCGAAACGACTTTCGAACACGCTGCGACACATGTCCTCTGAAGTCTGGCGGTAACCGTTGACCAGCATCTCCATGCCCATGTCCACGTTCTTCCGGACCCCTTGTCCGTAGATCAGCATGTCTGCAACCATGAAAATACTTTCGTCGATTCCGTCTAAGGCCGCATAGGAGAAGTACTTAAAGGCTTCTTCGTACTGCGGCACGCCGTCGTTACATCGTCCATAGTAGTAGATGTAGCCTAAGCTGTTGGCTGCGGCCGGGTCGCCGACCTTTTCGAACAGCTCTAGCAAATACTTTTTGGATTTATTCCAATTCTGCCGATAGCAGATGTTTCCTTCGTAATGACTCCAAGCTAAAATACGAATGGCCTGGGGGTCGCCTAAGCGATACAGCTTCTTCACGAAATCTTTGAACAAAGCTCTGGATTCCGGCGTTGCCTGTTTCAGGTCCTCGTCTTTTTCATAAGCTGCAATGACATGGCGCATCTGGCTCGGGCTGTAAATCCAAGCGCCCTGCGGCTTGCCTTTGCAGAAATTGTAGGAGTCGATTCGCTCGATAATGTCACCGCATACGGCTAAGTACGCGCTGACTTCCAGCCCCTGCTTCTCCTCGTTCGGAAGGTCCCATACGGGTTCGTCCTCGAACTGAACCAGGTACTGCTCGTCCTCTTCTCTCCGGCCGAAGCGCTCTTCCAGTCTCCAGTAGAGCTTCTCCGTAATGCCGAAGGCGGTGGAGAAAATTTCTTTTTCGTCTTTTGGGAAATCCGAGAACACGTTTTCGTCGAACTTGGACGCGATGTTCAGGTCTTCGTAAAAGACGTTCAGAATCATCCAGAACCACTGTTTGAACAGCGGCAGTGGCTGTTTGTTTTTATTAATCCGGACCAGCGCCGACTTAATGTCGTTGACGGTCATGGTGTATTTCTTTTCAGCCTTAATGTTGAACTGAGGGAAGACTTTTTCTGCGTAGTCTTCGTAGGTTTTCTCAGCTCGGGCCATTTCTTTCAGCTGTTTTTGGCTGATAACGAAAGGCTCGATTAAGTCCATGGCAGCTTCGCTGAGCATCACCAACGGGCTCTTTTCTTCCATGCTTTCGCTCATCTCCGGCGCCTTTAAAGCATTAAAATCGTCATAGAGAATCACGCCGTAGCTACCGTCCATGCGGTGCACAGCAACCTTTCCGGTCTTGCCGGCGTACTCTCCGTATTTGATTTTAATCCAGTCGCCAGATTGGAACATGTAGTATCCTTTCGGTTTGGGCCTGATTTTCGGTTCGCGCTCGGTCTTGCTTTCGCGCTTCGCCCGCGCCCCGAAGTCAGCCGTAAACTTTAATGGAAGTTGGATCTCTTACGAAGTCTGGAATCTAAGATTCTCTTACGGATACGTAAAGACTTCGGAGTTACTTCCAGTAACTCGTCGGTGTCGATGAACTCCAGAGCCTGCTCCAGGGAAAGAACTTTCGGAGGAGTCAGTTTCAGAGCTTCATCTGCACTGCTGGAACGAGTGTTGGTCAGATGTTTTGTCTTGCAAACGTTTACTTCAACGTCTTCTGTTTTTCCGTTTTCACCGATAACCATGCCGGCGTAAACTTTTGTGCCAGGTCCGATGAACAGAGCGCCACGCTCCTGAGCTGCGAACAGTCCGTAAGTTACGGCGTCGCCGGATTCGTAAGCGATTAAGGAGCCCTGGTTACGATAAGCAATGTCGCCCTTGTAGGACTCATAGCCATCGAAGATGGTGTTCAGAACGCCGGTGCCCTTGGTGCTTGTCAGGAATTTTCCATGGAAGCCGATGAGGCCTCTAGCCGGAATGCTGAACTCTAAACGAACGGAGCCGTCGGACAAAGTAGACATGCTGAGCAGGTTACCTTTTCTTTCGGACAGCATGCTGATGATGGAGCCGGAGAATTCTTCCGGAACGTCAACAACTGCGATTTCCATCGGCTCTAATTTCTTGCCGTTTTCGTCTTTTTTGTAAATTACTTCGGCCTTGCTTACTGCGAATTCATAGCCTTCCCGGCGCATGTTTTCGATCAATACGGAAAGGTGAAGCTCGCCACGGCCGGATACCTTAAAGGTATCAGTGTTTTCTGTGTCTTCTACTCGTAAGGAAACGTCGGTGTTCAGTTCTCTGTAAAGACGCTCACGAATCTGTCGGGAGGTACACCATTTTCCTTCCTGGCCTGCTAATGGGCTGTCGTTTACGATGAAGTTCATGGAAATGGTTGGCTCGGAAATTTTCTGGAACGGAATAGCCTGTGCATCGCCGCCGCAGATGGTGTCGCCAATCTGGAGGTCTGCGATACCGGAAAGAGCTACGATATGGCCTACACCAGCTTCTTTCACGTCTACTTTATCTAAGCCGTTGAACTCATAGAGTTTTGTGATTTTTACTTTCTCATGAGTGTTCGGGTTGTTTGCATTTAATTTAATGAGCTCCTGGCCTACAGCGATGGTTCCGTTGTCTACTTTGCCGACGCCGATACGTCCTACATACTCGTTGTAGTCGATGGTGGAAATCATGACCTGGGTTCCTTTTTCCGGATCACCTTCCGGTGCAGGAATGTTTTCTAAGATGCAGTCAAAGAGCGGCTTTAAGTCTACCTTTTCGTCGCCTAAGTCTTTAATGGCGTAGCCCTGTTTTGCAGATGCGAAAATTACAGGAGCGTCCAGCTGTTTGTCGCTGGCATCCAGGTCCATCATGAGCTCTAATACTTCGTCGATGACCTTTTCCGGTCTAGCTTCCGGACGGTCGATTTTGTTGATACAGATGATGACATCCAGGTCTAAGTCTAACGCTTTTCTTAATACGAATTTGGTCTGAGGCATGGTGCCTTCGAAAGCGTCAACCAAAAGGATTACGCCGTTTACCATCTTCAGTACACGCTCAACTTCGCCGCCGAAGTCTGCATGGCCCGGAGTGTCTACGATGTTTATTTTTACGCCGTTGTAATCGATAGCTGTGTTCTTGGAGAGGATGGTGATTCCACGTTCTCTTTCCAGGTCGTTAGAGTCCATAACTCGTTCCTGAACTTCCTGGCCAGCGCGGAATACGCCGCTTTGTGCCAGCATGGCATCTACCATAGTCGTTTTGCCATGATCAACATGGGCGATAATTGCAATATTTCTGATTTTTTCTTCTTTAACGTTCATAGATAACAGTCCTTTTCCTTATAGAAACTTAACTGAAAAATTATAAATCTTTTTGTGCAAGATGTAAATATCGGCGCGGAAAAAATGTTGATTTTGCTAGACTTTTTGGCGGGTCGGCGGCGCTTGCGTTGCTTTCGAGTTTCGGCGGCGCGGGCGCGCTCACCTGAGCGCTGAAGCCTTCAGGTTTCGAGCGCTGCCGCTCTCTTGCAAAAACAAAAGCCGGATTTTGCAATCCGGCTTTTTCTGTCTCGTTGTTATTTCGTTGTCTTTGGTGCCGTCTGGTCCTTGTGCAGGAACGGTGAAATTTTCTTGTAAAGTACGAAAGTTACTGCGGAGTTTACAACTGCCTTAATCAGGTTGAACAGCAGGATGAAAATCATGAGCTTCATCAGTTCTGGAAGAGGAACGCCCATGAATGCCGGTGTGATCCACATGTTTGCGAAGAACATTAAAACTACCATGGCGCCGCAACCACAAGCTAAACCGATGATGGCGCGTTTTTTGTTCTTTTTGTTGTTGTAGATGATGCTGGAAGTCAGTACCAATGCCAGGGTCGCGATGATGTGCATGATGATGCCATAGACGCCGCTGCCAGCGCTGACGGTTACGCCCTGGATAACTGCGGTAACGATGGTCAGGATGCCGCCGACTACCGGGCCGAAAGCCAGACCGCCGATGAGAATCGGAATGTCCGCTGGGTCATACTCCAGGAATGGTACCATCGGGAAGATCGGGAAGTGAATCAGCAGTACCAGTACGATGGAAACTGCTACCAACATGGCCATTTTTGCGATTTTTAATGCGTTTGATTTAAAGTTCATTTTTTCTCCTTCCATCTGTCAGTTCTGAGTTCTGGAAGCCTGCTTTCTTTATGAAAAAAAGAGCCTTGACAAAAATCAAGGCTCAAAAAAGCTGTGCTTTCGTTTCTCTCATCCGGACTATACCGTCGGTTCAGGAATCGCACCTGATCGGCCCAAAGGGTTCGCAGACTTTACTGCCGGTGGGGACTTGCACCCCGCCCTGAAACAGATATTAATTTTGTTGGTGTCATTATAGCCTTATGCTCTGCTGATGTAAAGCCCTAAAGAGAAAAAAGTAAACGTTGTGTCTACATTTCGCAAGCTTTAGAATGCATGTAGTCTGATTCTGGTGCTCTTCTTTTCAAGCGGAGACTTTCTCAGTTTTCCATCGAGGGAATTCCACCCAAAACTATTTTCACCTGCCTTGGGGTGATTTTCACCCAAAACATATTTCAAGAAAGGACATCCCATGCTCAATCTAAAAAATCTCACCTATTACTGCAACTCGCTCAAATCCGAGCGGGAACAGCTGTTGCAAACCCCTGGCCTCGATTCCGACGACTACCTGGTCTCCCGAAAGCGAGCCAATGGGAAGACCAGTATTTTTATCCGTAAAAAGAATCCGAAAGATATTTCTTTGAAAAAAGATACTTATGTCAACAAAGAACTTCTTCCCGAAGCAAGAATAATTGCTCGGGTCATGCTAGCCAAAAAGCAGCTTGCCGACATTGACATGAAAATCAAAGTTCTCGATAACCTCATTCGTTTGCTTCATCGTCCCTCTTCTGCCGATTCATATTTGCAATGCCATCCATGGCTTCAGGAGCTACTTCCACAAGCTTTATCCAACGGTGAAAAACTGCTGACATGGAAAAATGAGCCCTACGAACGAAACATGAAGTATTCAGAAAACATAATATGCCCCACTGTGGTCCCAAATCTGTTTACCCGCAGTAAATCAGAAGCGGCCATTATTTCCCGCTTCGAGCACTTCGGAATTCCTTACCATTACGATGAAATCCGGTATTTTAACGGCACTCCCCTGGCAATAGATTTTGTCTGCATCAATGTCAGCACTGGAAAGCAATGGTACTGGGATCACCGGGGCATGCTCGACGACAAATCTTACATCGAAAAAACGCTTTATTGCGAAGGGGTGCTCTTAAATGCAGGCATCATTTCAGGAATCAACCTAATCGTTACTGCAGAAACATCCGCGCATCCCCTCGACATGCAGGAAGTTGATGAAATGATTCATTATTACCTGCTATAAGGGCTCGTTTTTGTTTATGTGCAGACAAATTTCCTCCCTCATGCCTCACTTTTATCTATGTACAAAACAAATTTCCTCCCTCATGCCTCACTTTTGTACATGTACATACAAGTTTAAAAAACAGTGAATATGAAATCCGTGTTTTACCCTGATAAATTTCTAAAAAAACCCAATTATTGTACATGGAGAGCTCATTTCTAATATAGTGAACATGTTTTATCGCATTTTATATACACTATTTTTCTGAACGGCCTCATGTGTACAAAAAACGGCGTTTTTTATTGTTTTTTGCCAAAATGACGGCATTTTCATATGCACTATTTTCTATTCTGCCAGTATATGTACAAAAATTCAAAAAACGGCCCAAATTTTGCGGTTAAGTGCTGATAATCGTTAAATTTCTGCTATTCACCATCCACACATGCACATATCTTTCATGCACACGCATCACTGACTTATTTCTCGTAGCCACGATTCACTTTCGTCGCTAATACAAAAAGACCGGAGCCAAAGCCCCGGTCTTTGTCATATCAATATGTTATTTTGCGTCACTCCTCGCGATTTCACGTAAACATGTGTCTACGCCACGCGATTTCATGCCAACTTGTGCCTTGCGTCACTCCTCGCGCTTTCCGGCAACATGGGCCTTGCATCACGCCTCGCAATTTCATGTCAACATGTGTCTTGTGCCTCACGTCAGCATGCGTCGGTGTCAGCGTCCGCCACCCCACAAACTTAGTGGCAAACTTTGCATGCGCCATAGCCATGTGAAATGGCTTCATCATAGGTAATCATTCTTGCGGTGCTTGTCAGCGTTGGGCACCATTCTTCATGGTATTTGGATCCAGTTGCTGTAACGTAAACTACGCGCTGCCACTGTGCATACAGGTATACGGATGCGCCATCGGTCTTGCTCAAGTTCTTAACAGTTGCACCATTTGCGTAAGATTTGCCACTTCCGTCCTTCTTGGTATTCCATCCAATGAACTGATAGCCTTTTCTTGTGTAAGTATTGGACTTCAGGGTGTAGGATGTTCCATACTTTCTGGAGGTCATGCTTGCCATCGCCTTGAAGTTCGGATCACCGCTGTAATCATAGTTCGGGCTGAATACGATCTTGTAAGTATTTACTCTCCACTGTGCATACAGGTATACGGAACCACCGTTGGTAGAAGTCAGGTTCTTGAACTCTGCTGCATTTGCATAAGATGTTCCGCTTCCGTCTCTCTTTGTATTCCATCCGGTAAAGGTGTATCCAGTTCTTGTATAGGTGTTAGCTGACAGATTATAAGTCTCGCCATATACACGGCCAGTCATGCTTGGCATAGCCTTGAAACCAGATACATTGCTGTAATCGTAGTTTGGGCTAAATACAACTTTGTAAGTATTTAATGCCCACTGTGCATACAGGTATACAGATGCACCATTGGTTGCGGTCAGGTTCTTAACGCTTGCACCATCTTTATAAGATTTGCCGCTTCCGTCTTTCTTTGTGTTCCATCCAACGAAATGATAGCCTTTTCTAGCATAAATATTGGCTGTCAAAGTATACGCAACATCATACTTTCTGCCCGTCATGCTAGCCATGGCCTTGAAGTTCGTATCTTTGCTGTAATCATAGTTCGGGCTGAATACGATCTTGTAAGTATTTACTTTCCACTGAGCGTACAGATAAACAGTTCCGTTATTTGTAGAGGTCAGGTTCTTGATTGCTGCACCCTCTGCATAAGCTGTTCCGCTTCCGTCTCTCTTTGTGTTCCATCCAGTAAAGGTATATCCGGTTCTTGCATAAGTATTTGCAGACAGATTATAGCTTGTGTCATATGCTACATCCGTCATGCTAGGCATTACTACAAAGTTCGGATCGTTTTTGTATTCATAGTTCGGGCTGAATGCTACACGATAGGTATTTGGAGCCCACTGTGCATACAGGTAAGCTGTCGCACCATTGGTTGCTGTCAGATTCTGAACAGATGCCTTATCTGCATAAGATTCTCCGCTGCCGTCTCTCTTTGTATTCCATCCAGTGAAATGGTAGCCTTTTCTAGCATATGTATTAGCAGTCAAAGTATAAGCTGTGTCATACTTTCTGGAGGTCATGCTAGCCATTGCCTTGAAGTTCGCATCCTTGCTGTAATCATAGTTTGGGCTGAATGCGATCTTATAAGTATTTGGTGTCCATTTTGCATAGAAGGTAACATTGCTATTTGTATTTGCAGCAATGGTTGTTACTTTCGTTTTGAAAGAAGCATCCTTGTACCAACCAGCGAAAGTGCAGCCTTCACGTGTAGGATTCTGCAATGTAATTTCAAGATTATTCTTGATAAGTCCCGTTGGGTTGCCTGGATCATTTGTTCCGCCATTTAATACGTAAGTAACCTTATAATCAATTGCAGGAAGTGTTACCTCATCCAGTGTAGCTACCGCTGTTGCTTCACGATCAAAGAACAAGTTTCCACATTCATTGCAGATATAGTAAGTAATATGTCCTGGTCTATAACCAGTAGCCTCTAAAGCACTGATCTCTACAATATGGTTGTGCTGGCATTCCGGCGCATAAGTTAAATAAATATCCAGTGTATCCGAAGCCTCTTTTTCTGTAAACTGAGCGCCCCAATAATAGGTTTCTCCAGCTTCTACATCGGCGCAAGCATACAAAATTCCATCGTCACTAGCAAATTTGTTCTTCCACTGTGATTCCGTTCCAAAATATCCATATAATTTTTGTCCACAGTTATTGGAGGAAAGAATATATCCACCAGATTTTTCCGGTACAAATTTGATATAAGTAATATCTTCACCGGAAACGTATACCGACAGAGGCTCATTTACAAAGATTTCTAATTCAATGGCTGATCCACACTCGTCGCAGATTCCATTTTCATCCGCATCCGTATGTGGTAATCTTGGAATGATTTCGTGACCATCTAAATATTCTCCACAGTCATTGCAATATAAACCTGCTGTATAGCCTGGAGTGCTGCAAGATGGGCTTACTGCTTCGGTATCAATAAGGTCTTTATGTTTGCAGTATGCTGGATCTTCTACGACTTCCATATCAACGGAAGCTGTAGCGCCCATATATTTTACTGTTAATGGATAGGTCCAGCCAGCATTTAACTCCCAAAAATCTGGATCCACGCCGATATGATACTCAATAGAATGTCTGGCTCTCGCATAGACATCGTAGTTATTTGAAAGGCTGTCTCCGTAGATATATGGATCCAGGAAGAATTTTGTAAAGGACTCGCCATTGAATTCCATTACGGAATCATTAAATCGAGGGTCGCACTCTAAAGCTTTTGTTGTACCGTCGGAATAGGTTACGTATACTGGTATACTTTGTGCGATTGCCATATCAATTGCAGGATCTTCTAAGTAAGCATTTGAATCAAGTACGGTAATAGGGTCCTCCACGCTGATACTTAATACAGGATTTTCAACAACATTAATATTTATAGAAGAATTATAGGTAACTGGAGAATGCTCTTCTTCGTTAAAATCTAATTGAATTTCATGAGCATTATTTCCAATTTCTTCTGCAACATAAGCGCCATCGTAAATAGGAAAGCCATCTAAAGAAAGACCGTACTCACTAAAGAGAACTTCGCCTAATTGAGCATAAGAATTGTTATAGATATATGGTTCATAACCAAAGTCGTAATAAACAACGGTTCCATCGGCCAGAGTTACATTTGCGCCGATACCGGTCCAATAAGTATCAATTCCACAAATAACATCGTGGGCATTGAAAAACTCAATGGCTACAATTTCATCCCTAAAAGGATCAAACTCCTGCATCAATGTTTTGCATACATCGCAGAAGTTGTCTTCATTTTCATCGGTATGTGGTAACTGAGCGATTTCTTCATGACCAGAAATAAATGTGTCACAGTCTAAGCAGTAAACGCCCTCTGTGTAACCTGGAGCCTGACAAGTCGGCTCTATAACGGCATCCTCTATTACCTGGCTGTGCAGACAATTGGCTGGATTAATCAGAGAGACTGTGATTTCTTGTGGCCCATTGTCTCCATATGAGCCGACGGCATAATAGTAAGTCTGTCCGGCTTCTAATTCCGCGGTCAGCTTGAAACCCAAATCATATCCACCGTCATCATCAAAAGCAAGTTCCTGCTTCTCTTCATCAAGAAGGAATGCATACGGATCACAATTCAAATCAAAATCTGTTTCTGATTTAAAAGTGTAGGTTGCTGTTTCCTCAGGGATGAATTTGAAATAAGCATGTTCTTCTCCTTCAACCTGAATCGTCAAAGAGTCCCCTACGAAAATCTCAGTAGCAGATACTTCGAGACTCTCTCCCAATTCAACTTCATCCGCAAATACTGTCGTGCCCATGGTTGGCAATAACGTCAAAGCCATGAAGAATGTCAGTATCCAAGCTGATAATTTCTTGAATCGTTTCATTTGTTTGTTCTCTCCTTGTTTATTTATTGACTATATAGATTATTTAGTCGTTATTTTATACGAAAGTACGTATTTTTTCACTTATTTATTAATGGTGGCAGCATGAGTGGAAATCATCGATGTCCGCTGCCATCCAGCGGCCTTCATTGGCAGAAGCATCGCCAGCTGACTGTTCTGACAGCCCCGTCTGTGCAGCTTGGCCGTCCTGTCCTTCCGCGTCTTCCTCATAGGCTTCAAACTTGAAGTGCATGCCTGTGAAGAACTTCAGCGCCCGTTCTTTCGCTTCTTCGCTGGCCCATTGCTCCGGCAATTTCAGCCAAACTTTCTGGGCGCCACATAAATTGGCCTTGTCCACTAGCATACGGAGGGCAAATTCGCCAAATCCATGATTCCGCAGACCCGGGAGGATGCCTACCTGATCAATATAGAAGCGGAAACGGTCGATATCGCAGAGAATGCGGCCGCAGCCCATACACAGGACTTGTTTACCGTATTCGTTGATTTTTGCCGTTTCCAGAGCTTTGTTTACAGGTCCATCCGTGCTCGCGCCAACACCAACACCAGTCACGCCAGTTCCACCTGCCGCGTCAGCCGCGCCAGCATCTTCTAACGGAAGGTCCACCAGAATATTTACTGCCAGCCCGTCCAGTTCATCGGCTTCGCCGCTGATATTTTCGATTGCATCACATAAAGATAACTGACGTACCTTAAGTACGTCAGTTAATTCTTCACCTTGATTTATGTATTTACCATGAATCATAGTTTTTACCTTTTACTCGGCGGCCGCTGGCGCAGCGTTTACCGTTTGCCATTCGTCCGCCGTTTCAGTTATTTATTCTTCGTCTTCAATGTCCGCTGCATCTACTGCTACGAATTCTTCTGCAATAAGATCTGCAATGTCAGCGTCAAGAGCTGCGTCTGCTGGGCTTACAGTAGCTTCGCCTGCTGCTGCAACAGCTTCCTGATATTTATTCTCAGCTGCTTCTGCGATCATATCATCAGTGTTCAGATGTACGTTGCGGTAACGTTTCATACCAGTTCCTGCTGGGATCAGCTTACCAATGATAACGTTCTCTTTCAGACCGATCAATGGGTCAACCTTACCGTTAATAGCAGCTTCGGTCAGAACCTTTGTGGTCTCCTGGAAGGAAGCAGCACTCAGGAAGGAGTTGGTTGCCAGAGAAGCCTTGGTAATACCAAGAATAATCTGTTTGCCTTCTGCTGGAGCTTTGCCTTCTGCGATCAGAGCCTTGTTAGTCTTGTTGAATTCAACTAAGTTAACAGTCGTTCCAGCTAAGAAGTTAGAATCACCAGCTTCGTCAATACGAACCTTCTTCAGCATCTGACGAACGATTACTTCGATGTGCTTATCGTTAATTTCTACACCCTGAAGTCTGTATACTCTCTGTACTTCCTTCATGATATAGTCCTGAACGTCCTTAACATCTTTAACTTTCATGATGTCATGAGGGTTAATAGAACCTTCGGTCAGTTTCTCACCAACGTCAACTTTAACTTTCTGGCCTTCCTGGATTCTCATGGTTGAGCCGTAAGGAATCAGGTAAGCTTTCTCTTTGCCGTCTTCGTCAGTTACAACGATTTCACGTTTGTTCTTGTTCATGCGTACTTCTGCAGTTCCTGCGAACTCAGAAATAATAGCAACACCTTTAGGTTTACGAGCTTCGAACAGCTCCTCAACACGAGGAAGACCCTGGGTAATATCATCACCTGCAACACCGCCGGTATGGAAGGTTCTCATGGTCAACTGAGTACCAGGCTCACCGATGGACTGAGCAGCGATAATACCAACAGCTTCACCAACCTGAACTGCCTGGCCGGTAGCCATGTTGGCACCGTAGCACTTAGAGCAGATACCAGTCTCGCTCTGGCAGGTAAGGGCGGTACGGATCTTAACAGCCTTTGCACCACTCTTCATAACAGCATCCGCACGGGATGGAGTGATCATATGGTTCTTAGCAACAATAACGTTGCCCTTCTTGTCAAGGATATCTTCTGCAGCATATCTGCCTAAGATACGCTCGCGTAAGTCTTCAATTTCTTCTTTGCCATCCATGAAGGACTGTACTTCCATGTATGGGATTTCGTCTTCGCCTTCGCAGCAATCAAGCTGATTGATAATCAGTTCCTGAGCAACGTCAACCAGACGACGGGTCAGGTAACCAGAGTCGGCGGTACGAAGAGCGGTATCGGACAAACCTTTACGTGCGCCATGGGCGGAAATGAAGTACTCCAATACGTCCAGACCTTCACGGAAGTTTGACTTGATAGGGAGCTCGATGGTACGACCGGTTGTATCAGCCATCAGACCACGCATGCCGGCCAGCTGTTTAATCTGCTGGTCAGAACCACGGGCACCAGAGTCTGCCATCATATAAATGTTATTGTATTTGTCCAGAGTGTTCATCAGAGCGGATGTAACTTCACGGTCAGCCTCTTCCCAAATATCAATAACGCTGTTGTAACGCTCTTCTTCCGTTAACATACCCATACGGTAGTCCTGCTGAATGTTTTCAACTGTTTCCTCAGCTCTCTTAACGATATCCTTCTTCTCATCTGGAACGGTCATATCGGAAATAGATACTGTGAAAGCAGCTCTGGTTGCGTACTTGTAACCCATGCTCTTGATGTTATCGAGAACTTCTGCAGTTACCGTAGCACCATGAATATTAATAACTTTTTCAAGGATCTTCTTTAAAGTCTTCTTATCAACAAGTTTGTCGATTTCCAGTTTCAGGTAATCGTTGTCTTTCTTTCTCTCTACGAAGCCTAAATCCTGAGGAATGATTTCGTTGAACAGGAGACGGCCGAGGGAAGTATCGATAACGCCGGTAATGGTTTTACCCTTTGCGTTCTTAGCTTCTACTCTAACTTTAATCTTGCTGTGGAGAGTGATGACATGGTTCTCATATGCAAGGATAGCTTCGTTAATGTTCTTGAAAGCTTTTCCTTCGCCTGGTTCGCCATCACGCTGCTGGGTCAGGTAGTAAATACCTAAAACCATATCCTGGCTAGGAACAGCTACAGGAGCGCCATCGGAAGGTTTCAGCAGGTTGTTTGGTGAAAGCAGAAGGAATCTGCACTCAGCCTGAGCCTCTGCGGAAAGTGGAAGATGAGCTGCCATCTGGTCACCGTCGAAGTCAGCGTTGTATGCGGTACAAACTAATGGATGAAGTCGGATAGCACGGCCTTCTACAAGGATTGGCTCGAAAGCCTGGATACCTAATCTATGAAGGGTAGGCGCACGGTTTAACATAACCGGATGTTCTCTGATAACTTCCTCTAAAACATCCCAAACTTCTGGCTGAAGTTTTTCAACCATCTTCTTAGCCTGTTTAATGTTGTTTGCTTTTTCATAATCGCAGAGCTTCTTCATAACGAAAGGCTTGAATAATTCTACTGCCATTTCCTTAGGAAGACCGCACTGGTAAATCTTAAGTTCCGGACCAACAACGATAACGGAACGTCCTGAGTAGTCAACACGTTTTCCTAACAGGTTCTGACGGAAACGTCCCTGTTTACCTTTCAGCATGTCAGAAAGGGATTTCAGAGAACGGTTGCCAGGGCCAGTTACTGGACGGCCTCTTCTGCCGTTGTCGATTAATGCGTCAACTGCTTCCTGAAGCATTCTCTTCTCATTGCGAACAATGATTTCCGGAGCGCCTAATTCAAGAAGTCTCTTCAGACGGTTGTTACGGTTGATGATTCTTCTGTATAAATCGTTCAGGTCAGAGGTTGCGAAACGGCCACCGTCTAACTGAACCATAGGACGAAGATCTGGAGGGATTACAGGGATAACCTTTAATACCATCCATTCTGGTCTGTTGCCGCTCTTACGGAAAGCTTCTACAACTTCCAGTCTCTTGATGAGTTTTGCTTTCTTCTGGCCAGTTGCACCTTCTAATGCAGCCAGAAGCTCTTCATTTAATTCGTCCAGATCGATTGCTGTTAAGATTTCATCGATAGCTTCAGCGCCCATGCCTACTCTTAAGGTAGCAGCTTTTTCGCCGTTGCGCTCTAAAGCATCATTGTAATCTTTCTCAGAAAGAACGTCTTTGTACTTCAGGTCTGTCTCGCCTGGATCCAGAACGATATAGCTTGCAAAGTACAGAACTTTCTCTAAGGTCTTAGGTGAAAGGTCTAAGATCAGTCCCATTCTGGAAGGGATGCCCTTGAAGTACCAGATGTGGGATACAGGAGCTGCCAATTCGATAGAGCCCATACGCTCACGACGTACAGAAGCTTTGGTTACTTCAACGCCGCAACGATCACAGATAACACCTTTATATCTAACTTTCTTATATTTACCACAGTGACATTCCCAGTCCTTGGAAGGTCCGAAAATCTTTTCGCAGAACAGACCGTCTTTTTCCGGTTTGAGGGTTCTGTAGTTAATTGTCTCTGGCTTTGTTACTTCGCCGTGAGACCATTCTCTGATTTTATCAGGTGAGGCGAGACCAATTTTGATCTTGTCGAATGCCAAATTTGAATTTGCTGTTTGTGTCATTCTTTAACCCTCCTATTCTTCGTCTGCGTCGTCAAAGTCCGCATCATAATCGTCCAATAAGTCGTCTGTTTCTTCTGGTTCGTCTTCTGCGTAAACATAACCGTTGGAAGCTACATCATATTCCTGGATGGTGTAGCCACGACGAGCTGCATCGTCTTTATTCTTTGGATAGTTGTTGCTGGAGAGCATTGCATTAAAGTTTGTCTCACCATAATCAACAGATTCCAGAAGTTTGATTTCTTCATCGTCTTCGTCCAGAACTTTAATATCCAGAGCTAAGGACTGAAGTTCTTTTACGAGAACCTTGAAGGATTCCGGAGTTCCTGCCTCAGGAATGTTGTCGCCCTTGATGATAGCTTCATAAGTCTTAACACGTCCAACAACGTCGTCAGACTTAACAGTCAGGATTTCCTGAAGGGTGTAAGATGCACCGTATGCTTCCAAAGCCCAAACTTCCATTTCACCGAAACGCTGTCCACCGAACTGAGCTTTACCACCTAAAGGCTGCTGAGTTACTAAGGAGTAAGGACCGGTAGAACGAGCATGAATCTTATCGTCAACCAGATGGTGGAGTTTCAGGTAGTGCATGTGACCAATGGTTACCGGTGCATCGAAGAATTCACCAGTACGTCCGTCACGAAGCTGTACCTTACCGTCACGGCTGATTGGAACGCCTTTCCATTCTGCTCTATGTGCAAGGTTCTTCTCTAAGTATTTAATGATGTCTGGGGCAACAGTTCCTTCATATTTCTTCTTGAAGTCTTCCCATTCACCGTTTACATAATCATTTGCCATGTCCAGAGTATCCATGATGTCGAACTCGTTCGCGCCATCAAATACAGGAGTAGCAATGTCGAAACCTAAAGCCTTAGCTGCTAAGGAAAGGTGGGTCTCTAATACCTGTCCGATATTCATACGGCTAGGTACGCCTAATGGGTTCAGAACGATGTCCAGAGGACGTCCGTTTGGAAGGAATGGCATGTCTTCAATAGGAAGAACACGGCTTACAACACCCTTATTTCCATGACGACCAGCCATCTTATCACCTACAGAAATCTTACGTTTCTGAGCAATATATACACGAACGGTCTGGTTTACGCCTGGGCTTAATTCATCGCCAGCTTCTCTTGTAAATACTTTGGCATCTACTACGATACCGTATGCACCATGAGGTACTTTCAGGGAAGTATCACGTACTTCTCTTGCCTTCTCACCGAAGATTGCACGAAGCAGTCTTTCTTCTGGAGTCAGCTCTGTTTCTCCCTTAGGAGTAACTTTACCAACCAGAATATCACCGGCACGAACTTCTGCGCCGATACGGATGATGCCGCGCTCGTCAAGGTCTTTTAAAGCTTCCTCGCCAACGCCAGGAACATCACGGGTAATTTCTTCTGGTCCTAATTTTGTATCACGAGCTTCTGTCTCATATCTTTCAATATGAATAGAAGTGTAAACGTCGTCACGCACCAGTCTTTCGCTGATCAGAACAGCATCCTCGTAGTTGTAGCCTTCCCATGTCATGAATCCGATCAGAGGGTTCTTGCCAAGAGCGATTTCACCCTGAGAGGTGCTAGCGCCGTCTGCGATAATCTGTCCAGCTTTAACCTTTTCGCCTTTGGAAACGATAGGTCTCTGGTTGTAGCAGTTGGACTGGTTGCTTCGTACGAATTTTGCAACTTTGTAATTTCTGTAGATTCCGTCTTTGCCACGGATTCCGATTTCGGTTGCGGTAACATGCTCTACTACGCCGTCTTCTTTTGCAAGAATACATACGCCAGAGTCTTTTGCAGTCTTAGCTTCCATTCCGGTTCCAACAACAGGAGCTTCTGTGGTAAGAAGAGGAACTGCCTGACGCTGCATGTTCGATCCCATCAGAGCACGGTTCGCATCGTCGTTCTCCAGGAAAGGAATCATAGAGGTAGCTGCAGAGAATACCATCTTAGGAGATACGTCCATCAGATCTACTTCGGTCTTGTCGTATTCACTGGTCTCATCCTGGAAACGTCCTGCAACGTTGTTACGGATGAAGTGGCCTTCTTCGTCTAAGGCTTCGTTAGCCTGTGCTACTTTATATTTATCTTCTTCGTCTGCTGTTAAGTAAACAACGCGGTCGGTAACCTTTGGATTATCTGGATCGGTCTTATCGATTACACGGTAAGGAGCTTCGATAAATCCATATTTGTTTACGCGGGCGTAGCTTGCCAGAGAGTTGATAAGTCCGATGTTAGGACCTTCAGGAGTCTCGATAGGGCACATACGTCCATAATGTGTATAGTGAACGTCTCGAACTTCGAATCCGGCACGGTCTCTGGAAAGACCACCAGGTCCTAATGCGGAAAGACGTCTCTTATGAGTTAACTCGCCCAGTGGGTTACACTGATCCATGAACTGGGACAGCTGGGAAGATCCGAAGAACTCACGAACTGCTGCAGTAACCGGTTTAATGTTGATCAGGGATTGTGGAGTGATGGTGTCAATGTCCTGAGTCTGCATTCTTTCATGAACAACTCTTTCCATTCTGGAAAGACCTACTCTGTACTGGTTCTGAAGAAGTTCACCTACGCTACGGATACGACGATTGCCTAAGTGGTCGATGTCGTCGAAGTTGCCCAGACCGGAGTCTAAGTTCAGTCCATAGGAAATGCTTGCGAAAATGTCTTCTTTTGTAATATGTTTTGGAATCAGCTTATGTACGTTCTTACGGATAGCTTCCTTAAGGTCCGCTTTCTTTGTGTACTGTTCCATAAGTTCAGCAAGAGCTGGGTAATATACTCTTTCGGTAATTCCCATTTCTTCCATTTCTTTATCAGAAATGTTTACGTATTCCTGAAGGTCTACAACCAAGTTGGATAATACTTTAACTACTCTGCCGTCGCCCTGTACTAATACCGTAGGAACTGCACCGTTCTGGATTCTCTCTGCTAATTCTTCGTCAACTACAGTACCAGCTTCTGCTAAAACTTCGCCGGTGCCTCTGTGGATAACGTCTTCTGCAAGAGTAGCGCCTACCAGACGGTTCTTGTAAGCTAATTTCTTGTTGAATTTATAACGTCCAACTTTAGCAAGGTCATAACGTTTTGCATCAAAGAACATAGAGGTGATCAGGTTCTCTGCGTTTTCTAACTGCAGAGGCTCGCCTGGACGGAGCTTTTTGTAGAGCTCTAAGATACCATCTTTATAGTTCTTGGAAACGTCTTTTTCTAAGCATGCTAAAATCTTTGGCTCTTCGCCAAATACTTCTAAGATTTCTTCATCTGTGCCACAGCCTAAAGCACGAATCAGAACGGTTACAGGAACCTTTCTTGCTTTATCTGCGTGAACATAGTAAACATCGTTGGAATCTGTTTCATATTCAAACCATGCACCTCTGTTAGGAATAACGTTGCAAGCGTAGAGCTCTTTACCTAATTTGTCATGGCTAAGAGTGAAATAGATACCAGGGGAACGAACCAACTGTGAAACGATAACACGCTCAGCACCGTTGATTACGAATGTACCAGTTTCTGTCATCAGAGGCATATCTCCCATGAAGAGTTCATGCTCACTGATTTCACCTGTTTCTTTATTGCTAAGGCGAACCTTAACTTTTAAAGGAGCGGCATAGGTTGCATCCCGTTCTTTACATTCTTCAATGGTATATTTGATTTCATCATAAGCAATGCGGAAATCAACAAACTCCAGGCTAAGGGACTGATTGAAATCCTCGATTGGGGAAATGTCTGCAAATACCTCTTTCAAACCACTGGTGATAAACCAGTCGTAGGAAGCCTTCTGAATCTCAATCAGATTCGGCATTTCCAGAACTTCTTCCTGCTTGGAATAACTCATTCTGATTCCCTTGCCGTATTTTACGGAACGAATTCTGTTCTTCTCCATTAAATTGATCACTCCTTTTGATATTTTTGTGGGTCTAATTGCGCTTTTCACAGAAATTTCAAACTTTTGCTGATTTTTCAAGCTTTTTTCGGGCTCAAAACCTGTGAAAAAACGCTCATTTTCGTTGATTTTCCGAAAAATTGCGCGCAGAAAAAGACCACTTTTCCACAATAGTGCAACGTATACTTTAACACAACGTCAATAAGGCGTCAAGGAGTTTTTTTTAATGATTTTCCTAATGTAAAAATATAAAAATAGGCGGGAACTTTCGTTCCCGCCTTAAACTTTTTATCCGATTTCGTTATTCCGAATTAGAAGGTGATAACCTTTGGCTCAGAAGTGAAGGATGAGAAAGTAGCTGTTGCATTCTGGAAATAGAATACGATGCAGTTGTCATCGTTCTCGTTATACATGCTTCTAAGGTTCGGGCTCTTGTCCAGCATATCCTTCTTAGCTTCTACTCTCTCGTCAGGAATAAGTTCGCCAGCAAGTCTTAACCATGTACCATCTTTGAAGCAGCAAAGTTCTGCCTTTGGATTAGCAATGAGTTGTTTGTAAGTAGGTTTAATCTTACCTGTCTGGATGTATAATTTGTCTTCGAAAATGTTGATTGTGCCGAAAGGACGCAGACGTGGCTGGTCACCTTCAACAGTTGCTAAATAATAAGTTCCACAAGCTTTAATAAAATCATGAACTTCCTGCATTGTAAATCCTCCTAAATATATTGTTATTTTTTTGTTTTTTCTTTACGCCGGCTCTCACCGGTACTTATTTATTATAGCACTCTTAGGTGCATAATACATTAGTTTTCGCTTTTTGCTTCCCACTTAGCTTCCCAGCCAAAATGGTCCGTATGAAGCAGGTGATGTGACAGTTCGGAACATGGTGCTTTCAAGAAGTCTGCATACAGGGTCTGAACTTCTGGGTTCTCATGAGAGAATCGTAACACGTTCTTTGCGTCGTAATTATAAACAACCTTTGCACGATCTGCTGCCCGCTCCTCGTTATAGTGGATTGGCTGTCCGCCGCCACCTACGCAACCGCCTGGGCAAGCCATAACTTCTACAAAGTCATATTCTACTTCGCCATCTTTAATAGCGTTCAAAAGCTTTCTGGTATTTCCAAGGCTGTTAACAACTGCTGCCTTCACGATGTTTCCGGCTACATTGTACTCTGCCTCAACCCATGGTTTGTCGGAGTCGGAAGCTCTTACGGCCTTGAAGGTTTCGTCTGCATTTGGATTCTCGCCAGTCAGGATGTAATAGCAGGTTCTTAAAGCTGCTTCCATAACACCGCCAGTAGCTCCGAAAATAACGGCTGCACCAGAGCCGGTTCCTAATGGAGAATCAAACTCTTCTTCCTCAATAGCTGCTACGTTAATATTTTTCGCCTTGATCAGTCTGCATAATTCTCTTGTTGTAAGAACGCAGTCCACATCTTTTACTCCTTCTGCAGCATCGTTAATGTTTGGAATATCGATTTCTGCCTTCTTCGCAGAACATGGCATAATAGATACGCAATAAATGTTCTCCGGAGCAACGCCGATTTTCTCTGCAAAGTAGGTCTTGGTTACAGCGCCAAACATCTGCTGTGGAGACTTCGCAGTGGAAAGATTTCCTGTGAATTCTGGAAACTGGGTCTTTACGAATCTTACCCAGCCAGGACAGCAGGAAGTGAACATTGGCCACTGGTACTGATCTTTATGAGTAAATCTCTCCAGGAATTCTGTTCCCTCTTCCATAATGGTCAGATCCGCTGTAAAGTTTGTATCAAATACATAATCAAAGCCGATTCTTCTTAATACCGCTGCCAGAACTTTTTCGTTTGCCTGTTCTGGGGAAAGTCCGAATTCCTCGCCCCATGCAGTTCTTACTGCAGGCGCAATTTGTACAACGGTTACTTTTTCCGGATTATTTAAAGCTCCGTTAAATCCGCCAACTTTGGAAATATCGTTGCGGACAGAAAGAGCGTTGGTTGGGCAATGAGTTACGCACTGACCGCAGAAAACGCATCCAGACTCAGAAATCTTTACATGATTCTTTACGCCAACGGAAGTATGAGTACCGGAACCGATCATATCCCAGATATTTACGGTCTGTACTTTTTCACACTCGGATACGCAACGGTAGCACTTAATACATTTGCTTTCGTCACGGATAATCGGAACATTCTTCTCCCATTCGATCAGAATGTAATCGTTTTTATAAGAATCGGTGCTTCTAGCGCCCATGTCATAGGCAACTTTTTTCAGCTGGCAGGTTTCATTTCTTTCGCAGGAAGGACATTCTACCCGGTGCTGGCTTAACAGCAGCTCTACGTTGGTTCTTCTTGCTTCGAAAACTCTTGCTGTGTTGGTATGGACAACCATGCCCTCGGTACATACGTTGTCGCAGGATGCAACCAGACGATCGATCCCTTCAATTTCTACCAGACAAGCTCTGCAGGCACCAATTTCATTGACACCTTTCAGATAACATAAAGTTGGGATTTTAACGCCAACCAGTTTTGCTGCTTCTAAGATGGAGGTTCCTTCTTCGACCTGGACATTTTTACCGTCGATAATTAAATTTACCATGCTTTACGACCTCCTTTGATTATTCCACAGTTAAAGTGGTCACACCGTAAGCATCTGCCGGCTTCCTGTTTTGCTTCCTTATCGGTCATGGCTTTTTCCATGAGCAGGAAGTCATGTTTTCTTTCTTCTGGCAGTCTTTCGGACATTTCGACTCTTCCGCAGTATTCTCTGTTCTTCAGTTCTACTTCCGGAATTTCGATATCTCTTTGAACTACGTGATGGTAGCCTAAATATTCATCAATATTTGCTGCTGCAACTTTTCCGGCTGCAATGGCTAAGATTGCGGTTTTTGGTCCAGTTACACAGTCGCCGCCGGCGAATACGCCAGGGATTTCGTCGATGGACGTTACGTTATCGGCCTTGATCAGTCCTCTCTCCAGAGGAATACCGGTCTCGTCAAAGCCGGAAGTATCGGTTCCCTGACCGATGGCCTTAATAACAACATCGCATTCAAAACGTACATCATCCATACCAGAATCTACCGGATTCATACGGCCGTGTTTAATCTTGCTAACCATGTTTGGTCTAGCCCAGAAGGCAACAACTTTGTTATTTTCGTCGGTTTCAATTTTCAGAGGAGCATGAAGGTCGATTAAGTGAGCGCCTTCCGCGATAGCTCCCTCGATTTCTTCTGGAAGAGCGGTCATATCTTCCCGTCTTCTTCTATAAATAATAGATACGGATTTTGCTCCACAGCGGATTGCGGAACGAGTGCAGTCCATAGCAACGTTTCCGCCGCCAACAACGCATACGTTCTTTCCGGTGAAGTCTACCATTTCCTCATCACCAATTTTTCCAAGGAAATCAACTGCAGAGATGACACCCTCTGCGTCTTCTCCTTCAATGCCAATATCTTTTGCCTGATGCGCACCGATGGAAACGTAAACAGCATCATACTGTTTTCTTAAGTTGTCGATAGAATATTCGCCAACGCCTACGTTGGTGTTCAGCTTCGCTTCCACGCCGGTGGAAAGAATGGCTTCAATATCTCTCTTCAGATAATTTCTAGGAAGTCGGTAAGCTGGAATACCGTAAACCAGCATTCCGCCTAACTGTTTATGTCTTTCGAATACCGTTACCTGATGACCCATGAGTTGCAAATAGAACGCAACCGTAAGTCCGGAAGGTCCACCACCAACTACGGCGATCTTCTTTCCAGTTTCTGGAAGACGCTCCGGAGGAATAACTCTGGTAGCCTTTTCAATGGCGGTACGTTTTAAGCCGCGGATGTTTACTGGCGCATCTAACAGGCTTCTTCTGCATCGAGCCTCGCATGGATGCTCACAGATTAAAGCACATACAACTGGGAATGGATTATCGTTGGTGATTAATTTAACAGCGTCTTCATAACGTTCGTCATTTACTAATGCGATATATCCCGGAATATTTACATGAGCTGGGCAATGGGCAACGCAAGGAATGCTGTCCGTACGCTCAGCCAGACATACATGATTTTCAATATGTGAAACAAAATCGTCGCGGAATCCTTTAATTGCTTTCGCAACCATTTTCGCAGCTTCGGAACCGATAACGCAATCGGCGGACTCTGTAATAATGTCTGCCAGGCGTTCGATTTCATCAACAGTTTCTAAAGTAGCTTTCTCCTGAAGAACAGAGTCTAACAGGTAGCTCAGTTGTGGAAGTCCGGAACGGCAGGAAGTACATTTGCCACAGCTCTGGGTCATATATAATCTTAAAAAAGCTCCCGTTATATCAATGGGGCATGTGTCCTGAGGGCTGAATTTCAAATGGTGTTCCATGTAGTTATAAATGCCTTCAAGGGTGGATTCTACTTGATTTTGTGTAGACAATGTTAGTCTGCTCATATCTTTGTCCCCTCCATGAATAATTTTATAGTACCTTGTATTGTAATTTTTTCTACGGATTTATTCAATCATTTTTTTATTCTAGATTATATTTTTGTGCATTCCGTGATTTCGATTGCTTCCCTCCCTTATTTATCTCCAGCTTGGCGAAAACATTGAGATGTGTACAGCCCCTCTTGCCCCTTTCTGCGAAATTGTTGAGATATGTACACCTCTTCTTTCCCATTTCCGCAAAATAGTTGAGATATGTACAAAAAGGCATGTACATATCTCAACTATTTGTGCAGCGGCCAATAACTTGCCTGTACATATCTCAACTTTTTGCGCAGTAGCCAATAACCTGCCCGTACATATCTCAACTTTTTGCGCAGCAGCCAATAACCTGCCCGTACATATCTCAACTTTTTGC
>JAKSRM010000017.1 GCA_024403615.1 Lachnospiraceae bacterium
TGAGATATGTACGGGTAGATTCTCGGCTCTTGCACAAATAGTTGAGATATGTACGAGCAGATTTTTGGCTCTTGCACAAATAGTTGAGATATGTACGGGTAAACGGTCCAAAATTCTTAAACAGGGGCTGATTACCTGTACATATCTCAACTTTTTCGCCATAAGGCTGAGAAGGGCCTGTACATATCTCGACTTTTTCGCCATACGACTGAGACGTTAGAGCGTGCATATCTAAAGTTTCTATATTTTTATCAATATCCGATTGTTTACATGTATCCTAAACTTCAGATAAACAATTTTCGTTTCTCAAAGATAATTATGTCAATTCCCAGTTCTTCAAAAAAACTCATCTTTCCAGCGGTTTATCTCATTATTAGTGTTTCCAGTTTTTTTATAATAAAAAACCTGCTGAACCGGATACTTTGTTCCTTTTCAACAGGTTTATGAATAAAAATATCTATTTCACATTGCTTTTATTTTACTTTTGCAACCAGGTCTCCAGATGGGCCGACATCGATGACGATGACGTCATCGGTTTTTAAGTCTCCTTCCAGAATCAGACGAGCTGCTAAGGTTGTTACGTTTTTCGTCAGATATCTCTTCAGCGGTCTTGCGCCATAGGCTGGATCAAAGGACCGATCTGCAACTAAAACTCTTGCTGCCTCTGTCAGTTCCACCGACAGTTCTTTTTCTGCAATCAACCGGTTAATTTCATCTAACTGAAGGTCGATAATTGAAGAAATATTTTCCTTCGTCAACGGCTTAAACATGATGATTTCATCTAAACGGTTCAGGAATTCCGGACGTAAGCTAGCTCTTAACTGATTCATTACCAGTTCGCTGGCGGATTCGGAAATTTCTCCCTCTTCATTAATTCCATCTAACAGGAACTGAGAGCCTAAGTTACTGGTCATAATGAGTATAGTATTCTTAAAGTCTACGGTTCTTCCCTGAGAATCGGTGATTCTTCCATCATCCAATACCTGAAGGAGTACGTTAAATACGTCCGGATGGGCCTTCTCTACTTCATCGAACAATACTACGGAATATGGTTTTCTACGTACGGCTTCGGTCAGCTGACCGCCTTCATCGTATCCTACATATCCCGGAGGCGCTCCGATCAGTCTGGATACGGAATGTTTCTCCATGTACTCGCTCATATCGATACGGACCATGTTGCTTTCATCGTCAAAGAGAGCTGCTGCCAAAGCTTTTGCCAGTTCCG
The DNA here is from genome assembly GCA_024403615.1 of Lachnospiraceae bacterium. Taxonomy (GTDB): domain Bacteria; phylum Bacillota; class Clostridia; order Lachnospirales; family Lachnospiraceae; genus RGIG5612. The sequence goes on from JAKSRM010000017.1 coordinate 1,226, forward strand.
TCTTACCTACACCGGTAGGTCCTAAGAACATAAAGGAGCCAATCGGTCTTCCTGGCTCTTTAATGCCTGCTTTCGAACGCCAGATCGCCTCTACGATTTTCTCTACGGCTTCATTCTGTCCAATAACCCGTTTATGAAGTAAATCGCTTAAGGACAGGATTTTCGCCCGTTCGGTCTCATTCAGCTTCGCAACCGGAATGCCGGTCCAACGGGAAATAATTCTTGCAATCTCTTCTTCTGTAACGCTCTGACGGACTAAGGACAGATCTTTATCTTTCAGCTTTGCTTCTTCCTCTTCCAGTTCCTTCTGGGCTTTTGGAAGCTCGCCATATTTAATCTCAGAAATCTTCTCTAAATTGTAATCTCGTTCTGCAATCTGAATCTGGTTGTTCAGGTCTTCGATTCGCTCGCGGATTGCAGAAAGCTTATCTACGGAAGCCTTTTCATTTTCCCACTGAGCGGTCCGGTTCGTATACTCTTCTTTATACTCCGCCAGTTCTTTCTGCAGTTCTTCCAGACGCTCCTTGCTCAGATTATCCGTTTCTTTCTTCAGGGCCGTTTCTTCGATTTCCAACTGCATTACTTTTCTACGCAGTTCATCCAGTTCCGTCGGCATGGAATTCAGCTCGGTCTTAATTAATGCGCAGGCTTCATCTACCAAATCAATAGCCTTATCCGGAAGGAACCGGTCCGTAATATAACGGTCGGAAAGTACCGCTGCACTTACTAAGGCAGAGTCCGTAATCTTTACGCCATGGAAGACTTCATATCTTTCCTTGATTCCACGAAGGATGGAGATGGTGTCTTCTACCGTCGGTTCTTCTACTAAGACTGGCTGGAACCGTCTTTCCAAAGCAGCATCTTTTTCAATGTATTTGCGGTACTCATCTAAAGTAGTAGCGCCGATACAATGCAGTTCACCTCTTGCCAGCATTGGCTTCAGCATATTTCCGGCATCCATAGAACCTTCGGTTTTTCCAGCACCTACGATGGTATGAAGTTCATCGATGAACAGAAGGATTCTTCCATCGCTTTCTTTTACTTCCTGAAGGACGGCTTTTAATCGTTCTTCAAATTCGCCACGGTATTTTGCGCCGGCTACCAAGGAACCCATGTCCAAAGAGAAGATGGTTTTATCTTTTAAGCCTTCTGGCACATCGCCTTTTACAATTCGCTGAGCCAGGCCTTCTACTACAGCAGTTTTACCTACACCAGGCTCGCCAATCAAAACCGGATTATTCTTCGTCTTTCTGGAAAGAATACGGATTACGTTACGGATTTCCGCATCTCGTCCGATGACCGGATCCATCTTCTGGGCTTTCGCCTTTTCTACTAAGTCCACACCGTATTTTTCCAGAGCTTCATAAGTAGCTTCCGGATTATCGGTAGTAATCTTCTGGTTGCCGCGTACCGTCGATAAGGCTCTCAAGAAAGTGTCGCGGTCAATGTTGTAGGAACGGAACAGTTCTTTTATTTCCTTGTTTCCTTTCCGAATCATGGCCAAGAATAAATGCTCTACCGATACATAATCATCGCCCATAGCCTTGGCTTCATCTTCTCCGCTTAAGAGAACATCGTTTAAGGAAGGACTGATCTGCATCTGACCGCCCTGTACTTTTACGTTCTTTTTAATCTCATCCAAGACAGCGTTGGTAAACTGTTTCGAATCGATTCCCATCTTTTCCACCAGTTTCGCAATCAGGCTGTCTTCCTGGGTCAGCAAACAATACAGCAGATGCTCACAATCCACCTGCTGGTTTCCGTAGTCGTTGGCTACCTTTTGAGTAGCATCAATGGCTTCTAAGGATTTCTGTGTGAATTTTTGAATGTTCATGTAATCACTCCTATATTATATTCGTGCTTTTGCCACGATAGTTTGTCATATTTGTTCTATTCGTAATATAACACTGACCACTTATATTTTCAATAGCATTTTATCATTTTTAGCAGAAATTTCAAAAAAGGACCATGAACATATCATTCATGGTCCTTGTAAAGCCGGAGCTTTATACTTATCTAAGACTTACGCCTGGGCAGAAAGTTTTGCTGCCTGGTCTGCTGCGATACAGTTGTCGATAATCTCGTAAATATCGCCATCCATAATGTTATCCAAGCGATAAGAAGTAAAGCCGATTCTATGGTCGGTGCAACGTCCCTGTGGGAAGTTGTACGTTCTGATTTTTTCCGAACGGTCACCAGAACCAATCTGGCTTCTACGTTCTGCTGCTTCTGCCTGCTGTTTTTTCTGAAGTTCCAGGTCATATAAACGAGCCTTCAAAACTTTCAAAGCCTTGTCTTTATTTTTTAACTGGCTCTTTTCATCCTGACAGGAAATAACGATACCGGTTGGAATATGAGTCAGACGAACTGCAGAGTCAGTGGTATTTACGCACTGTCCACCGTTTCCAGATGCACGGAAAACGTCGAACTTGCAGTCGTTCATATCGATTTCAATATCTACATCTTCCGCTTCCGGCATAACCGCTACAGTAGCTGCAGAGGTATGGATTCTACCACCGCTTTCGGTAACAGGAACTCTCTGTACACGATGGCCGCCGCTTTCGTATTTCAGCTTCGAATATGCACCCTGGCCATTAATCATGAAAACAACTTCCTTCATGCCTCCGAGTCCCATTTCATTAATAGAAACCAGCTCTGTCTTCCAGCCATTTCTTTCTGCGAAACGGTTGTACATTCTATATAATTCTGCTGCAAATAAAGCTGCCTCATCACCACCAGTACCAGCACGGATTTCCATAACAACGTTCTTGTCATCGTTTTCATCCTTTGGCAGAAGAAGGATTTTCAGTTCTTCTTCGATGGTCTCTACATCTTTCTTTGCCTCGTTTAATTCTTCTTTGGCTAATTCTTTCAGTTCCTCATCGCTTTCCATGTCCAGAATTTCCAGGCTGTCTTCGATGGTTTCTTTTGCTTTCCGGTATCTACGGTAAGCTTCTACGATCGGAGCCAGGTCACTCTGCTCTTTCATCAGTTTGCGGAACTTGTTCTGGTCATTGGCAGCTTCTGGCTGTCCTAATTCTTCCAGAACTTCTTCATACCTTTTTTCAATTGATTCCAGTCTGTCAAACATTTCTTTTCCTCAATTATTTACTATTTGTTTCCATTCTTTATTTCAGCCAGCCCATAACCACACGGTCTAATCCGGCTAAATCTTTTACTACTTTCATATCGGTAAAGCCTGCCTGTTCCATCAGCTTTGACACATCTTCTGCCTGGGAGCAACCGATTTCCAACGCCATAAACCCATCTTCCTTCAGATATTCTGGAGCCTGACTTATCAGTCTCTCATAAATATCCAGGCCCTTTTCCCCAGCTTTTAGCGCTAAGGCTGGTTCATGGTCCTTTACTTCCGGCATCAGTTCCTCATACTCGCTGTCGCTGACATAAGGAGGATTCGATACAATTACATCAAATTTCTCTGCTGGATTCAAAGCCTCAAACAAATCGCTTTTCACAAACTCAATCAGGCAATGTCTGGCTTTACAATTGGCCTTGGCAACGCTCAAAGCATCTTCCGAAATATCTACCGCCGTAGGATGACAGTCCGGACGAAACCGCTGAAGAGCGATGGCGATAGCTCCGCTTCCCGTGCACATATCCAGTACTTTGGAATTTCCCGGAAGGACTTTCAGAACCTCCTCTACCAGCGTTTCCGTGTCCTGTCTTGGAATCAGCACCGAAGGATTTACCATCAGCTCATATCCCATGAATTCACAGGTTCCCGTGATATACTGGCAAGGAATATGTTCCGCTCTTCGATCGATCAGCTTTTTGTAGCTATCAAATTGAGCGTCATTTACTTCCCTCTCCTGATACAAAAGATAGGTGGTGCGATTTACGCCAGACGCCATTTCCAGCAACGTAAAGGCATCAATTTTTGCATCTGCAATATCTGCTGCTGCCAGCCGTTCTTCTCCATACTTCAGAACATCCCGTAAAATCATTTCCTACTCCTGCCATTACAGCCATGAAATGGTTTCATCATCTGCTTTTTCTTTTGCTTTTGGAGATTCTTTTTCCGGTTCATAGGAATCTGAAATAACTTCTTCTATGGATTTTTTCTTTTCATGAATCTCGATTTCCTCTGTTTCAAAGAGATCATCGATACCTTCCTGATAAGCTTTCCAATCAAATACTGCCTCAACGGAAGCGATTCCGACTTCTACCATATCTCTGGTAGGCTCTTTTGTGGTCAAGCCCTGCATCAGCATTCCCGGCTTAGAAAGAATATTTGCCGCTTTACTGTCAGAATTTCCCGCCCATTTAATAAACTCATAGGAAACGCCTGCAATTACAGGAACTAACAGTAAACGGATCACCAGTCGTAACCAGAAGGTTTCCACACGGATAAAGATGAAGAAAATAATACTGATTACCAGAACTAAAACGATAAAGCTGGTTCCACAACGACGATGCTCCTTGGAAGACGCCATAACATTGTCTACCGTCAGAGGCTTTCCGCTTTCAATGCAGTTGATACATTTATGCTCTGCACCATGATACATAAAGGTGCGTTTAATGTCTTTCATTTTTGAAATCAACGCAATATAGCCAACAAAAATTGCCAGCTTAATAATGCCCTCAATTACTGCCAGTAAGGTACTGGAAGTAATATTGGTGAATTTCAAAATCAGCATGGAAATAAGATAAGGAAGAACAATAAAAAGAGCGATAGCAATCACCAAAGCAAAGGCTACCGTAAAGACCATAACAGCACTTTCTCCCTTTGATTTGAAGGTAGAATCGATGGCCTTATCCGTAACGCCATGTTCCTTTTCAATATCGTCCTCATAAAAGCTTGCAGAATACGTCAGCGTTTTAATACCGATCACTAAAGAGCTGATAAAAGAAACAACTCCACGGATAATCGGCACACCAAACACCTTATATTTCTTTGCGATGTTTTCGTATTTACTTTTACCAACTTCAATCTGGCCATCTGGTCTGCGTACAGCAACAGCAATGTCTTCGTCGTGGCGCATCATAACGCCTTCGATGACTGCCTGTCCGCCAATGTTGGAAGATTTCATTCGCAAAACTCCTATTTCAATACAACGAATAATTATACATAAAAAAATAGGGCGAGCCATCAAGCTCCGCAAAGCGAAGATAATTACTCAACCCTAATTTAATTAAGCTACTTTGTCAGATTATATTTCTTGTTGAACATTTCAACACGTCCACGAGCCTTAATAGCCTTCTGCTGTCCTGTGTAGAAAGGATGGCATTTTGAGCATACTTCAACGTGGATTTCTGATTTTGTGGAACCTACTGTGAAAGTATTTCCGCAGTTGCAGGTTACAGTTGCTTCATAATATTTTGGATGGATTCCGTCTTTCATAATTTTACCTCTTCTCTAATATCCGAAAAACTTTTAACTCTTCGGACGTATTCTTTGCCATAATCAGCCCTACTAATATAGCATGTAGCTTAATCTATTGCAAGTATAAAAGTTTATTGTTTTACAAAAGCTTTATTTTACGGATCATATCCACAAATTCCAGATTATTTCTGGTTTTTGCAAATAAATCCAGTATTTTTTCTGTCGCTTCGTCCGCCCGTAAGCCACCGGTAGCTTTCCGAATGGTATAAACGGCTTCCTGTTCGTCTTGATTTAACAACAGGTCTTCTCTTCTGGTTCCGGACTTGGCAATATCGATTGCTGGGAAAATTCTCTTTTCCTGGAGTTTTCGGTCCAGAATCAGTTCCATATTACCGGTTCCCTTAAATTCCTCATAGACAACATCGTCCATTTTGCTGCCTGTATCTACCAGGGCCGTTGCCAGAATGGTCAGGCTTCCACCTTCCCGGATATTTCTGGCTGCACCAAAGAATCTCTTTGGCATATGGAGAGCCGCTGGATCCAAACCGCCGGATAAGGTTCTTCCGCTCGGAGGAACTAACAGGTTATAGGCTCTTGCCAATCTGGTGATACTATCTAATAAGATAATAACATCTTCGCCATGCTCTACCAGACGTTTCGCTCTTTCGATAACCATTTCTGATACACGTTTATGATGTTCCGGAAGTTCATCAAAAGTAGAATAAATAACTTCTACATTATCGCCTACGATAGCTTCTTTGATATCCGTAACTTCTTCTGGTCTTTCATCGATCAAAAGAATCAGAATATGTACTTCTGGATTATTCTGCTGGATGGAATGAGCTACGCCCTTCAGGAGAGTGGTTTTTCCTGCCTTAGGAGGAGATACAATCATACCTCTTTGGCCTTTACCAATCGGAGAAACCAAATCAAAAATTCTCATAGCTACATTCTTTTCGGAAGTTTCCAGACTTAACCGTTCTTCTGGGAAAATTGGAGTCAGATCTTCGAAATTTCGTCGGTTGGCAGCTTCGCTCGGGAGTACGCCGTTAATCCGGTCTAGATGAAGTAAGGCGCCAAATTTTTCGTTCTGAGTCTTTACACGAACCTTGCCTTTCAAAATGTCACCGGTCTTTAACCCAAATCGCTTAATCTGGGATGGAGAAACATAAACATCGTTTTCCCCTGGCAGGTAATTTTCACAACGAATAAAGCCATAGCCATCTGGAAGGACTTCCAGAATTCCGTCTGCAACTTTTCCGGAATCTAATTTCTGTTCTTCTTCCTTGGTGATACCGGTTTCTTCTTCTCTCTGCTTTTCCTCAGACATCTGAAGAATCGCATCAATCAGTTCGGCTTTTTTCATGGAAGTGACCTTTTTAATGTCGTTGGCTTTCGCGATTTCACGCAACTGGGTCATAGGAAGAGTTTCAAGCTGCTCTCTCTGTACTTTCATATAATTATCCTTTCGAAAAATCTTTTTTCACAATAAATCTGGGAATAAAATCGAATGGTTAAAGAATTTATAGATTTCTTCACGCGCGTATTATAAACAAAACAATTTGAAAAAGCAATACTAATATGATAATCTATACGGGCACTCATAAAATGTAGTACCAATGGGCGTTACGAGGTTTTTATGGTTACTGAATCTAGTACAATTTACAAACTGATGATTCTGTATATGTTAAATAAGCTGGACTCTCAGCTGACCAATTCTCAGCTGTCTGGTTTCTTTATTTCCAATGAATATACAGATTATTTTACGATTCAACGTACGATTTCGGATCTGGTTGAATCCGGTTTTGTTGAAAAGGTAACCATCCGTAATACTTCTTACTACAGCATTACTCCGGAAGGTTATGAATCTCTGACCTTCTTTAAGAACCAGATTCCTAAAGGAGCCTTAGAAGACATTAACCTTTATCTGGAAAACAATAAATATGCTTTAAAGAATGAAGTAGGAACTCAGGCCGATTATTACAAGCATACCAACGGTGATTACGTTGCACATTGCCAGGTAATGGAAGGCAAGTCCCTGCTCTATGAAATAAATATTGCTGTGCCAAGTGAAGAAGAAGCTGCCAGAATCTGCAGCAATTGGCGTGGCTATTCTGAAGAATTATATGCGCAGATCATGAATGCTCTGCTTCAGTAGGTGAAAAATGATCATCAAAAATGTGGAACTAGAAATGGTATTAGGGCCTACCAGCAAGCTTCCGGTCACTACTCTCCCAGAAATTGCATTTGCAGGGAAATCCAATGTTGGAAAGTCTTCCCTCATTAATGCAATGATCAACCGGAAATCTCTGGCCAGAACTTCCAGCCAGCCGGGGAAAACCCAGACCATTAACTTTTATAACATCAATAAAGAGCTGTACTTTGTAGACCTTCCAGGCTATGGCTTCGCCAAGGTTTCCAAAGAAGCCCAGGCAAAATGGGGCGCTTTAATTGAGAAATATCTGAGAACCTCCAAGCAGCTGAAATCCGTATTCCTGCTCATCGACATCCGAAATGGTGCAAAAGCCCATGATAAGGAAATGTATGATTGGATTATCTACAATGGATACCAGCCGATTATCATTGCTACCAAAGCAGATAAAATCAGCCGGAACCAAATTCCAAGACAGCTGAAAATCATCCGGGAAGGTTTAGGTATCGGTACCGACGTCCGTATGATTCCATTCTCTTCCGAAACCAAACAAGGTCGGGAGGAAGTCTGGTCGTTGATTGATGAGCTAATGCGGCAATAATTCCACCATTCTTTCATAAGAAAACCCTTTTTTGTTAAAAGTTTTTTGGTATTTAAAGAAGTACAGCTATGTACTTCTTTTTTGCATCTAAGCGAAGTAAAAATAATAGACTTACACGAATATTCTCTACAAATTTAAGACCATTGCGAAATATCACTAGGTAAGACGATCAATAATTCACTCGTTAGCACATATTATTGAGATATGTACATACTCTTTCAACTTTTTCTGCAAAAAAATCTCCATTGACGAAATAATTACTTTTCTTCAATGGAGAAATTTATCAACGTGTATTTTTTAGAACTTTGTCCCTTTAATACTTTGCAAAAAATATAAAGACATGAAGTTCCTTGTCAGATTACAGTCTTTCGAATACTTCTACGACTTTATCTTTTAATTCTTCTTCCTCTGGTCCGAAAACGATGCTTGCAAAACCTACGGTTGCGCCAACAGCATCATGCTCTTCAATATTCAGAGTGCTTCCTGTTGTAGAGAAAGTTGTAATAGGGCCCGCTTCTTTAATATAGCCTTTTACATGTCCGATTAAAGCGCCTGTGCTGTCTAACCAGTCAACCAGTTCTTTAATGGATTCTTCCATAGCAACTTTGATAACTTCCAGGTCTTTCTTCACATCTTTTTCAAAAGAACAGATGGTTGCGCCTTCATGGCTATGAGTTTCTAAAATGCTGTAGCCTTCTACCTCATAGCTGTGGCCGTGGTCATGATCGTGCTCTTCTTCGCAGTCACAGTCGCAATCGCAATCATCGTCATGATGATGGTGATGGTGATGATGCTCATGCTCGTCACAATCGCAGTCATCATCGTGGTGATGGTGATGATGGTGGTGCTCATGCTCATCACAGTCGCAGTCATCATCGTGATGATGGTGATGATGATGTTCATGGTCATGATGATGCTCATGGTCATGATGATGTTCGTGCTCATGCTCGTGGTCGTGATCGTGGCAACCGCACTCACAGTCCTCATCGTGCTCTATATTTTCATCTAATAATTCTTTTTCGCTCATTTTTTCCTCCGCAAATACTTCCAGTAAATTACTCCCAGCTGTTAACTTCGGTAATCATTTCCTTGCAAACCTTAGCTGTTCCTTCTGGATTTGTTGTAGTAGAAACTCTGTAAATTTTTCCTTCGCAGAGTTCTTTTACCGTAGCTTCAACTTCGTCGGTAGTTGCAGGATCTGCAGCATCGATTTTGTTCAGTAAGATGTAGTTTGCATGGTCAATCTGCTCTTCAACTAAAGCTCCGGCAACCTTTCTTACACGAAGCCATCTGCTAGCGTCAATAACAGTAATCAAAGTGATGTTGAGGTTTTCATCGTAGTACTCCCAAAGCTGTTCTGCTACATCGTAAGGACGAGCAAGACCAGTAGTTTCAAGAATAACAAACTCTGGATGCATGGTTTCTTCCATTTTGCAAAGAGAATCCATAAGGCTGGAAGCTATGGAGCAGCATACGCATCCGTTGAAAAGTTCAGTTGTATAAAGTCCGGAACCTTCTGTAAACGCAGTATCAACGCCTACCTGACCGATTTCGTTTTCAATAATTGCAACTTTTGTTGATCCGTCAGCGCCGCCGCAGCTCTCAACCATTTCTTTTGCTAATGGGATAAGAACGCTGGTTTTACCGGAACCTAAAAATCCACCTAAAATAATCAGTTTCATAATGATCGCTCCAATCTTTTATATTCATCTAGACGCGTTTTGCGTCCAACAATTGTTAACTGCTTCTATTCTACCACTCTTGTCAAATCCTGTATCATTTATTTTATAAATAACCCAACTTATTTGACCATATCGGCAGAAACTACAAACTTTTTAATGGATTCATCGGATGGAATTTCATACATAATATCCATCATGGTGTCTTCCATAATGCTTCGTAAGCCTCTGGCACCAATCTTTCTCTCGAAAGCTTTCTTTGCAATGGCTTTAATGGCATCTGCCTTAAACTCCAAGTCTACATTATCCAGTTTAAATAAAGCTTTATACTGTTTAATCAGCGCGTTTTTCGGCTCTTTCAGAATTCGGATTAAATCCTGTTCTGTAAGGGAATTTAAGGAAACAACTACCGGAACACGGCCTACCATTTCTGGGATAATGCCATATTTTACTAAATCCTGAGGCATAACCTGCTGGAACAGGGAATCTAACTCTTCGGAAGTTCCCATAGATACATCGGCGCCAAAGCCCATGCCCTTCTTATCTACTCTTCCTTCTACAATCTTTTCCAGGCCCGCAAAAGCACCGCCGCAAATGAAAAGAATGTTGGTGGTGTTGATATGAAGCATTTCCTGTCCCGGATGCTTTCTTCCGCCCTGAGGAGGAACAGAAGCGTCCGTTCCCTCTAAGATTTTCAGCAGAGCTTGCTGAACGCCTTCACCGGAAACGTCTCTGGTAATGGATACGTTCTCGCTTTTTTTCGTAATCTTGTCGATTTCATCAATATAAACGATTCCGTATTCCGCTTTTTCAATATCATAATCTGCTGCCTGAATCAGTTTCAGCAGAATATTCTCTACATCTTCACCTACATAGCCGGCTTCTGTCAGAGTCGTCGCATCCGCAATCGCGAACGGAACATTCAGAATCTTCGCCAAGGTCTGGGCAAGGAAGGTTTTACCAGAGCCCGTAGGACCCAGCATCAGAATGTTGCTTTTTTGAAGTTCTACGTTCAAAGTGTCCTGAGAAAGGACTCTTTTATAATGGTTGTAAACCTGAACTGCCAGAACTTTCTTCGCCTCGTCTTGTCCGATGACATACTCGTCCAAAAAGGCCTTGATTTCCTTCGGCTTATGCAGTTCGATGCCTAAATCTTTCTTTTTTCCTTTCTTTTTCTTCGGTTGTTCTACCTCATCAAAGAAATCCAGGCCGAACATTTCCACACAGCGGATAACACAGTCCGGGCAAATAAACACATTATCCGGTCCTGCAATCAGCTGTTCTCCGATTTCATCGGCTGTCCGATGGCAGAAAGAGCATCTTGGCATGGTATAGTTGTCGCTTTTTTTACCTGCCATGATCAGCCCTCGTGATTTGTGATAACAGCGTCGATGATGCCATATTCTTTTGCTTCTTCTGCAGTCAGCCAGTTGTCACGTTCGGTATCTAAAGCTACCTGTTCTACTGGTTTTCCTGTATTTTCTGCAAGAATCTTATTCATACGGTCACGGATTTTCAGAATATGTTCTGCAGTAATCTTAATATCGGTAGCCTGACCCTGAGCACCGCCAGATGGCTGATGAATCATGATTTCAGCGTTTGGAAGAGCAAATCTCTTGCCCTTTGCACCGCCTGCTAAAAGGAATGCGCCCATGCTGGCTGCCATACCGATACAAGTTGTGGAAACATCACATTTTAAGTACTGCATCGTATCATAAATCGCCATACCTGCGGTAATAACGCCGCCAGGGCTGTTAATGTAAAAATGGATGTCTTTATTCGGGTCTTCGCTTTCCAGGAACAGAAGCTGTGCAACAACAAGACTTGCTGTTACATCATTTACTTCTTCGCCCAGGAATACGATTCTTTCTTTTAATAATCTGGAGTAAATGTCGTAGGCTCTTTCGCCTCTGCTAGTAGATTCGATTACTGTTGGAACTAAACTCATAATTACCTCCTGTCTTATTCCTTGTTTTCACAAAGTTTCTCAAACATAAAAGGCCGACTGAAAAGCCGGCCTTTCGTTTCATCTGTTTTACTCTTCTTCCGGCTTTGCTTCAGCCTCTTCTTTTACTTCTTCCTCTTCCGGTTTTGCTTCAACTGCTACACCGTTTTCGTAGATGAAGTCTGCTGCCTTGCCAACTGCCAGGTCTTTTTTCATGTCTTCTCTTTCCTTGTCAGTAAGGAACTCTTTGAATTTGCCAAGGTCCATCTTGTAAACTTCTGCCATCTTGTTCAGCTCTTCTTCAACCATTTCATCGGTTATTTCGAAGTTTTCAGCTTTTGCGATAGCTTCCAGAGTTAATCTTTCTTTAATCTGGTTCAGGGCAACTGGACGAATGTCTGCTAAGAACTGCTCTGGAGTCTGGCCAACTAAGTTCAGGTACTGGTCAATGGTGATTCCGTTGCTTTCCATTCTTGTAGCAAAATCACGGGTGCTCTGCTCAACCTGAGCGTCTAACATAAGATCTGGAATATCCATCTCGCTGTTTTCAACAATCTTCTTCAGGATTTCTTTTTCAGCTACGCTCTTGTTTTCCAGAGTCTTTCTTTCTTTAATGTTCTTTTCGATTTCTGCTTTGTATTCAGCTAAAGTATCGAATTCAGATACTTCGGATGCAAACTCATCATCGATTTCTGGCAGTTCTTTGCTCTTAATCTCGTTTAATTTAACTTTGAATAAAGCATCTTTGCCTTTCAGTTCTTCTGCGTAATCCTCAGGGAATGTAATATTTACATCAAATTCATCGCCAATGCTATGGCCGATAATCTGATCTTCGAATGTATCAACAAAAGTATGGGAACCAAGAGTGATGATATAACCTTCTGCTTTTCCTCCCTGGAATTCTTTTCCATCTACATAACCATCAAAGTCGATGTCGCAGATATCGCCTTCTTTTGCAGGTCTGTCTGTAATAGGAGTGCTACGGCTGTTCAGTTCTCTTGCTCTTTCAATTTCTTCGTTGATTTCTTCTTCGGTAACTGTAATGTCAGCTGCTGTATATTCAATTCCTTTATACTCGCCAAGAGTAACAACAGGTTTTACTGCAACCTGAGCTACATATACGAAGTTCTCACCACGTTTGATTGTGATGTCTTCGATCTTAGGCTGGGAAACGATTTCGATTTCTTTAATAGCTTCATCATAAGCTGCCTCATAAGAATCCTGAATCAGGAATTCAGAAGCGTCTTCATAAAATACTTCAACGCCGTACTGTTTTTCGATCATCTTCTGAGGAACTTTACCTTTACGGAATCCAGGCATAGAAACCTGATTCTTAACTTTGATATAAGCTTTTGTGATAGCTTTCTCAACTAATTCCGCATCCAGTTCAACGGTAATATTAGCTAAATTCTTCTCTAATTTTTCAACTTTTACATTCATTTTTAAAATCCTCCTTAAGGGTTCTCACGCAAATTGGTATTTTATCATATTTCAAGCTATTTTTCAAGAAAAAGCCTTATATTCAATATCAATCAATGTTAAGCCGCAAGCAGCAGCTTTCGGAGCCGACAGACTTCGGTCGCAGCTATCCAGAATCTCCTTCACATGTTCTGGTGGGAAAACACCCATTCCGGCCTTCTCCAACGTACCTGCAATAATCCGGACCATGTTGTACAAAAATCCATTTCCCGTGATCCGGATCTTGATTCTCTTCGGCTCAAAACTATTTTTTTCCGTTTCTTCCAACCAAGCCACATCCTTTGGCATCTCAATTTTCTCTTCAGAAATATCAATGCGATAGATGGTTCTTACTGGACTTCGCTGTTGGCCACCGGAAGAAGAAAAGGCGGTGAAATCATGCTCTCCGAGCAAGTATTCTGCTGCCTGACGCATTTTCTCAACATCCAGGTAATAATAGACGTAATCGGCATAAAGTCGGTAAATCGGCAAATAAACGCGGCTATTCAGGATGGTGTACTCGTAGGTCTTGGTGCAGTCCGCATGTCTCGGGTGGAAATCCGGTTCCACTTCCCTAGAGCTAACGATTTTTATATCCTCCGGAAGGCTCTGATTTAAGGCAAAGCAGATTTTTTCTGCTGGTATTTTCGTTTCTGTATCGAATACCGCTACATTTCCTAAGGCATGCACTCCGGAATCGGTCCGGCTGGCGCCAATAATAGTAATGTCTTCCTGCAGCAATTTCGATAAATGCTCGTTGATTACCTGTTCGATAGCGACTCCGTTTTTCTGGACCTGCCATCCAACGTAATTGGTTCCGTCGTATGAAATTACTAATTTTATTCTTTTCATACGGTTCCCCAAGTTAAGAACATGTTCATCAAAATCGTAATAGCAATGGATGCCAGCAAATAGAACAGGAGAATGAAATAAGCGATTTTATCTCTCTTTTCGTACTTCAATGGGAACATTTTCGTACGATCATTTCCTCCATGATAGCATCTGGATTCCATAGCAGTAGCCAGGTCCGTTGCCCGACGGAAGGCGCTGACAAACAAAGGAACCAGAATTGGAATCATACCCTTCGCTTTCGCAATAACGCCACCGGTATCAAAATCTGCACCACGAGCTAGCTGAGCTTTGATGATCTTATTAATTTCCTCAGTCAGAATCGGAATGAACCGCAGAGCGATGCTCATCATCATGGCGATTTCATGACCAGGAAAATGTATTTTATCTAACGGTTTGAACACTTTCTCCAGACCATTGGTAAGAGTGGTTGGAGTCGTTGTATAGGTCAGCATGGAAGCGCCTACGATAACGAAAATCAGTCGCAGGGCAAAGAAGATGGCACGGAAAATACCTTCCGTACTCATGTGGAAGATCCACCAACTCCAAATAATGTTTCCATCGCTGAAAAACAGGTTGAAGAACAAAGCCAAGGCCACTAAGAACCAGACAAACTTCAGACCTTTTAAAATGTGACTTAACGGCACCTGGGAAAGGCTGATCAGCACCACCATGGCTGCGGTCAGGAAAATAAATCCCCAGATGTTATTTATAATAAAAAGGGCAGCAATATAAACCACAACGCCTAATAATTTTACGCGTGGGTCCAGCTTATGAATGATGGAATTTCCCGGGTAATATTGCCCTATTGTAATATCTTTGAACATGCTTCTTCTACAGTAAGAGCGCCTTCTAAGCCAAGGCTCTCTGTAAATTCATATACTTCCGGAACTCCTAAACCGATGTCTTCCAGCTCTTTTCTGTGGCTGAAAACTTCCCTTGTGGTTCCGTCTAAAATCACTTTTGACTTATGCATAGCGATCACCCGCTTTGCATATTTTGCTACTTCTTCCATGCTATGGGAAACTAAAGTAACCGTAACATGTTTTTCCTGCTGGTAATTCTTTAATAAATCCAGAATCTCAACCTTTCCAGCCGGATCCAGACCAGCCGTAGGCTCATCTAATATAATGACATCCGGTTCCATAGCCAGCACGCCGGCAATGGCAACTCTTCTCTTCTCACCACCCGATAACTCAAACGGTGATTTTTCAAAAAGCTCCTCGGAAACACCAACAGCGGTTAAGGCTTCGATTGCTTTTTCTTTTGCTTCCTCTTCCGAAAGTCCCAGATTCTTCGGTCCATAACATACGTCCTTCAGAACCGTCTCTTCAAACAGCTGATATTCCGGATACTGGAAAACCAGGCCTACATGGCATCGTAAATTCCTTAACGCCTTTTTCTCTTCTTTTGTCAGCTTTCCTTCTTTGTAAATTGGAACGCCGTCATAAGTTACAGAGCCAGTAGTCGGAACCAACAAGCCATTCAGCATCTGAATTAAAGTGGATTTACCAGAGCCAGTACTTCCAATAATACAGATAAAAGTATCTTCTCCGATTTCCAGATTAATGTCGCTGACCGCTTTGACTTCTTCCGAAGAACCCTGGTTATATATGTAATTAACGTTATCTAACTTAATTATCATTGATTTTTTATCGCTTCTCTTAATTCATCTGCAGTAATAACATCTTTTGGAATATTCATTCCCTTTTCCCGTAAAGCTTTTGCCAGCTGGCACAGCTGCGGTAAGGTCAATCCTGCTTCTTCTATTTTTTCATCCTGAGAGAATATTTCCTTTGGAGTTCCCTGCATAAAGAGTTCTCCCTTTTTCATTACGAAAATATAATCGGCATCCAAAGCTTCTTCCATGTAATGGGTAATGGCTATTACCGTAATTCCTTTTTCTTTATTCAGCCGCAGAACCGTGTCCATGACTTCATCACGGCCTCTCGGATCTAACATAGCGGTAGACTCATCTAAAACGATGCACTTCGGCTCCATGGCCAGAATTCCCGCTACAGCTACTCTCTGCTTCTGACCACCGGAGAGTTTATTTGGGGAATATTTAGCAAAGTCTTTCATGCCGACTTCTTCCAAAGAACGGGAAACGCTTTCCTGAATCTGCTCGGAAGGGATTCCTAAGTTCTCTAATCCGAAAGCCACGTCTTCATCTACTACGGAACCGATAATCTGATTGTCCGGATTTTGGAAAACCATTCCTACGCTTTTCCGGATATCCCAGACCTGTTCATCTTCGTTCGTATCGATGCCGTCCACCCATAAGGTACCTTCCGTAGGCAGAAGCAGAGCGTTCAGATGTTTCGCAAAGGTAGACTTTCCGGAACCGTTCATTCCCAAAATACAGATAAACTGTCCAGCCTGAATTTCTAAGGAAATGTCCTTAATGGCATCTTCCTCTGGCTTTGGTTCTTCCTGCTGTTTATCCTTCTCTTTTTCCTCTCCGCTGAAAGCATCTACGTCTTCCATTACCGGATAACGATATTTAATTTTCTCTGCTTTAATAAAACTCATTTTCTATAAAATCCCGTCACAAAAGAACGCCTCAAAACAGCGTTACAGCATATATTACCATATATAGGGAATAAAGCAAATGAAATCTGCTTCTTAACAAAAAAATCAGGGGCTTGCTCAGCCCCTGTTCTTAATCGGAATAATCGATATCAAAATTTATTTTTACTTCATAGCCCGGATAATCTTCCAGAAC
The DNA here is from genome assembly GCA_024403615.1 of Lachnospiraceae bacterium. Lineage (GTDB taxonomy): Bacteria > Bacillota > Clostridia > Lachnospirales > Lachnospiraceae > RGIG5612. The sequence goes on from JAKSRM010000017.1 coordinate 17,979, forward strand.
TTCTTTTTTCAATTTTTCCTTAAATGGCTCTTTGTCTCTAACCTTAAAATCAATTAATACATCAAAGGAAATAAATTTCATATCACTGTCAATATAAATGCCATGGCAGCCTTTTACTCCATCATATTTTAACATGTCATCTTTTAGATGAGCTTGTTTGTTGGCTGCGTACTCTGAGGTATCTACAGCATAAATTCCTACGGACAGGAAAATATGATATTGCTCAAAAATGGCATTCTGAATCTGGGTCGTCAGAACATGGATTTCCCGGGCTGTTTTGGTGTCCGGAATCTCAATATGTACCGAACCAATGGCAGCATCCGGACCATAGTCATGTAAGATCAGGTCATATGCCCCTAATACGCCCGGAATCGCCTTTACAGAGGCTTTTATATCTTTGGTCAGTTGACTGTCAGGTCGAAAGCCAACAACCTGATTTATCGGGCTTATGAGCATTTCTACACCTGCTTTGATAATGAAAGCCGCAATAATAACGCCAATATATCCATCAATAGAAATATGAAAGATTAAAGTGATTACTGCGCCCAGTAACGTTGCTGCAGAAATGATGGCATCGAATAAAGCATCTTTTCCAGAACCAATCAGCGCGTCGCTATAATATTTCTTTCCTTGCTTCTGTACATAAATGCCCAGGAAGATTTTTATCAGAATGGCCACAATAATGATAATCAACGTAATTGCTGTAAAAGACGCTACCTGTGGTGTGATAATTTTCTTCACAGACTCAACCAAGGACATAACACCGGCTGCGAAAATAATGAAGGCAATGATAATAGCGCTAAAATATTCGATTCGTCCATGACCAAAAGGATGCTCTGCATCCGGCGCCCTTCGAGCCATCTTTACGCCAACAATTGTAACGATGGAAGATATAGCATCCGTCAAGTTGTTGACTGCATCCAAAACAATAGCAATAGAGCCGGAAATCAATCCGACCAGAGCCTTAAATATAACCAGAAAGATATTGGCAGCAATTCCAATAATACTGGTTCTGGTAATTCCTTTTTCTCGTCCTATGCTTTTCTTATCTAATGTCTCGTCCATTTTTCCACCTGAAAAGTTTTTTCTTTTTTGCTGTCTTATTATCTTAGTTTTGTGTCGTTTCCATGTCAACAGGTAAGAAAATCCACGGCTAAGCCGTGGATTTTCCGTTATATAAGTTTGAAATAATATGAATTATTTACGTCCTACTAATACATCATCCAGAGGTTTGCCTGCTGCTTCTCTGTACTTGTCATCGTATGCTTTGATACGAGCTGGCTTGAACAGTAAGCAAAGGATAGCACCGATAACTCCAAAGATACCTGTTGCAATAAATACAGCCTGAGTTCCTAAAGAGGTTGCGATTAAAGCTGCAACTACAGTAGGTCCAAATGCGTTGATCAGGTTAGCGATAGGGTTAACTGCTGAGAATACACTTGGGAAGTCCTCAATTCTCCAATACTGAACAGCTGCAGATACCGTGTAGTTGGAAGAAGCGCCCATGAACATTCCTAAAAGGATGAATGCGATGAACAGAGGAGTTGCGGAACCTAAAGATCCAAGAATACCGGAAACGATCATGAACAGCATGGATACGAAAACAGCTGTCTTTGTTCCGCATTTCGTATCCAGAAGACCGAAGAGGTAACTTCCGATGATACCAAAAGCAGCGATAACAAGCATAACTCCTGAGTATCCGCCGATCCAGTCATAAGCAGCACCTTGAGCAGAAATCATAGCCTGGGTCTGTGTCATAGAACCAACAGCGAAGAACAGAAGTAATCCCATAGGAATTGTGATTAACCAGAAGTCTGGGCTCTTGAAAGTATGAGCGGTTGTCCAAACAGAGGTCTTTCTGTTCATTTCTTCGAATTCCATCATCTTCTGAGCCATCTCAGGAGTCATGGACTTATCGTTATCACGGTAAGCGCCGCACTGCTCTGGGAAGTCTTTTGTAAAGAAGATACCAATAAGAAGACCAACGATGATCGCAATAAGGAATGGAATGAAGTTTACAAGTGCAGAACCCTGAGCAGCTTTTGCCATGTCAACGCCCTGACCAACAGATGCAAACATTTTTCCAAAGAAACCTTCTGCAAAGTTACCAATCAGAGCATTACCGATTGGGAATGCAAAAGTGATGATACCCATAACAGTACCTTTTCTTCTTGGGAACCAAACACCAACTAATACAGAAAGTGCCCATGTTCCATAAAGAGCAGAAATAGCTGTGCCGATACCATAGATGATAAGCCATGGAATACCAGCTGGGATAAGCATCATGATAATAAGGCATACTATGGAAACGATTCCCATAACTACGCCTAAACCTTTCCAACTCTTGATAGCTCCAGCTTTTCTGGAGAAAATAAGCTGAACAATAATACCTACGATAGAAGCGCCTGTATAAATAAGTGACAGTGTCTGAGCTCCACCATAGAAGTCTGCCATAATGTTAAGAGGATAGTTACCGATTACAACATATGAGAAGAATGCGGTAGCAACCCAAAGGATGAGCATCCATCCGCGCCAACCGAAGTTGATTGATTTTTTCTCTTGCATAATAAATCTCCCTTTCTTATTTCAGAAAATTTTACTGTTAAATTATACACCTGATAAAAGCACTTTACTATCGACAATTTGTTGTGTTTTGTAGATTTACCAAGTGATTTCTTTATAAACTATTACTGTTGACATGAGGTCCGTCAGGAAAATCAATATTTACCATACTTTTCGATTGCATCTCTCCATGCATGCATATTTTCCGGAGAAACGTAATCCAATGCAACAGAGTTGGAAGAAATGAAACCTCCGCCTGGAGCTAAAATGTCAAACATTCTCTTAACTTCATCCTCTACTTCTGCTGGGGTTTTGTGCATTAAAGTCTGGGTATTCATTCCACCACCAATACATGCAACATCTCCTAATTTTGCTTTTGCTTCTTTCCAGTCAACATCCTCAAACAGATAGATAACCTTCCCCGGTTCAATATTTTTAATTATATCCAGACGGGTATGATATTTTCCTTCGCAGCATACGATTGGAATAAGTCCGGCATTACAGATTGCATCAATGGTCCGTTTCAGACTTGGCCAATAATGTTTCTCATAGTTTTCTACGGACATGAAATTATCTACACCACAATGGAGCGGAACAAATACATACTGCTGATGAGACATCTGAGCGGTTTCAATGGCTGCAGGAATCGTAACATCTCCCCAGCGGTCTAAAGCCTCGTCTACTTTTTCCGGATCCGTAACTACGTCCATACAAAGTTCCATAAGTCCCCGGACATTATCTGCAAAGTCATCAAACGGAATACAGCAGGTTGCGCTTCCAAAGGTTGGATATCCAGCTTCTACAACAGTCATTTCTGTGGCAATGCCCTTGCCCATATATTCCATTACTTTATTTCCGGTCTCCATAAGACTACCTAAAGCCCCTTGTACCGGTGGGAGTCCTGTTGGAGCAAAGCTTAAAATACAGTGTCCACACATGGAGTATGGATTCAGCATAGCCAATCCACCCAGATTCTTGTATTTCCGTGGCATAACATTTCTTAAAATGAATAGGGTTGGATCCTTAAAGAACTCATCCCAGTCATCATCTCCTAAAAAGCTTTTATCAACATATTGATAAGATGTATTATCCGGAAGATTCCAATACTCTCCTGGCCATCTGCATTGTTCGGAGCCTGCTGCCTCCATTGCAGGAATCGGAAAATGTACTGGAGTCCATACTAAATCCGGGTCATAATCTGCCAAATATCTCTGCATTACTGGTATCATACAGGTTGGATCCGTCATCCAATCTTTAACAGTACACATATTATAGTGATAAGCATAAAAATTATTGTGGGTCGGTATAAATGGTACTCTGTCAGGTTCCTGTAAAGCTACGGTCTGTGCAACACGCATTCCTCGAATGGCAATAGGTGGTAATCCGCCCTGTGCAGGCTGCTGCATAGGATTATTGCTATTGTTGTTTTCCATAAAAGTCTCCCTTTCTCACACAATTCACTATTTTTTCCTTACTTTTCCTTTGTTTTATTTATATTGTTTGTATTACTCCTGCGTCAACCGTCAGATTTTTCAATTTTGTTTATTATCTCAAGTGTTTTTTCTTCCGCCCACTTTTTTTCTGAAAAAATGCGCGATTTTCTTTTTTCAGTGCACTATTTAGCTTGTTTTCACGCTTTTGCATCACTGAAACTTCGATTTCGCGCATGTGAATACACTGAAACTGCAATTTTGCGCATAAAAGCTGGGTATAGAGCACATTCCTCGGTGTTTATGCATAAAGACCGTCTATCATAAAATATAAAAAAGACCGGGTCTTTTGACCCGGTCTCTTCTGATACCTAGAAATAAGTATTAAACTAACTCGATAAGAACTTCCATAGCTCCGTCGCCTTTACGCTGGCCAATCTTTACGATTCGTGTGTAGCCACCGTTACGTGTAGCATATCTTGGAGCGATTTCGTCGAACATTTTAGCAACTAAATCAACTTCTTCAGTTTTTCTCTTCTTACCAGCTGCAGTATTTGGAACTTTCTTTACTGGATAAAAAACTTTCAGCATTTCTCTTCTAGCATGAAGTCTAGAAGAAGAATCTTTCTTGATTGTTTTATCAACAAGATCAAATACTGTAACCTTCTTGCCGTCTTTTACTTCTTTAACGCGCTTGCCATCTTTGTCCTTGCGGGCAACTTTAGCCTTTACGGTTACTTCTTCAAAGTTATCTTTTTCTCTTACTGCCAGAGCGATAAGGTGTTCAACTTCTCTACGAATTTCTTTTGCCTTAGCTTCTGTAGTAACGATTTTACCATTATTTAATAACGCAGTAACCTGGTTACGGATTAAAGCCTTTCTCTGATCGGCTGTTCTAGATAATTTTCTATATCCGGCCATAACCTTTTGCCTCCTTTAGTTATTCTTCACTTGAGCTCTTAAGCTCTAATCCTAACTCCTTCAGTTTAGCGAAAACTTCTTCTAATGATTTACGTCCAAGGTTACGAACTTTCATCATTTCTTCTGGAGTTTTGTTAATCAATTCTTCTACTGTATTAATTGAAGCTCTCTTTAAGCAGTTGTATGAACGAACGGATAATTCCAGTTCATCGATGTTCATCTCAAGTACTTTTTCTTTGTCATCTTCTTCTTTTTCAACCATAACTTCTGCTGTCTTAGCATTTTCAGAAAGGTTGATGAAAAGGTTCAGATGCTCACTGAGAACTTTTGCTGCAAGGCTAATAGCTTCATCTGGAGCTAATGCACCATTTGTGAATACTTCGATTGTCAGCTTGTCATAATCCGTAATCTGTCCAACACGTGTATTTTCAATCTGGATGTTTACTCTTTCTACTGGTGTGTAGATGGAGTCGATTGGAATAACACCAACAGCTGAATTATCACTTGCATTCTTTTCAGCGTCGATATAGCCTCTGCCTTTGGTTATTGTTAATTCCATGTACAGTCTGCTGTCAGCACTGTCAAGAGTTGCAATAACAAGGTCTGGATTCATAATCTCGATATCCTGGTCAACCTGAATATCACCAGCTGTTACAACGCCTTCGCCTGTAAAATCGATGTAACCGATCTTAGACTCATTTGTCGGGCAATTATTTCTGATAGCAAGTTCTTTTAAATTCATTACTATCTCAGTAACGTCTTCTTTAACGCCTGGAATAGTTGTGAACTCATGTAAAACGCCTTGTATTTTAATCTGGCTTACTGCTGCACCCGGCAAAGAAGAGAGCATAATTCTTCTTAAAGAATTTCCAAGAGTAGTTCCATAGCCTCTTTCCAATGGTTCTAATGTAAATCTACCATATTTGTTATCTTCAGAGATCTCTGCAACCTCAATGTTAGGTTTTTCAAACTCGAACATAGGCCCTCCTTTGTTTGATATGTAAATGTACTCTTATTTATTTAGAATACAACTCGACGATAAGCATTTCATCTACAGGAACGTCAATATCTTCTCTCTTTGGTAACTCTTTAACAGTTACTTTAAGATTCTCAAGGTCTGCCTCTAACCAACCAGGAACAAGTCTGCCACCAGTTACTTCTGCGATACCTTCATATCTTGCAGAACCTTTGCATTTTTCCTTTACTTCGATAACATCGCCAGCTTTGATAAGGTAGGAAGGAATGTTGATGCCTTTACCGTTAACTAATAACTGTTTGTGGTCAACAATCTGTCTTGCCTCGCGACGTGTTCTTGCGAATCCTGCACGGAAAACAATATTATCAAGTCTTCTCTCAAGAAGAACCATCAGGTTTTCACCAGTCTGGCCTTTCATCTGTTTAGCCTTAAGATAATAATTGTGGAAAGGTTTCTCTAAAACGCCATAAATGAATTTTGCTTTCTGTTTTTCTCTGAGCTGAAGGGCGTACTCACTCTTCTTGCCAGAACGTCTGCCATTTGCAGCGCCTCTTTTTGATTTTTTGTCTATTCCTAAATATATTGGATCTAATCCAAGTGATCTGCATCTTTTAAGAACAGGAACTCTATTTACTGCCATTCTTTCGCACCTCCCTAATCAGACTCTTCTACGTTTTGGTGGACGACATCCGTTATGTGGAACAGGTGTTACGTCACTAATACTTGTTACCTGAAGACCGGTTGCCTGAAGTGCACGAATCGCTGCTTCCCTTCCTGAGCCCGGACCTTTAACAAATACGTCAACATATTTAAGTCCATGGACTAAAGCTGCTTTAGTTGCAGTTTCAGCTGCCATTTGAGCTGCATAAGGTGTAGATTTCCTTGAACCTCTAAATCCCAGACCGCCTGCGCTTGCCCAGCTTAAAGCATTACCTTCTGTATCTGTTAAGGTAACGATAGTATTATTAAATGATGCCTGGATATGCGCTTGTCCGCGTTCAACGTTTTTCTTAACGCGCTTTTTTGTCACTTTTTTCGTAACTTTTTTTG
>JAKSRM010000018.1 GCA_024403615.1 Lachnospiraceae bacterium
CGGACAAACGGTTTTCAAGACCGCCTCGTTATGACCACTTCGATACCTCTCCAGATATATGTCACTGCATTCGGTCAAGTTCTGCAGCGTCCGTCATTCACACGGCAAATGAGATTATATCATTTAAGTTTTGATTTTGCAACTTCTAAATCGTCTGGTGTAGTGATTTTTATGTTGCCATAGGAAGCCTCTACCAACTTCACTTTTTTCTCCGGAAAAACGGCTTCGTAAACCATCGAATCATCGGTCGCCATCTTCCTCATGCGGTTACGGGAAAAGACTTGGTAAGCCTGAAAAATATCACCATAGCGGAAGCCCTGAGGGGTCTGAATCTGCCAGGTCAAAGTTCTCTCGGTGGTCTCTGCCACGAAGCCATCAGCGTCCGCGATTTTAATGGTATCCTTTACCGGCATTCCGGCAATGGCTGCTCCGTTTTCTTTTACGGCAGCAATCATTTCGTTAATGAACTGCGCACTTACGAAAGGTCTGGCGCCATCATGGATCAGAACGATATCGTCTTCTGCTGCCACATCGGACAAATCGTCCAAGGCATGGAAAGAAGAATCAAAACGCTCTGCTCCGCCTTCGCATACCCGAATAACCTTTTTGAAGCCATACTTATCGATGATTTCGGTTAAGACGAACTGCAGATATTCTTTGGCAACAACCACGGACACGCCAGTTACATCCGACTCTTCAAAAGCCTTCAGGGTATAATACAGAAGAGGCTTTCCGTTCACATCCATATACTGTTTTGGAATGTTGCTTCCCATGCGCGTTCCAGCGCCACCGGCAACGATAATACCAAAAGTTTTCATTGGAACCTTTCTAGAAATTTTCCGACAATCTTGACTTGCAATCATCAAGAAATGTCGACTTTTTTCGAAAAAACAAACCTGCCCAGACGCTCCCGACAGGTCTGAATCTTTTATTATAATTTCAGTCCCGGAACTGCATTCAGGTCCAGGCCATCTCTCTTGCCATTAATAAATTCATAATACCCTGCCGCACCAATCATCGCTGCATTATCGGTACAAAGGACAGGCTTCGGACAATAGAATTCTCCGCCTCTAGCCTCTACCGCTTCTTTTAAAGCAGCTCTTAAGGTCTGGTTGGAAGCTACGCCGCCAGCCATGGCAAATTTATTCATGCCGAATTCATCCAAAGCCATGAGGACTCTCTCCTTCATGCTGTCGATTACGGACTGCTGGAAGGAAGCCGCAATATCAGCCTGAAACTTCTCATCGATTTCCATGCCCTTCATTTTATAGGAATTAATCGTATTCAATACAGCGCTCTTAACACCGCTAAAACTGAAGTCGTAAGGAGCTTCGTCTATCTTTGCACGTGGGAAGGAAAAAGCCTTAGGATCGCCATTATGAGCGCATTTTTCTACCTTTGGTCCACCTGGATAGCCTAAACCGATGGCACGGGCAATTTTATCGTAAGCTTCGCCTGCCGCATCGTCTCTGGTTCTTCCGATAACTTCATAGTCTGTATGATTTACAACCTTTACCAGATGGGTATGTCCGCCAGAAGCGACCAGACAAAGGAATGGAGGCTCCAGTTCCGGATACTCGATAAAGTTGGCACATACGTGGCCTTTAATATGATGAACTCCTACTAAAGGAATATTTTTCGCATAAGCGATGGATTTCGCTGCAGCTACGCCTACCAAAAGGGCGCCTACCAGACCTGGTCCGTAGGTAACAGCAACCGCATCCAAATCATCTAAAGTTTTTCCTGCATCTTCTAAGGCTTTACGGATGACCGGATTAATTTTCTCGATATGAGCTCGAGAGGCGATTTCCGGAACAACTCCGCCATAAATGGTATGCAGGTCAATCTGGGAATAAATAACACTGGAAAGAACCGTGCGGCCGTTTAAAGTTACGGCTGCAGCGGTTTCGTCACAGGAAGATTCAATTGATAAAATTACAGTATCGCTCATAGTTCTGTCCTTTTTCAGCGCTTATTCTTCGTCGCTGAATTTTAAATCTATACTCTTTAAATCTTTGCCAGCTTCTACCCGGTCAAAAATTTTTCTTGCTTCGTCAATATATTCGGAAGGCCGGATTAAAGATGGGCTGTAATGGGTCAGCCACATGCGTTCCGGTTGCGCCTTGGCGCCTAAAGCAGCGGCTTCATAGAACGTCATATGCCGTTTTTCTACCGCGTCTTGATGTTTTTCCGGATCTCCGTACATGCCTTCACAAATAAACAGGTCTGCACCCTCGGCAGCTTCCGCAATGGAATCCAACGGCCGGGTGTCTGTGCAATAAGTAACTTTCAGGCCTTTTCGATCTGGCCCCATCACCATATCCGGCGTATAGGTTACTCCATCGATTTCTACGTCATCGCCGTTCTGGAGAATTCCCCAGGCCTTTACCGGAAGATTTAAAGCTTTCGCCCGTTCCACATCGAATTTTCCGGAACGGTCTACGATAATGCTGTAGCCATAGCAGGTAACTCGATGCTGAAGCTTAAAAGCTTGGATTCGAAATCCGTCAAACCACAGTTCCTGATTGTCTTCTTCTAATTCAATATAATTAATATAAAACGGTAATTCCGGTGCAATGACTCTTAAAGATTCTACAACCTTTTTCAATCCTCTCGGTCCTACAATGTTCAAAGGAGCCGTTCGTTCGGAATTTCCCATGGTCAGCAGAAGACCTGGAAGTCCTCCTACATGGTCTCCATGAAAATGGGTCAGACAGATTAAATCAATAGACTTAAAAGACCATCCCTTTTCCTTAATGGCAATCTGGGTGGCTTCGCCGCAATCGATTAAGATGTTGGAACCATTGTAGCGGGCCATCAACGATGTCAAATGGCGCTTCGGCAGAGGCATCATACCTCCGGTTCCTAAAAGACAAACATCAAGCATTCTCTCGTTCTGCCTTACCGGCACTCTCCGTTATAATTGTTTTAAATATAAAACTGCATCCTCTTTGGGATTGCTGTAAAAATTCTTTCGCAGGCCGATTTTCTCAAAGCCTTCTTTTTCGTAAAGGCGGATGGCCGCCTCATTACTTTCCCTTACTTCCAGATTTATGCTGGCAACGCCTCGTTCCTGAGACATATCGTAAGCAATATCCAAAAGTTCGGAAGCGATTCCCATTTCCCGATAGTCTTCCTCTACGGCAATGCTGACTAAATTTCCTTCATCCAGCACGCACATGACCGCCGCATAGCCAATGACTTCTTTCCCAGCCTTCGCCACAACAAACACGTTGTTGCCAGTCTCCATATAATGGGCAATGCTGGCTTCACTCCAGGGCTGGCCAAAGTAAGCCTTTTCCATCTGGGAAACTTTCGCGATATCATCATAAGTTAATTCAAAGTAGGAAACTTCCATAACTTACTGGTTCTCTTTTTCTGCTCGTTCTCTTTCTGCCTGGCTCGGTCTTAAATAGTCTGGAGCTTCTTCATCGGCAGAAACGGTCATGTCCAGGGAGTACATCAACTGGCCTAAAAGAGCTACCGTATCCGCTCTCTGCAGCATGGCTTCATCTGGTGCATAATCGAAATCAAACTGAGCATACTGTTCAATCACATCATGGTAGGCCTTAACGCCATCGCCTAAAAATACAACGATTGGCGGATTTCCGTCCAAATCTGTGATTTCTTTAATACGGTCTAAAAGGTCCGTTACAGACATGGCTTCTGCATCCATGAAAATATCAAAATCCACCATGTTGTCCGGGCGGATAACAAAATCATAAATGCCACAATATACCTGGCCTCTTCTGGCATCCATCATTGGAACAATAATAGCTCCGATATAATCCGGAACCAAAAGATTATAGGTCATGGCATGAAGAGTCGGTACATGAATCAACGGAATATCCAGTGCCAGGCCTAAGCCTTTCGCTGTAGCGCTTCCAATTCTCAGGCCCGTAAAGGAACCGGGACCGCCGCTTACTGCAATGGCATCTAAAGAATCCAGTTCTACACCAGATTCCTTCAGCATTGCATCAATCATGGGCATCAGAGTTTCAGAATGAGTTACCTTAAACTCACCCACTTTCATGCCTAAAATCTCACCATCTTCAATTACAGCTACAGAAGCAAGCTGCCCTGAGCTTTCAATCGCCAGTAGTCTCATACTATCGTTATCTTTCTGTAATCAAACCCTTTATCCAGGTCTTTTTCAATCGTTATATACTTTGTATTTTCCGGAAGGATGTCTTCAATTTGTTTGCCCCATTCGATAATGCATACGCCATCGCCGAAAGCAAACTCATCAAAGCCGATTTCTTCCATTTCATCCGGGTCTTCAATCCGATAGACATCAAAATGATAAAGGGTCAACCGGCCCTCATCATAAGTCTGAAGGATGGTAAAGGTAGGAGAGCAGATTGGAGTCTCAATTTCCAGGCCTTTTGCAAAGCCTGCAGTAAAAACAGTTTTGCCTACGCCTAAGTCTCCATCCAGACAAAATACATCGCCAGGTTCTGCTGCCTCGCCTACTTCAAATCCTAGTTTATAGGTGTCTTTTTCACAATTTGATTCAAATACCATATCAATCCTGCGCTACAAATGCGTTGTGAACTGCGCGTGCTGCTGCATCCGCATTGTCCTGATCAACAAGAACTGTAATTCTAACTTCGCTAGTGGAAATCATCTTAATGTTGATTCCTTCGTTGTAAAGAGCTTCGAACATCTTGCTAGCAACGCCTGGGTTTGTCATCATTCCAGCGCCAACAACGGAAACTTTTGCAACGTTTTCTTCACATTCAATTCTTTCTGCAGTAAGTTTGGAAAGGTTTTCTTCCAGAACTTTAATACTAGCGTCCAGATCTTTTCTATCAACGGTAAAGGAAATATCCTTTGTTCCGTCACGGCCAACACTCTGTAAAATAATATCAACAGAAATTCCTTCTGCTGCTAAAACGTTAAATACTCGAAATGCAATACCAGGTGCATCATGTAAACCAATAAGGGAAATCCGTGCAGGACTCTTATCTACAGCAACACCACTGATCATTCTCTTTTCCACTTTTAATACCTCCCTAACTACAGTACCCGGTGCGTCGCTTAAAGAAGAACGTACCACCAGTTCAACTCCATATTTCTTTGCCATGCCTACGCTGCGGTTATGCAGAACCTGTGCGCCTAAGGTTGCCAGATCCAGCATGTCATCATAAGTGATTTCGTCCAGTTTCTGAGCTTCTGGAACAATACGTGGGTCGCAAGTATAAACGCCATCAACGTCTGTATAGATTTCGCATGCATCTGCATGAAGGGCTGCTGCCAGAGCTACTGCTGTAGTATCACTGCCGCCGCGGCCTAATGTAGTTACATCATCATATCGGTTAATGCCCTGGAAACCTGTTACTAAAACGATTTTCTTAGCATCCAGTTCGGCTTTAATTCTTTCTGTGTCAATTTTTTTCAGGCGGGCATTTCCATAATCCCTGCTTGTGTGCATTGCTACCTGAAATGCATTCAATGAAATAGCTGCTACGCCTAATTCCTGAATCGCCATTGCGCAAAGGCTTACACTAATCTGCTCGCCTGTACTCATCAGCATATCCAGTTCTCTCTTGGAAGGCTTCGCAGAAATAGTTGCGGCCAAATCCAGAAGATCGTCTGTCGTATCACCCATAGCAGAAAGTACAACAACTACCTGGTTGCCATTTTTGTACTCTTCCACGCAACGGCGTGCTACGTTATAAATTCTCTCCTTGTTGGCTACGGAGGAACCTCCGAATTTTTTTACGATAAGCATCTTTTCTCCTACTTTTCCAATAAATGGTTAATTAATAAATAGCCTGGTTTAATAAGGTTACCTGACAGTTCCGCTTCTTTCTCACTGTAAGTCCATGTGTGATTCTGTTTCTCGGTACTGTCGTATAAAATATATGGAACAGGATCTGAGGAATGAGTCCTGATACATACGGGTGTCGGATGATCCGGCATAATCAGCATACGGAAATCTGTGCCTTCCAGACCTTCATAAAGTTTTTTAATCAATCTTTGGTCCAGATTTTCGATTGCTTTAATTTTTCTTTCATAGCTTCCCTGATGGCCCATTTCATCCGGAGCCTCTACATGGACATAAACGAAATCATATCCATCTTTCAGAAGAGCATCTAAGGCTGCCTGAGCTTTGCCTTCGTAGTTGGTCTCCAACAATCCGTTGGCACCTTCTACTTCCGGAACGTACATGTCTGCGCCACGACCAATTCCTTTCAGAAGGTCAACCGCACTGATCATAACGCCTTTCTTTCCGGTCTTTTCAATAAACGGAGCCAGCAACGGTTTCGTGCCTGCGCCCCAGAACCATAAGCAATTTGCCGGGTTCTTTCCAGCTTTTCTTCTCTCTTCATTTATCGGATGATGATTTAAGATTTCAAAGCTTTTTTTCATCATTTCCGTGAAGGATTCCATGCCATGCTTTGCAAGATCGGACATCGACTTCGAGTCGCCGTAGTTCACCGGCAGAAGGCTTCCAATGGTCTCGTCTAAATGGTCATGAGGCTGAGGAAGGTCCACCACTTCGCCTTTCTCCCAGATACAGCAGTGACGATAGCTCGTGCCAACATAGAATTGGAATTCTTCATCTTCCATAATTTCCCTGCAAGCATCCAGCAGAACGGCTGCATCTTCCGTGGAAATTTCTCCGGAAGAATGATCCCGGATAATATAGTTTTCAAATACGCCATCCGCACTTTCTTCTACGGTTACGAGATTAACTCTCAAAGCAATATCCGTATCTTTCATTGGAACGCCGATACTTAAGGCTTCCAGAGGACTACGTCCTGAATAATATACTTTCGGATCATAGCCTAAAACGGCCAGATTCGCCGTATCGCTACCTGGCTTCATTCCTTCCGGAATGGTAGCAGCCAGTCCGATTTCTCCTTTCGAAGCTAATAAGTTCATGTAAGGAGTATTTGCGGCTTCTATCGGAGTTTTACCTCCTAATTCTTCGATGGGACGGTCTGCCATTCCATCGCCTAATACAATCACATATTTCATTTATTTTACCTGAATGATACTTCTGATGTGTTCCCGGTTGCCAATCTTCTCGTAGAAGTCTGCGAAGGTCATTTTGCTGGTTACGATTGCATATTCGTCCGGATACTGTTCCAAAGTAATCAACTGTTCCAGATCGAATGTATTTTTGATTTCTGCAAAGTCCTTATCTACTCGGATAAAGAATTTGCTTTCATGTTTTCCACGCTCTGCCAGTTTAACATTTTCAGTTTCCCAAATGATAGGAATATTGGTGTTCAAATGCTTTGCTTCATCGATAACGTCCGATACAACTGCAGAAGCGGTAGGAAGTTTTCCTGCGCCGGAGCCATAGAACATGGTGTCTCCTAACAGGTTGCCTTTCAGCTGAATTCCGTTCTTAACATCATCTACGCCATATAAGGAATTATTGGAGTCGATCATGTGTGGAGCTACTTCCGAATAAATTTCACCAGCAACATTATAGGTAATTGCTAACAGTTTTATTTTCATACCTAAGCTTTTTGCATAGTCAATATCCGCGGTACTGATTTTGCGGATACCTTCTACACTCAGGTCTTCATAGTTCAAATTCTTTCCGTACATCAGGCTGGAGAGGATGGCAATCTTTCTTGCAGCATCAAAGCCGTCAACATCTGCAGAAGGATCTCTCTCTGCATAACCTAAATCCTGAGCCTCCTTTAAAGCTTCTTCAAAGCTTCCGCCTTCGTTGTACATCTTCGTTAAAATGTAGTTTGTTGTACCATTTAAGATACCTGTGATTTCATAAAAATTATCTACGTTCAGGGATCTTAAAATCGGACGGATAATCGGAATACCGCCGCCAACACTGGCTTCGAAAAGGAAGTTAATGTTCTTTTCACGGGCAATCTGAATTAATTCCGGACCGTGAGCTGCTACCAACGCTTTGTTGGAAGTGCAGACATTCTTTCCAGCCAGTAATGCAGCTTTTACGTATTCGTAAGCAGGCGTCGTGCCTCCCATAACCTCTACGACAATATCAACTTCCGGATCGTTCAAGATCGTATCAAAATCATGAACTAAGATATTTTCGATAGGGTCGCCAGGGAAGTTGCGGAGGTCAAGCACATATTTCACGCGGACTTCCTGTCCGGCATTACGCTTAACGATTTCCTGGTTCATGTTCAGAACTTCCACAACACCTGAGCCAATGGTTCCGTATCCAAGTACTGCTACATTAATCATGGTTCTACCTCTCTGTAATCTATAGTTATTTTGCTGCTTTCCAGTTTAAATATGCGTTGATGAAGCCGTCTAAGTCTCCATCCATTACGGCGCCAACGTTACCCATCTCAAAGTTGGTACGATGGTCTTTTGCCAGAGTATAAGGCTGCATAACGTAAGAACGAATCTGGTTGCCCCAGCCAATTTCCGTTACCTCACCACGGATGTCTGCCAAGTTCTTTGCCTGTTCCTCTTTCTTTCTCAGATACAGCTGACTCTTTAACATCTGCATAGCCTTGTCCTTATTCTGGAACTGGCTTCGTTCATTCTGACACTGTACAACGATGCCTGTAGGAAGGTGGGTAATACGAATGGCGGAGCTGGTTTTATTAATGTGCTGGCCGCCGGCACCAGAGCTACGGTAGGTATCAATACGGATGTCTTCGTCTGCAATCTCAATATCCAGGTCTTCTTCAATATCCGGCATTACGTCACAGCTTACGAAGCTGGTCTGACGTTTTCCTGCGGCATTGAAAGGACTGATTCTTACCAGACGGTGAACACCTTTTTCACTCTTTAAATAGCCATAAGCATTCTGTCCGGAAATCTGTACTGTTACGGATTTTAAGCCAGCTTCTTCTCCGTCCAGACTGTCTAATACTTCATACTTAAATCCATGTCGTTCTGCCCATCTGCAGTACATACGGAACAGCATGCTTGCCCAGTCGCAGCTTTCCGTTCCGCCAGCACCTGCATGTAAGGTCAGGATGGCATCCAGTCCGTCAAATTCGTCGGACAGTAATGTAGAAATGCGGTAGTCTTCGTAAGTCTTCTTGAAGTTCTCAAATTCTTCCAGACATTCATCGCCTAAATCGTCATCGTTTTCTTCTTCGGCCATTTCGATTAAGGTCCATAAATCATCATAACTAGACTTCAGAGCGTCATAGTTTTCCATTTCGCTCTTCATGGTTTTCATTTCTTTCATCAGGCCGGCACTGGTCTTATTGTCGTCCCAAAATCCAGGCTCGTTCATCGCCTTTTCGATTTCTGCGATACGGGCAAATCTAGCTTCTCGGTTCAGGGCATTTTCCATGTTCATGAGAGGCTCTTCATACTGGGATAATTCATATTTTGTCTGGTCTAATAACACCATGGCGATCACACATTTCTCTTTCTTTTTATTTTCGATTATAATCGGTTAATTATATAATATTTTTTGCCAAATTTAAAGATTTTTTCTTGTTCAAAATGACAAAAATTTACGAAAAAAAGAGATTGGAAAGAGTCAAATCCTTCCAATCTCTCATCAAATTTTAATTATGAATCTCAAGCTTTTCTGCCGTGGCAGTTTTTATATTTTTTACCGCTTCCACATGGGCAAGGGTCGTTCGGATAAACTTTCTTATCGGCACGTTTCTTCGGAGCCCTTACCGCAGAATCGTCTTTGTTGGTAGCCATTGGAGTTGCTACCTGTTCTCTCTTAACTTCCTGCTCGATTTTGATGTGCATCATGGTGCGGACGGTATCTTCCTGGATACCTGCAATCATGCCATCAAACATATCGAAACCAGCCATCTTGTATTCTACAACCGGGTCTCTCTGTCCATAAGCCTGAAGTCCGATGCCCTGACGGAGCTGATCCATATCATCGATATGATCCATCCAGTGACGGTCGATAACTCTTAAGAGAACTACACGTTCTACTTCACGGAGATGTTCCTCAACTGGGAATTCTTTTTCTTTCTTCTCGTAGAGGCTACGAGCCAACTGATTCATATCTGTTCGGAATTCTTCTTTCGTATAAGCACCGTTTCTCTGCTCTGGGCTTAAGGATACTAAGGTATTAAATACCGGCGCCCACATTTCGTTGAAGCCCAACATATCCCAGTCTGCAGGTTTTGTTTCTTCCGGAATCGCCGCATTTACAATATGGTTTACGGTTTCATCTACCATAGAGTAAATAGACTCTCTCATGGATTCGCCATTCAGTACGCGAAGACGTTCTGCATAAATAATTTCGCGCTGCTCATTCATTACTTCATCGTACTCCAGCAAATTCTTTCGAATACCAAAGTTGTTGTTCTCAATCTTTTCCTGAGCACGTTCGATGGCGTTGGAAAGCATTTTATGTTCAATCTGCTCGCCTTCTTCTACACCTAAAGTGTTGAAAATACCCATCAGTCGTTCGGAACCGAATAATCTCATCAGGTCATCTTCCAGAGAAATATAGAATCTGGATTCACCTGGGTCTCCCTGTCTTCCGGAACGGCCACGGAGCTGATTGTCAATACGACGGGCTTCATGACGTTCGGTACCAATAATTTTCAGGCCTCCGGCAGCTTTTGCTTCGTCGTCCAGCTTAATATCGGTGCCACGGCCGGCCATGTTGGTGGCGATAGTTACAGCGCCATGCTGACCAGCTTCTGCAACAATCTGCGCTTCCATTTCATGATACTTGGCATTCAATACGTTATGCTTTATGCCACGTTTTTTCAGCATACTGCTTAACAATTCGGAAGTATCGATGGTAATGGTACCAACCAGAACCGGCTGTCCGGTTTCATGAGCTGCGCAGATTTCATCAATAACTGCTTTGTATTTTTCTTTTTTGGTTTTATATACTGCGTCGGTAAGATCCTTACGGATAACCGGAAGGTTTGTAGGAATTTCTACAACATCCATTCCGTAAATGTTACGGAACTCGTTTTCTTCCGTTAAAGCAGTACCAGTCATACCAGCCTTCTTGTCGTATTTATTGAAGAAGTTCTGGAACGTAATGGTAGCCAGAGTCTTGGACTCTCTCTTAACGTTTACATGTTCTTTCGCTTCAATAGCCTGGTGGAGACCGTCAGAATAACGACGACCCGGCATAATACGTCCGGTAAATTCATCAACAATCAGAATCTCATCGTCTTTTACTACGTAGTCCTGATCTTTATGCATCAGGTTATGAGCACGAAGAGCCAAGGTAATATTATGCTGGATTTCCAGGTTTTCCGGATCTGCCAGGTTCTCAATCTTAAAGAACTGCTCTACTTTGCGAACACCCTGATCCGTAAGGTTAACAACTTTTTCTTTTTCATTTACGACGAAATCTCCGGTTTCTTCCACCTTCTCGCCCATAATGATGTCCATCTTGTTCAGCTCTTTCGCTTCACCACGCTGCAACTGTTTTGCAAGAATATCGCAAAGTTCATACAGCTTTGTGGATTTTGCAGACTGACCACTGATGATCAAAGGGGTTCTGGCCTCGTCAATAAGGATGGAGTCGACCTCGTCGACAATGGCGTAATGAAGTTCTCTCTGAACCAGATTTTCCTTCCTTACAACCATGTTATCTCTCAGATAATCAAAACCTAACTCGTTGTTGGTAATATACGTAATATCGCAGGCATAGGCTTCCTGACGTTCTTCGCTGGTCATGCTGTTTAATACAACACCAACCGTAAGACCTAAGGCACGATGTACCTGTCCCATCCACTCCGCGTCACGGGATGCCAGATAATCGTTGACGGTAACGATATGAACGCCTTTTCCTTCCAGAGCATTTAAGTATGCCGGAAGAAGACAGGTCTGGGTCTTTCCTTCACCAGTTTTCATTTCAGCGATTCGTCCCTGATGAAGAACGATACCGCCCATTAACTGAACCGGATAATGCTCGGTGCCTAATTTTCTACGGGTAGCTTCTCGAACTAAAGCAAAAGCTTCTACGAGAATATCGTCTAAGGTTTCTCCGTTGGCCAGTCTGTCCTTAAACTCCTGGGTCTTTGCTTTCATCTGGTCATCGGTCATGGCCATCATTTCCGGACGAAGGGCTACAATACGGTCAACTAAAGGCTTGATTCGTTTGATTTCCTTGTCGCTATGGCTTCCGAAGATTTTGTCTTTTAAACTCATTAAAAATTAACTCCTGATATATTTTAAAATTCCGGCTCAATCAGTCCGTAAGTATTATTCTTTCTCTTGTAAACAACATTGATCTGGTCCGTATCCGCATTGGTAAATACGAAGAAATCATGTCCTAAAAGTTCCATCTGCATGCAAGCTTCTTCTGGATCCATAGGTTTGAAATCGAAGTGTTTGGTCTTAACAATTTTAATTTCATCCTCATCCTCATACTCCTGCTCGATATACTCTTTGGAGAAATTCTTCTTGTCCTGATACTTGTCAATAATCTTGTTTTTGTACTTCTTCAGCTGTGATTCAATAGCTTCTTCTACCAGGTCGATGGATACATACATATCGGAGCTGGTCTGCTCTGCGCGGATCAGTCCGCCTTTAACCGGAATGGTGACTTCGATTTTCTGACGGCTTTTCTCAACACTTAAGGTAACATGTGCTTCTGCGTCCTGAGAAAAGAATCTTTCCAGTTTGCCGAGTTTTTCCTGAATGGCATCTCTGAGGCTTTCCGTGATTTCAATGTTTCTTCCAGTGATAGTATACTTCATAAAAAACACCTCCTTCTCTGGTATGCCATTATTTTAACATAAAAGAACCCCCAATGGGAGTTCTTTCACAAATAATTCTCAATTAATGTAACGAGACACATTGATGATTTCCATCATGTACAAATTGCCATATTCGACACATCGTCCCTCGGTTGGAGCATGTACCACCGTGTCTCCTCCGATGTACATTGCCACATGACCTGGATAACCGATAATGTCTCCCGGCCGTAAATCATCCATGGAAACTGGCGTTCCTCCGTAAGCCTGATCTCCTGAGGTTCTCGGAATTCCTATGCCATAGGCTGCGTAAACTGCAGAAGTAAACCCACTGCAGTCTACCCCACTGGTAAGATCTGAGCCACCCCAGACATACGGAAGAATTCCTACAAATTCCTGGGCGTAATTGGCAACCGCTTCTCTTAAGGCTGCCGTATCTGCGGAATCTGGTGGTGCCGGCTCAATCTGTGCCAGTGCATAGCTTCTCGCCAGGCCTTCCATTTCTGCCTGAAGGGCAGCCTCTACTTCTGCAGCTTCGTCGATTCCATTGGACACCGCGTTGGTAAGCGTAGATTCTTCTTTTACGGATTTTGCTTGCTTCCGGACATTGGAAAAATCCGCTTCTTCATTAGAAATCCATCCTTCTCCTAAACCAGTAAGATAGACTTCGGAATATTCATCGCCGTACTCCAATACTGGAAGGCTGATGCCTTTTGGAAGGACGCAGATAATGGTACTTACTACATCTTCCGTTTCCCGAATATATACGTCATCGGTGTTCGTCGTAGCCACGTCCTGATAAGTAGAAGAATCTAAAGTTTCCGCATCTTTCGCCAGAACAAAATCCGCTCCATTTACAAAACCGGAAATATCATCGGAAACAATCTGGAACCAGTTTCCCCACTCCTTAATCAGCGTTGCTACCGAAAGAGGCTCCATTCTTCCATTAATGGTCGCCAAGGAATCTCCTTTTTCGATTCGTTCATTTCCCGGGATTTTATTGTAAACATTGATGTTTTTCTTTCCGGTATAAACAATATGTTTTCCCAGAGAGCTTCCATCAGCGTCATAATATTCGTTAATATTTTCGAAACCTGCACCTAAAGCGGTAGTGGATAAAAGATTTATGGAGCTTTCCTGGGTAGCTCCCAGATAGTTCTGAATCACGTCTCCAGCACCAGCGCCAGGAAGAGAAACATTCTCTAAAACTGGCGCCTCTTCCTGTTTTGGAAGAGATAGCCCAGCAAGGACACCAATCGCAATTCCGGCAATTACCGCAATCACCAGAAAGGCTATCGCTCGATATGCGTTTTTGTTTTTCTTTTGTTTCATCTATATTTTTCCAATAAAATACGGGGACCTTGCGGTCCCCGTTATCGTTTAGTTAATGTATCTTACGGCTCCAATCGGATCCATCATGTATACGCTCTGATAGCTGCAGACATCTCCAGGAACAGGCTCATGAACTACTGTGTCTCCGCCAACGAACAGAGCAACGTGACCACCATAGTAGATTATATCACCAGGTCTTAAATCATCAAGGGAAACCTGAGTTCCGCTCCAGTACTGGTCGCCTTCGGTTCTAGGAATATCAATTCCGAAAGCTGCATAAATCGCCTGAGTGAATCCACAGCAATCTGCTCCACTTTCCAGAGAATTACCGCCCCATACATATGGCAGCCATCCTACGAACTGCTGAGCATAATCCGCTACTGCCTGACGGAATGCTGCAGTATCTGCGGTATCTGCAGGAGCTGGTTCAATATGTGCAAACTGGTAAGCTGGTGAAGAAGTATATGCTTCTTTTGCCTCTTCGATTGCCGCTGCACGATCAACACCATCTTCAATCTTTTCCCGGTTCTTGGCTTCTTCTTTTGCAGTAATGCCAACCTTACGCATATCGGTAATCGTGCAAAGAGCATTTTCTACCCAACCATCGCCAACACCATCTACGTGGATCAAAGAGAATTCATCGCCCCATTCAACGATTGGGCATTTCATTCCTTTATCTAAGCAGCACAGAACCGTACTTCCGTACCAAGGTTCCTCGTTAATATAGAGGTCATCTTCTCCGATGATGGCAATCCGTTCCCAGGTATCATCGTTCAATTTCTCTGCTTCTTTTCCTGTAACAAAGTGTTCCTTCGGTACATAACCAGAGAAGGTATCCGCAACGATCTCGTACCAGAAACCACATTCCATAATCAGAGTCGCCGTATCACCGTAGTACATTCTTCCTACGATTTTAGCCATCTGAGTGTCACCGGTTTCGATTCTTTCATTTCCCGGAATTCTATCATATACGTTAACGGCAGCGTCCTCTTTGCAGACAATCAGTTTGCCTACGCAGTTTCCTCTTCCGTCATAATATTCATTAAATTCTTCATAGCCTGCCGCCAGTGCCGTTGTCGAAAGCAGTTCTACGGAGCTATCTCCAGAAGCACCTACATAATTATCTACGACCTGTCCAACACCTGCGGATGGAAGTCCGATTTCTTCCACAAGGACTCTGGTTTCTTCTGCCTTTGCATTACGCTCCGCAGCCATTACTTTATTTTCATTCAGGCTCATGGTACCAGCACCTACAACGACAACCGCTGCTGCAAGTACGCCTGCTAATATTTTACTGTTGATAATGTTACTTTTTTTCAAAAAAACTTCCGCCTATTTATTACAAATTTGTTACAAACTTTTTTCATAATATACCATTTTGTGTTACAAAAGTCAACCAAACTGCCCCTTTTACCGTGTATAAAAAAATGAACTTTTTGTGTTCCGATGTTCTCTTTCTCAAAAGGAAAGATGACAAAAGCAACCGCTTTTGTCATCTTCTTTTAAGGAGTCACATAAAGAAAAAACTTTATTTGAATTTACATATTTCTAAATCTTGACAGGAAGTCTCTTGTTTCTGGTTTGGTAGGATTTCCGAAGATTTCTTCCGGCGTTCCTTCTTCCCAGATAATGCCATCCTGCATATAAACTACACGGTCGGAAACATCTCTTGCAAAGGCCATTTCGTGAGTAACGATGATCATGGTCAAGCCTTCCGATGCCAGTTTTTTCATTACTTCCAGAACGTCACCAACCATCTGCGGATCAAGGGCGGATGTCGGTTCGTCAAAAAGTAATACATCCGGATGCATTGCCAAAGCTCTTGCGATAGCAACACGCTGCTGCTGTCCGCCGGAAAGTTGTTTCGGTTTCGCCTTGATGTAAGGACTCATACCTACTTTGTCCAGATAGAAGAGAGCTTCTTTTTCTGCTTCTTCTTTTGACTTTTTCAGAACTTTCATCGGTCCTACCATACAGTTCTTTAAGGCGGTCATGTTGCTGAACAGATTAAAGCTCTGGAAGCACATGCCAACTTTTGCACGGTAAGCAGCTACATTTTTTTCTTTCAGAATATCTTTGCCCTTAAAAAGGATTTCTCCGGAAGTAGGAGTTTCCAGCAAGTTGATACACCGCAGCATAGTGGATTTTCCGGATCCGGAAGCTCCGATGATACAGGTAACGTCGCCTTCCTTAATGGAAAAATTGATGTCTTTTAAAACTTCATGTTTTCCGAAGACCTTTCCCAGGTGCTTAATTTCGATAATACCGTTTCCGGAATTTGAATCATAATTACTCATGTCTATCGCTCAGCCCCCTGTCGTCTACGTGTTCTTTTGCTGGTGATGTCAGCGTTCCGCTAGTATAAGCTAACGTATCTGTTGTTGCCAGATCATATTCTGCAGGTCCGTCCATCTTCTTCTCAACGAATCTTAACAGCCAGCTGAAGAATAATGTCATGATCAGATACATCGCCATAGTGATTGTGAATGTTTCAAAGTAAGTATAGTAAGTTCCGGCAACAGACTTGGATGTGAAGAATAACTCTACGCAGCCGATACAGCTTAATACGCAGGTATCCTTAATGTTGATAATCAGGTTGTTGCCAATCTGTGGCATGATGTTTCTCAAAGCCTGCGGTAAAATAACGTTTACCATGGTCTGGAAGTGAGTCATGCCGATAGCCTTCGCACCTTCGGTCTGGCTTAACGGTACGGAGAAAATACCACCACGTACCGTCTCTGCCATATATGCGCCGGTATTGATAGAAACGATGAAAAACGCTGCTGTCCACATACCCATGTTGATGTTGAACAGAATCATGGCACCATAATACAGGAACATCGCCTGAACCATCATAGGCGTTCCACGGAAGACCTCAACATAAATCTTAAGAATGATGTTGACGATCTTTAACAGAATTTTCTTTCCTACGGAGTCATTCTGGTTTACAGGAATGGTCTGAATCAGACCAACAATGAAGCCAATGATGCAACCGATAACCGTACCAACAATGGCAATGACCAAAGTGGTTCCGGCACCCTTTGCCATGGATGCTCCGTATTTCTGTAGTATAAATCCTATTCTGCCGAAAAAATCAGGTGGCAGAGATGCCAATAAAAAGTTACTCATCGTTTAAAAATCCTATCTGTTAATCAGTCGAACTATTGTCGGCCTTTTTTATTACTCATTCATTGGCTGAACATCGATTGCCTGGTTCATCCAATCTGCATAATCTTCTTTTGTTAAACCTGCAAGAACACCATTGATTGCTTCGCAAAGTCCTGTGTTGCCCTTCTGCATAGAGATACCAATGTTGATTTCTTCTTCGGATACTTCATAGTCTCCGTCGGTACCTGTGAAAGCAAGCATTACCATGTCTGGGTATACAGCGCATGCGCCCATAGCAGTAGGTTCATCTGTTACAACGATATCAACTGCGCCTGCATCCAGAGCGGTAAGCATCTGAGGAGCACTTTCCTGTGCGGTAGCTGCTTTTACATCAGGAATCTGTGGGATGCAGATATCATACCATACGGTGTTCAGCTGTGATGTAGCTGTAGCTCCTGCTAAGTCGTTGATGGACTTTGCATTTGCAAAAGGAGAATCCTTCTTTGTTAATGTTACGATAGATGCATAGTAGTATGGCTCTGAGAAGTCAACGGTCTCAAGTCTTTCTGCGGTGATAGACTGACCAGCGATTACGCAGTCAACAGTTCCGCTCTGTACTGCCATTGGAAGAGAATCCCAATCTAATTTGTAAATTTCAACTTCCATACCAAGCTGCTCAGCAATATATTTTGCCATCATTACGTCGTAGCCGTAAGCATAATCGGATGAATCAACGATTGGAACTGCTCCGTTGGAATCATCGGACTGTGTCCAGTTATAAGGAGCATAGCCGCATTCCATAGCTACTCTTAAAACTTTGCCTGTGCCGTCGTTAACACCGGTTGCTGCTGGTGCTGCTCCTCCGCTGCCTGCCGGGGCTGCTCCGCCACCAGAATTTCCACATGCACATGCAAATGCAATTACCATTACCAGCGCAAGTCCTACACATAATACTGTTCTTAACTTTCTCATTTTCTTTTCCTCTTTTCTTAGTATTTTGTACTGTAATGCTCTGGTGAAGATCTCTGTTATCTACGGTTATTGAAAATCTTAAGCAAGCTCGCTAGCGCTCGCTGTACGTTTTCGGCCAATGTCCGCCGCCCGGGCGACGTTCTTCGAACGGTATCCGTGCCCTAATTCAAGAATAATCTGCAAATATATTTGCGATTATTCTTGACCTGGGCCCGGGCATCCTTCGGATGACGCCCGCTCGCGGCCGCTGGCCTCAATTCGCACAAAAAAATGTTTTGCAAACATTCTGCAAAACATCACATTAATCAAGTCTATAACCTTTAATGTCAGAAAGCGCTCCACTAATGTGACAGTCTGTTACATATTCTGCAACAGCCCAACTCCGGTTCCTTAAGGTTCCCCTTTGTTTCGGCGATATTTCCTTTCATCTTTCGCAGCACCTTATTGCCTTCTTGCGAATGGTTACTGATAAATACCGCGCCTCTATTCTGCATAACAATATTTTGTTTGGATGGAATTATACGTCTCGAAATATTATCTGTCAACACTTTATTGCTTTAAAGTCATAATTTTTCGGACCTTATCTAATTTTATATAGAACAAATGAATATTTGCGTTGCTTTACTCTGCTGCAGGAATTAAAATTGTATCAGAGAAAAATATTGGAGGTATTCATATGTATTACAACAATTTTCAGGAAAAGAAGTTATCGAATCTGGGCTTTGGCGCAATGCGTCTTCCGGTAATCGATGGAGACTCAACCAATATCGATAAAGAACTTACTGCGAAAATGATTGCTTACGCTATTGATAACGGTGTGAACTATTTTGATACTGCTTGGCCATATCATGGAGGAAATTCCGAACTGGTTGTGGGAGAACTTTTAAAGAACTATCCACGTGACTCTTTCAATGTTGCTACAAAGTTCCCTTCTTTCTCACCAGAAAACTTCCAGAAGAAAGAAGAAATTTTTGCAAAACAGTTAGAGAAACTTCAGGTAGAATATTTTGATTTCTATCTTCTCCATAATGTGAATGATGGAAACCTTGGAAACTTCCTGAATCCAGAATATGGCGTTGTAGAATATATGGTAGAACAGAAAAAAGCCGGCAAGATTAAACACTTAGGTTTCTCCTGCCACGCTTCTAACAAGAACTTCCTGAAGTTCTTAGATGCTTACGGCGATGTTATGGAATTCTGCCAGATTCAGCTGAACTGGGTTGACTGGGATTTCCAGGACGCAAAAGTTAAAGTAGAAGAACTCCAGAAGAGAAACATCCCAATCTGGGTTATGGAACCGATCCGTGGCGGCAAATTAGCTACTATTCCAGAAGACTTAATGGAAAAACTGAATGCATATCGTCCGGGTCTGAATGCTCCAGAATGGTGCTTCCGTTTCCTTCAGGCAATCCCTGGCGTAACTGTTATTCTTTCCGGTATGAGCAACTTTGAACAGGTAGAAGATAACGTTCGTATTTTCAATACCAACGAGCCTGTCAGTGACGAAGAAAGAGACCTTCTCTTTGCCGTAGCAAAAGACTACCTTGGCAGAACTTCTCTTCCATGTACTGCTTGCAGATACTGCACCGGCAACTGCCCACAGAGCATCGATATTCCTACCGTGATTGAGTACTATAATGAGTCTGCTTTCATTGGCAGCCCAAGCTTCCAGATGATTTCTTACATCAACAGCCTTCCAGAAGGTATGAAACCTCAGGATTGTCTCGGATGCCAGGCTTGCGAAGGCGCTTGCCCACAGAACATCGAAATCGCTGCCATGATGGAAAAAATTCAGGACATGATGGCAAAAAAGTAAAACAGAATAATACTACAATAAACAACATTAAAGGCATATACACCCCTCCTTCCGAAAACCAACACGTTTTCTACAGGAGGCTGTATATGCCTTTTCCTTTGCTTTGCGGGAAGATTGTTGGTTGTTGCATAAATAGTTGAGATATGTACGAGCAGATTCTTGGCTCTTGCACAAATAGTTGAGATATGTACGGGTAGATTCTCGGCTCTTGCACAA
>JAKSRM010000019.1 GCA_024403615.1 Lachnospiraceae bacterium
CCGAAGGGATCTGTTTAAGCGACGAGGAAAGTACATCGTGCTTGCACGAATGTACAAGGTCTGCAGAAGGGAATCAACAGTTTACTCTTAACCTCATAAAATGGGTTGTTTTTAGGAATTGTGTACATATAGCAGGAAAATGCAAAATAGTGTATAAAAATATGCTTTCAATTCGGCGAAAATTGATAAAAATCACTGTTTTTTGTACATGTGGAGCCATTCTGAAAAATAGTGTATATAAAATGCGGTGAAACGTGTTCACTATATTTAAAACGAGCTCTCTATGTACAAAAAATAGACTTTTCAGGAAAAAATCAGGGTAAAGCACAGAATTTATGTCCACTATTATTCGAACGGCTTCTATGTGGACATACAGGGGGCTTTTAAAAGGAAACGCATGCAGTGGCGGGCAACACACGCAGTGGTAGGGCAACACACGCAGTGGTAGGCAACGCATGCAGTGGCAGAAAACGCACGCTGTGGCAGGGCAACGCATAGTGCGGCAAGCTACGGCATATTGCATTATGCGTGCACCTGGATTTCGGCCGAAAAAAATCCGTGAACTTCTTCACGGATTTTTTTAATTGAAAGCAATAAAAACGCTTAGCCCTATTAAATTGAAAGTATTAAAACAATTAGCGCTATTTTGTATTAAAAACGCTTCACGCTATTTCTTATAGAACATTCCCCTACGCTTAATGGAGCGGGTTTTGCGGATCTTAAAGAAGAGCCACAGACCAATTACCACTACGATAGCGGCGCCCGTCAGAATCAGGTACTTGCCTAACACGTTGTCATCGGTCTTTACGGACAACCACAGGGAGTTCATTCTCTGATTTCCTTCTACGGACAGAGCAGCGAAGGCTTCTCCATTTGCCAGAATATCTTCCGATGGATAAGCAATGTCACTTTCTGTAATTTCCGGGTCCATGTAATTCTTGGCTTCGGATAATGGAGTAGAGTAGCCTAAGTATTCCAGATTCTGTCCACAGATTTCCGGATCACACAGGAAGTTGATGAAGGTTTCTGCTTCCTCTTTGTGTTGACAGCCTTTCGGGATGCAGATGGCATCGACGAACAGGTTGAAACCTTCTTCTGGGAAGAAGAACCGCAGGTCTTCGTTTTCCTCTACCATCAGCAGATAGTCGCCAGCGTAGTATGCGCCGATCCAAGCTTCTTCTCGTTCCAGTTTATCGAAAATCTGGTCCATAACGTAGCTCTGTACCAGGTTCTTTTGTTCTTTCAGTTTTTCTGTAGCGGCAGCCATTTCTTCTGGATCTTCCGTGTTCAGGCTGTAGCCTAAGAGACGTTCTGCAATAGCGAAGGCATCTCGTGGGTTATCAAACATCAGAATCTTTCCAGCATAGTTCTTATTCCACATTAAATCCCAACTGCCAACATCTTCTTCGTTCACATATTTGGAATTATAGATAACGCCTACACAGCCCCAGGTATAAGGCACGGAATACTTGTTTTCCGGGTCGTAAGCCATGTTTTTATAAGCTTCGTCTACGTACTTATAGTTCGGGATGTTGGAAAAATCCAAAGGCTCCAGCATGTCCTCAGAAATCAGCGTATCGATCATATAGTCGGACGGAATGATAATGTCATAAGTAGAACCGCCAGACTGCAGCTTGGTGTACATGGTCTCGTTGCTGTCGAAAGTCATATAGTTGACATGGATATTCGGATACACTTTTTCAAACTCTGCAATAACATCGATGTAGCCATCGCTGCCGTCGGAAATATATTGTCCCCAGTTATAAACGTTCAGGGTGACTTTCTCTGCAGCCTTTGCAGGAACTGCACCTAAAATCATAAGACCCAGTACCAGGGCCAGGAAGCATGCGAAAAACTTTTTCATGACACACCTCCCATCTGGTTTACGTGACTCTCAGACTTCTTCTTATCAGCTTTTGCCTGCAGCACATTCATGATAATCATCAGCGCTAAAATAACAATGAACATTAAGGTGAACAGAGCATACAGCTTCGGATGAATCGGCTTCTTTGTATAGTTATAAATTTCAACCGGAAGGGTTACGAAACCGGAGCCAGTTACGAAATAAGAAATTACGAAATCGTCCAAAGACATGGTAAAGCTCATCAGAGCGCCGGCAATAATACCAGGCATAATTTCGTGAATGGTTACTTTAAAGAACGCTTTTATCGGAGTGCAGCCTAAATCCATGGCAGCATCCGTCAGGTTCTGGTCCATCTGAGCCAGACGCGGCATAACGTTCAAAATAACGTACGGTAAGTTAAAGGTTACATGGGCAATTAACAGAGTCCAGAAACCTAAAATCGAATTCAGCTTCAGCATAGTGCCCGTAAAAGCAAACATTAAGGCCAAAGAAACACCGGTAACGATATCTGGGTTGGTCATCGGAATGTTGGTCATGGACATAACCAGGTTACGCATTTTTTTGCTCATCTTATGCATGCCTAACGCTGCAGCAGTACCTAAAATAGTGGCAATGGCGGTAGAGAGCACTGCGATAACGGCAGAGTTTCTTACTAGAGCCAACAGGTCCGTATCACGGAATAATTCATGATACTGGTTTAAAGTGAACTCTTTAAAAACCGCCAGGTCCGTTCCGGAGCTGAAGGAAGCAATGGCCAAAATAATGATCGGCACATATAAAAAGATGAAGACGATAACGGTGATGACTTTGGATACATTTCTCATGGCATCATCACCTCCTCTTCGGAATCGCTGTTGGTGAAGTGGTTGGAAATGCCAATGCAGATGAAAATCAGAATCATCAGAATCAAGGACATGGCAGCACCCAGGTTTGGATTGTATGCGCCCTTGAACTGAGACTCGATAATATCACCAACTAAAATGGTTCCCGGAGAGCCTAACTTCTGGGAAATATAGAACGTGGAAACTGCCGGTACAAAAACCATGGTGATTCCGGAAGCGATGCCCGGCATGGAAAGTGGCAGCGTAACTTTACCGAATACTTTGGATTTGTTGCAGCCTAAATCTTCCGCAGCCTCGATAAGTCTTGGGTTGATCTTTGAGATGGAAGTATACAGCGGCAGAATCATGTAAGGCAGGTAGTTATAAACCATGCCTAAAATAACAGCGCCGGAGTTTCGAATCAACGGAAGTGGAGTAAGACCGAGGGCTGTAACTAAATTGTTGATAATACCAGTGTCTTCCAGTAAAGCAACCCATGCAAGAGTTCTTAAAAGGAAGCTCATGCACATTGGCAACATAATCAACATCTGAAGCATCTGCTGGGTACGAGGCTCGCACTGGGCAATGGTATAAGCAACCGGATAACCGATAATCAAACAGATAATGGTAGCGATAACGCTGAGCCAAATAGACCGTAAGAAAATCGGCGCATAATCCCACATACCAGTGATGTTCGAGAAAGTAAATTCACCGGTGATGGAATCCGTAAATGCAAAGTAAATAACTATGCAAAGGGGTATGATTGTAAATAACAGCATCCATACGATGTAAGGAGCCGTGAGCCATTTACGCTTCATTATTCGTTCTCCTCATCATCTTCTACAACTGAAATATCATCATATTCCTCAGAATAGGAACTGTAGTCACCAAACATGCCAGAGTATTCACTCTTGTGCATTACATGAATATCATCTGGATTCAGACGGATGCCAATAACAGAGCCTTCTCTATGGAAGTCGGTGGTCTGAATCAGCCATTTGAATCCTTTAAAGTCAACGATGGTGTCATAGTGTACGCCCTTGAAGGTTACGTTGGTAACCGTACCGCAAAGGTGGCCATCATCTGGTGCAACAATATCTACATCTTCCGGACGAATAACAACATCGACGGGTTCATTCTTTTCAAAGCCTTGGTCTACGCAAGCGAATTCCCGGTCAAAGAATTTTACGCGGAAGTCATCGATCATAATGCCGTCGAGAATATTGGACTCGCCGATAAAGTCTGCAACGAAAGCGTTGGCAGGCTCATTATAAATATCTTCCGGAGTGCCAATCTGCTGGATTTTTCCGCCATCCATAACAACGACGGTATCCGACATAGAAAGGGCTTCTTCCTGATCATGGGTTACATAAACGAACGTAATGCCGACTTCCTGCTGGATGGCTTTCAGTTCGTTCTGCATATCTTTTCTAAGACGCAGGTCCAAAGCGCCTAAAGGTTCATCTAAGAGAAGAACTTTCGGACGGTTCACTAAGGCTCTGGCGATAGCAACACGCTGTTGCTGACCACCGGAAAGAGACGTAACTTTACGGTTTTCAAAGCCTTTCAGGGAAACAGCTTCCAGCATTTCACCGACCCGTTTGTCGATTTCTGCTTCTGGAAGTTTGGAAATACGCAAGCCAAACGCGATGTTGTCATAAACATCTAAATGCGGGAACAAAGCGTAGTTCTGAAAAACAGTATTGATCTGTCTTTTGTAAGGCGGAACATCATTGATTTTCTGTCCGTCGAAAAAGACTTCTCCGCTTGTTGGATTTTGGAAGCCTGCGATGATTCTTAAGGTAGTTGTCTTACCGCATCCAGATGGACCCAGAAGGGTCATGAATTTCTTGTCCTCAATACTGAGATTAATGGAATCTAAAACTCGGTCTTTACCGAATTCCATTACCAGGTCTTTTAAACAAATAAGTTCTTGAGCCATTTCGCACCTCACACAAAAATTTATTGTTTACCCGTGTACCGGGGATCACTCGTATAAAATAAAAAATGGCGGACAGAATAAATCTATCCGCCATAACAAGCAAAGCGCAGCAAAAAAACAGCTAAGGTTAATTACACATTAGCAAGGCTTTGAACTGCATTACCATCTAAGATTTTATCGAAATGTTCGTCAAGGTAAGCGATTCTGGCGAAGTTTAAAGATTCCTTGCTGCCATATTCCAAAGCTGAGTTGCATACTAAACCGAACTCCTTAATGTTGTGTTCTGATTTTGTAAGGAGCAGGTAGAATTTGTTGTTTTCGCGGCATTTATAAAGAGAATTAAATCCTCTGTAAATACCATCAATATGATGAGCGAAGCTAATAACTGTATCCAGGTCTTCAAAAGAGAAGAGTCTGTCCAGCGTAGCAGGAGCGTTTGCTAAGGATGATAAAACATCCTGCACCGGTTTCTGAGGTTTTCCACCAGGACGATGGAACGGGGCCTTTGGAGCATCCTCAGATGCATCAGAAAACAGGTCGTTTAAACGGGTGAGGCTGGAGAACTTGGTATCCACTTCATCCGGGTCTTCGACCTTGGTGATCATCAGCACAATACAGTCCATAGAAACAGGAATAGCTTCTATCATTAAAGGAAGGTCGTTGGCATCGAAGCCGACTTCATTGGAAGCCTGCTCCATCATGTCCTGGAACAATCCCTTCGTTTTTTCTGTACCATAAGCCAGCTCGCTCATTCGAATTTGTCTGGAAGCGAGGTCTGACCGGTTCAGCGTGCACTTTATTTGATTTTCACTAATACGTTCTATTTTCATATAGGAAAAAATAAATGAAAACGCTTGAAAAGTCAATATAAAAATAATATACTAGCACCCACATAAGGAATGAGAGTTGAAGGCATTTTTTAAGTAACAAAAGAACAACTATATTTAGAACTTTGTAGTTCCCTTTACATCCTCTCAATTTCGTATCCAAGAATCTGTGTTCTGCAGATTCGTTTCCCAATTTTTATATAAGCGGACAGCTCTTTTTCTTATGCCCAAATGCAGATTTTTAATATTATCACGGCATTTCCTTGATCTGCATACTTTAATAATGAAGAAAGGAGGCTATATGACTTATTCTGAAAAAAACCGTTACATTGCCTACATGGCGCTGGAACATGAATTAAAAAAGATTGCAAAGAAAGGAGCGTCTCTCTATTTAGAAGGAAGAAAATCTGACGCTAAAGAAATCGCTGCAGCCTGTATTTTTAACGAAGAAACCAACTACATGCGGGACTATGTATGGAGTGAATCCGGGAGGCTGGCCCAGCTGAAGTTCGATGCAGTAAATAATATTTAGAAAAGAACCTCTGACAAGCTTTTCTTAAGAACTTCTTAAGCACCGGCAATGTTGTTTTTGACGGGCGAAAATGGTATAATAACCCGATTAAAAATGAATGTGAGGTCAGACCATGGCACAAAAGAATACAAAGCGCCAGAAGAAAAAATCCGTTAAGCCTTTGATTGCGCTTGCGGTTATTCTGGTAATACTTATCGGTTTGCTGTTTGTTGTCTATAAGATTAAGGGACCTACCCACAACATGGAAAACCTTCAGAAATATTTCTTCCTGACTGAGAACTCAGCAACGGGAACCCAGGAGGCGGGAGAAAACGATTTGGCAATTGTTCTTGAGGACACTATGCTGGATCAGCACTCCTTCTATGGAGATACGGAAGAAAACCAGGTACAGTACCTGAGCAGAGCCTTCCGTCAGGACGGACAGGTCTATGTCAGCAGAGATTTGGTTTACTATAACATTGATGAAAGATTCTATTGGGATTCTTCGGAAAATGTTTTAGTTGTAACTAATGCGGACAGAATTATTAAGGCGAAACTGAACGATAAAAAATATACCATTAATAACGAAACCATAGAAACAGATTATCCAATCGTTGTGGAATGGGGAAGCACCATCTGCGTCGCTATGGACTTTGTAGATCAGTTCTCTTCTGCAAGCTATGAAATATTCGAAGACCCGGCAAGAGTTTATATCAAATACAAAACTGGCCCAATCGAGTTCTGCGAAGTAAAAGGAAAAACGTCTATCCGTATCCGCGGTGGCATCCGTTCCAACGTTGTATGTGATGTTGTGAAGGGTGAACGTCTGCAGATTATCAACGATTTAGATGATTGGCTGGAAGTAATTAATGAAGAAGGCTTCTTAGGATTTATCCAGACCCGTTGCGTAAAGAACCGTCATACAGAAGATGTAGTCAGTGACTATGATGAGCCGGAATACACTTCTCTGTCTACTGGCGGTCCGATTAACATGACTTGGCATGGAATTTACAATCCTGATGCCAATGGTGATTTAGGTGGAGACACTGCCAACGCTACTGGATTGAATGTCCTTTCTCCAACCTGGTACAGCCTTACCACAGTGGATGCAGACATGTATATTCGCTCTAGTGCGGATTATGTGGACGAAGCTCATTCTATGGGATGCCTGGTATGGGCTCTTCTGGATGCCGATTCTTCGGAAGAAGGCGTAACTTCCAGAGAGGTAACCAGAAAGGTACTTTCTTCCACATCAAAGAGAGAGTATGTTATCGAGACGATTATGGATGATATGATCAGCAACGGCATTGACGGTCTGAACGTTGACCTGGAGCTGGTAAATTCGGATTTCAGCGACTCCTTTATTGAGTTCATCCGGGAACTTTCTGTACGATGCAGAAAAGCTGGAAAATATCTGACGGTGGATAACTATACTCCTTATTCCTACAATGCTTCCTGCTTCCATGTAAAAGAGCAAGGCAAGATTTGTGACTATGTAGTAATTATGGGATATGATGATTATGTAGGCTCTGGCGAAGTTGGACCGAACGCTTCTCTTCCATTCTTAGAGGAGAGCTTAGCGTTATCGGAAGAACTGGTACCAGCAGAGAAACTGATTTACGGTATTCCGTTCTACACCAGAGTTTGGTATAAGGCCGGCGAACAACTGGACCGTGAAGAGTACGGTATGAATGATGCCCAGGGTCTCGTAGATGACCATGGCGGAGCTACCTGGGACGAAACCTTAGGATACCGTGCCCTGAAGTATGAGAACTATGAAACCGATGTTTACATCTGGTTAGAGGATGAAGACTCTATTGATGCGAAACTGAACTTATTTAGTCAGCATAACATTGCCGGAGTTGCTTCCTGGAAATTAGGCCAGGAACGTTCCGGAGTTTGGAATGTAATTCGAAACTACTATTAAAGAACCAAGGCGGAAAAGCCGTAAGCTTTTCCGCCCTCTTATTATATTGATATGAGTACAGAACATAACGAAGAATATTTTATGAAAGAAGCCTTGAAAGAGGCGAAAAAAGCAAAGAAAATAAATGAAGTACCGATTGGGTGCGTCATTGTATATAACGGCGAGATTATTGGCAGAGGCTATAACCGGAGAATGACGGATAAAACTGCCTTAGCCCATGCGGAAATCAGCGCTATAAAAAAAGCATGTAAGAAAATGGGAGACTGGCGGTTAGACGATACGGAACTGTATGTGACCTTAGAACCTTGCCAGATGTGCGCCGGAGCCATTGTCCAGTCCCGGATTCGAAAAGTATTTATTGGAGCCATGAATCCAAAAGCTGGCTGTGCCGGCAGTATTCTGGACCTTCTTCATGTAAAAGAATTTAATCATCAATGTGAGGTGAAAACGGATATTCTTTCCGAGGAATGCTCACAGCTTCTGAAAGATTTCTTTAAAGAATTGCGTAAATAAAAACCACGAGTCGAGGCAGTAATAAACAGGCACCCCAACGTCACACAAAAGGTTCTGCTTAGTGCTGCTTCGTTCCCGACCTGACACGGTTCACAGACTTTCGTTGCATTGGACCCACTTAAGCCACCCCGGCCCGCGGATAGAAACGATTATAATTTACGCATTTTATTCAGTCAAGTAATTCTAACAGGTTTTATTGATATTGAAGCGCCGATATGGTATTATATATGACCTAGTATGGAAAAGTGGGTCATTATGTAATAAAGGAGATTTTACCCATGTCCTATGTGGCACTTTACCGAAAATTTAGACCGCAGACCTTTAGCTTGGTAAAAGGGCAGGAGCATGTTGTTCGTACCTTAAAGAACCAGATTAAAAACAACCGTATTGGTCATGCATACTTGTTCACCGGAACCCGAGGAACAGGTAAAACTTCGGTTGCCAAAATTTTTGCGAAAGCAGTTAACTGCCTGAATCCAATGGACGGAGAGCCTTGCAACGAGTGCGAGCATTGCCGTTCTGTTGCTGCCGGCAATTTTATTGATGTAGTAGAAATTGACGCTGCATCCAACACCGGCGTAGATGATATCCGAAGAGTTATTGAAGAGATTCAATACACTCCGGTAAAAGGCAGATATAAAGTATATATTATCGACGAAGCCCATATGCTGACAGGTAACGCAGCCAATGCCTTTTTAAAGACCTTAGAAGAGCCTCCGGAATATGCCATTTTCATTCTGGCTACTACCGAGCCTCATAAGTTGCCGATCACCATTCTTTCCCGGTGTCAGAGGTATGACTTCAAGCGCATTAGTGTGGACACCATTGCGGAGAATTTAACCTACCTCTTAAATAGTGAACAGGTAGAGTTCGAAGAGAAGGCAGTCCGCTATGTTGCCAGGGCGGCAGATGGTTCCATGCGTGATTCCATCAGCCTTCTGGATAAATGCATTGCCTTTAACTTAGGCGAAAAACTTACGTATGAAAATGTACTGACCACCTTAGGTGTTGTGGATACGGAAATCTTTTCCAAGATGTTCCGGGCTATTGCCGGTGGTGATGTAATTACGGCTCTTTCCTGTATTGAGGAAACCGTGGATGCTGGAAAAGACATCAGCCAGTTTGTGGCAGACTTCATTATGTACTTAAGAAATCTGTTACTGGTAAATGTCAGCGGTGGTGTAAATAAAGAGTCTCTGGGAATTTCGGAGGAGAACATGAAGGTTCTGTCCGAGGACGCTTATCTTGTGGATAGCAATATTCTGATGCGGTATTTACGGATCTTATCGGAACTGATGAACCAGATTCGTTATTCTCCAACCAAGCAGATTTTATTAGAGATTGCAGTAATTAAGCTGGCTCGTCCGCAAATGGAAACGGATACGGCTTCCTTAGAAGATCGGATTCGCCAGTTAGAAGATAAAGTGAAAAACGGCGTGACCATGGCCTTGCCAGTAAGAGAAGCACGGCCGTCTCATCCGGACATCGTAAGGATGGATCTGGAAGAAGAAATGGATATTCCGGAAATGTATTATGAGCCAGATTATTTTGAGCCAGAGTATGAAGAATTTGATATTCCAGAACCGGACTTTCCGCTTCCAAAACCGAAGAGAAAAACGTCTGCTATGGATGTACTTCAGGAGATGGCTCCAACGGCAGCACCAGCACCGGCGACTCCGGCACCAGCCACCGCGAGTGGCGCAGGAAATGCGGCAGCAGTATGTGATCAGTGGCAGAAGATTTTGGCCGGATGCAGCAACCGGATGATGAAATCCGCCTTTTCCAGAGTCAGCGTAGCGGCCGAAGGAAATATGGTGGTTATTTATCCGCCAGGAAATACGTCATATAAACAGCTGAAAGACGACGAAGCTGTTCAATATATAAAATCAGTAATTAAAGAAGTAACCGGATACGAAGTTGCCATTGATGTAAGGATGGCTTCCCAGAAAGCGGAAATTCCAAATCAGGCAGACTTAGCATCTATTTTTGAAAATATCAATATGACAATAACAACGGAGGATTGACAATTGGGCAAAGGACGTGGCGGCTACGGCGGCTTTGGCGGCGGAATGCCGAATATGAAACAGATTCAGCAGCTTCAGGCAAAAGCTATGAAGATGCAGAAAGAAATGGAAGAAGCACAGGCAGCTCTGGATACAGAAACTGTAACAGCTTCTGCTGGTGGCGGAGTAGTTGAAGTAACTGTTTCCGGTAAAAAAGAAGTAACAGCAATCAAAATTAATCCAGAAGCAGTGGATCCAGAAGACGTAGAAATGTTAGAAGACCTGGTAATGGCAGCAGTAAATGAGGCTTTAAGAAAAATGGAAGAACTTTCTTCTGCACGTATGTCTCAGATTACTGGTGGAATAGGTGGAGCTGGTGGACTATTTTAGTGACACAATGTCAAAACTGATTGCAGAACTTTCCAA
Organism: Lachnospiraceae bacterium; assembly: GCA_024403615.1. Taxonomy (GTDB): domain Bacteria; phylum Bacillota; class Clostridia; order Lachnospirales; family Lachnospiraceae; genus RGIG5612. The sequence continues at coordinate 10,835 of JAKSRM010000019.1, forward strand.
GCTTCCCGGCATAGGACCGAAGTCCGCCGGAAGGCTGGCTTTTCATATTTTGGATATGCCTACCGAGGAAGTAGAAAGTCTGGCAAATGCTTTGACAGCGGCTAAGAAAAATATCCGGTATTGCAAAACCTGCTGTACCATCACCGATGAGGAAGAGTGTCCGATCTGCAGAAGTTCCAAGAGAGACCATAGTGTGATTATGGTTGTAGAAAATGCCAGGGACTTAGCAGCTTATGAAAAAACGGGAAAATTCAGCGGAGTATATCATGTACTGCAAGGCGCCATTTCCCCAATGTTGGGCATCGGACCTTCCGATATCAAATTAAAAGAATTGGTGGAGCGTTTAAGAGGAGATGTAAAGGAAGTAATTATTGCGACCAATTCCTCTCTTGAAGGCGAAACGACAGCTATGTATATTAGTAAACTTATTAAACCTGCAGGAATCAAAGTGAGCAGAATTGCCAGTGGCGTTCCGGTTGGAGGCGACCTGGAATGTATTGACGAGGTAACTCTTTTGAGAGCACTGGAAGGAAGAGTGGAGATTTAACATGGACAAACAGGAACAAAGGGAAATTATTAGCGAAATCAAGAGAGCATATGCAAAAGGCGATGCAGACAGAATTTTAATGTATGCTCAGGAACTGGATCTCAGAAAAGTTTCAGACCCAAGGGCTCTGGAAATGATTTCGGATGCTCATGTAGAAATGGGACATCTGGAAATTGCAAGAGAGATTCTGCTGATGGCTTATGAGAAAACTCCGATGGGAAGAAAGATGGCAAGCAAGCTGTGCGAACTCTCCGTAGATCTGGATGATTTGGATAATGCAGTTGAATTTTATGAGGACTTCTGCAAGATGGCTCCTCATGACAACAACAAATATCTCCTGAAATATAAAATCGGTAAAGCCGGTGGCGTTGCAACCGCTGACCTGGCAAGAGTACTTGCTACCTATTGCTCCAAAGAAATGGATGAGTACTGGATGTATGAACTGGCTACTCTATATTTCAAGACGAGACAGAACGATAAATGCGCAGACCTTTGCGATAATATCATGTTGTGGTTTGCAGACGGTGAATATGCTGCAAAAGCGAAAGCTTTAAAGAAGAGAGCAAAACCGGAAATGCTGACCATCTCCAACACAGAAAAAGAAGATGATGAAGAACAGAAATTAGAAGCAGCAAAACTTTACCTGGGTCAGGAAATTCCTACCCAGGGTGTAATTGAACTGGAAAAAACAATAAATGCAAATCCAATCAAAAGAAATCAGGAAGATGATTTTGATTTAAGTCAGCTGACCGATGAGTTAGATGACATGGACATCAATTTTGAAGAAACGGATGTTCCGGAAGTTCAGCCTCAGAATCCGGAAGAATTTTTCCAGGAAGTAGAAGAAGTTGCAGAACCAGTAGAAACTGTAGCAGCAGCTCCTACCGATGATTATTTTGAAGACATGCTGTTAGAAGAAGTTCTGAATTTTGACGAAGAAGGACTTCCACTTATTAACCAGAAGGAAGAACCTATTTATAGAGCAGCAGAACCAGAAATTAAGTTCGTAGAAGAGCCTGTTTTCGAGGAGCCAGCTTTTGAAGAACCAGTTTTCGAAGAAGCAGAAGAAATCGTAGAGGACATCCTTCCAGAAGAACCGATTTTCGAAACAGCAGAAGATCTGGCAGCAGAAATTGCTCCGGAACCAGAAGCTGCTTTCGAAACCATGGAAGAAGAAATTCCTTTCGTTACCGATTTAGATGATATTAATATTGATGATTTAGATATTGATGATTTCGATGAGCCAGAAGAAGAGAAACTTACAGCAACTTCTGAATTCACAGCAACTTCCGAATTCGCTCCAGAACCAGAGCCAACAGAAGCGGTAGAAGATGCTTCTGAAGAAATCTTTAAAGAGCCAGCAGAGGAAAGTAAAAACACCATCTTTGTAGGCGCTGAAATTATCGAGCTTCCAAAGACTACTTTCGAAGACATGAGCCATGACTGGACCATTCCAGAAGAGCTTTTGAACTACGAAGACGTAGCCTTTGAGCCAGAAGAGTTTGAAGAGCCGGTATTTGGTTCCCATAGACCTGTTCCAAAGACAGAACCAGAAGTTCCGGAATTTGAAGAGCCAGTATATGGTTCTCATAGATTTGTTCCTAAGACAGAGGAAGAAAAAGCTGCAGAAGCACAGGCAGAAGTTGCTCAGCAGTTAGAAGAAAACGGTGAAATGGCAGAGACTGTAGAAGAAGCCGTTGCAGAAGAAATCGCGGAAGCAGAAGAAACGGTAGAAACGGAAGTAGCAGAGGAAGCAGCAGAAGTAACCGAAGAATTCGCAGAAGTGATAGAAGAAGTAGCTGAGGAAGCGACCGAGGATCTCGCAGAAGAAATCGAAACAGCAGCTGCAGTTCTTCCAGCAGGATTGGTACTTTCCGAAAGTGCAAAACTGGTAAGAAAACCTTCCTTTGGAAAGAAACCTACTCCAGTAGAAGAAGTAGCAGAAGAACCTATCGAAGAACCAGAAGAAGTCGAGGAAGACGAATTTGATGAAGACATGCCAGAAGATGTTGAGGCAGTTCTTGCATCCGAATTCTTAGAGATGGCAGCTTTGGCAGGTGCAGCATCCGCTATTCCATCCGCAACAGAAGAACTGGAAGCAACGGAAGATTTCGCAGAAGAAATCGAAAAGGTAGCAGAAGAGTCTGTAGAAAGCCTGGAAGTAGAACCAGCAGAAGAAAATCAGATCTCCCTGGATGATTTCTTCGCTAAATATAGAAAGAAAGCTAGCGCTCCAGTAGAGGCAGTAATCACAGAAGAAGCTGCAGAGGTTGAGGATGTAGTAGAAGAAACTATTTCCGAACCTGTAGAAGAAATTGCTGAGGAAATTGAAGAGGCAGTAGAAGAAGTAGAAACTGCTGAGGAAGAACTGGAAGAAACAGCAGAAGCAGCGGAAGAAGAAATTGCAGAAGAAGTAGAGGAAGCTCCAGAAGAAATCAAAGAAGCTCCAGTATATGTAATTCCTACCGCAGAAGAACCAGAAGAAACTCCAGTAAGAAAACAGGTAATTGACTTTACCGCAACCGAAGAAGAATCCGAAGAGCCGGTAATTCCTGCTTTTGATGCAGTAGAAGAAGAACCAGAGTTATCTGATTTTGAAAAAGCAATGCTGGCATTTGACGCAGCTCGCGCAGCCGGTAAAGATGAATTTGATTTCAAGTCTATCATTGGAAATAAAGAAGAAGCCGAGGAAGAATTCGAAGAAGAGTACGAAGAAGAGTACGAAGAAGAGTACGAGGAAGAGTACGAAGACGAATACGAAGAAGAGTACGAAGACGAGTATGAAGACGAGTACGAGGAAGAGTACGAAGACGAGTATGAAGACGAGTACGAAGAAGAGTACGAGGAAGAGTACGAAGACGAGTACGAAGACGAGTATGAAGGCGAGTATGAAGGCGAGTACGAGGAAGAGTACGAAGACGAGTACGAAGACGAGTATGAAGGCGAGTACGAGGAAGAGTACGAAGACGAGTATGAAGGCGAGTACGAGGAAG
>JAKSRM010000002.1 GCA_024403615.1 Lachnospiraceae bacterium
ACGAATTAAGCTCTGGATAAGTATTCACCTGTACGGGTATCAATTTTAATCATTTCGCCCTGCTCAATGAATAATGGAACCATAACCTGTGCGCCTGTCTCAACGATAGCAGGTTTTGTAGCACCGGTAGCTGTATTTCCCTTGAAGCCAGGTTCTGTTTCTGTTACCTGAAGTTCAACAGCTGTTGGAGGCTCAATTGAGAATACTTTGCCTTTATAGGAGCAAACTTTAACCATTTCGTTTTCTTTAACGAATTTCATAGATTCGCCAGCGTCATCATGGCTAACCTGAATCTGCTCATAAGACTCATTATCCATATAATTATACATATCTCCATCATCATAGAGATACTGCATTTCTACTCTGTCAATATGTGCTGTATCAAAAGTATCTGTAGGTCTGAAAGTTCTTTCTACAACGCCACCAGAAATGATGTTTTTGATTTTTGTTCTAACGAATGCAGCACCTTTTCCTGGTTTTACATGCTGGAATTCAATAATCTGGTAAACATCTCCTTCAATTTCTACTGTAAGGCCGTTTTTAATTTTGCCAGCTTGTACAACTTCGCCCATAATAGTTCCTCCTTAATATACGCTTCGCGCTAGTATTTCTTGTTCTTTTAATACTCAACCAATTTATTTTAATTTAAAAATCCCAAACTTTCAACTATTTCCTTGCAAATTTGGTCGATTGATTTATCGTCTGTATCAATAATCACGTCTGCTACCTGGTTATATGCTTCTTCTCTGCTGTTCATCAGCTGTTTTACATATTCCAGATCAAAGTTTTCTCCCAAAAGAGGACGAGTCTTATCATTTTTTACCCGTTCTTCAATGGTTTCCGGAGAAGCAGTCAATAAAACAATTTCTCCTTTTTCTTTTATCATGTCAATGTTCTCGCTTCGGAGAATAATACCTCCACCCAGAGAAATGACTTGATAATCTTTTCTTAAGATATGTCTTAAATGTTTCGTTTCCTTATCTCGGAACACCTCTTCTGACTGGGTTTCAAAAATATCGAAAATACTCATATTCTCTTTCTGTTCAATATAAGCATCCAGATCAATTTTCTTTAATCCATAATTATTTGCAAGGGCATTCGCAACAGTTGTTTTGCCGGTACCCATAAACCCAATAAGAAATACTTTTTTATAGTTTGTGTGGATAATATCCAAAACGTTTTCTAATTTTTCAACAGGAATCTGTCCTGGAGCGGAGCTCTTTGACATAGAGCCAAAAGTAATGGCACTTTCTGTAAACTCTCCAATTACTCGGGTGACTACTCCCAGATGACCCATGGAAATAGCAACAACCGGACAGAAATCATATTCGTTTGTCATATTGACCGATGCATTAATCAAATTTAATACATCTCTCTTGCTATTCGGCATATAGGCGGTTTTTACTATATCTGCGCCCATATCCCGCATTGCATAGAAGGTTTCAATAATTTCTTCAAAACTAGGAGTCTTATTGAAATCATGTTTGGAAATAATTACATAAGACCCATTTTCTTTTAATTCTTCTACGAAGTCCGTATCGTCTCCAATAGCAGAAGCTTCTACGTCAATCAGCTCTGCATAATAGCACATGGAAACCATCTTCAGCAGTTTTTTGTAGTAATCAAGAGGGATCTCTCTCTTGCCACCTTCTTCTGCTCTTCTGCAGGTAAAGATAATCGGTTTTTTACAAACGTTTCTGACCTTGGAGGCAATTTCCTTTGCCGCATCCAGATCTAGAATACCGTCGAAATAATCCGCACGGAATTCTACCATATCGCAGTTATTTTCATTTGTTTCCTGCGCTAAGGACAAAATTTCATCTGCGCTATCGCCGATGACGATAGCGCAGATTTTTGGTTTACCTTGTCCGATATCTACATTTTTTATCTTAATAACTTTTCCCATGTCTCTACTCCGAACGAACGGATAAAACATTACAATTAGTCAATCTGATCAAACTGGCTATTGTACAGGTCTGCATAGAAGCCGTTCTGTGCAATCAGTTCATCGTGGCTTCCGTGCTCGATGATATCGCCGTCTTTCATAACCAGAATAAGGTCTGCATTCCGGATTGTGGAAAGTCTGTGAGCAATAATGAAGGAAGTACGTCCGGACATCAGTTTATCCATAGCATCCTGAATTAACTGCTCTGTACGAGTATCAACAGATGATGTAGCTTCGTCTAAGATCAGGAAAGGAGCATCTTCTACCATTGCACGGGCAATTGTGATCAGCTGTTTCTGTCCTGCAGATACGTTTGCTTCTTCATCCAGAACGGTATCGTAACCCTGAGGCATTGTCATGATGAAGTGGTGAATACCAGCCATCTTAGCGGCTCTGATAATGTCTTCATCTGAAACGTCTTTGTTATATTTAATGTTTTCTTTAAATGTACCTTCGAATAACCATGTATCCTGAAGAACCATTCCGAATAAGGAATGAACTTCTGCACGGCTCATATCTTTGGTATCGTGACCATCAATAAAGATGGAGCCTTCGTTGGTCTCATAGAATCTCATGAGCAGGTTAACCATAGTAGTTTTTCCTGCGCCAGTAGGTCCAACGATAGCAACTTTCTTACCAGCACCAGCTGTTGCTGAGAAGTTCTTGATGATGATCTTGTCTTCGTTGTAACCGAATTTAACATTACGGAATTCGATATCGCCTTTTGCTGTTCCTTCTGGAATTAAAGCAGGCTTATCAGAATCGTTTTCAAGTTCGGTTTCTTCTAAGAATGCAAATACACGCTTGGAAGCAGCTGCGCAGCTCTGAAGCTGTGTAAATACCTGGCCAAACTGCTGCAGAGGCTGTGAGAACATTCTGATGTACATCATGAATGCAACAACAACGCCGAATGTAATCTGTCCGCTAGCAACCATAGCTGCACCAACGATACATACTGCAACGTAACCTAAGTTTCCAGAGAATCCCATGATTGGCTGCATAATACCACCAATGAAGTGAGCTCTGAAGTTAACGAATTTGAAACGAGCATTGATTGCATCGAATCTCTTTCCTTCATACTCTTCTGCATTGTAAGCTTTAACTACGTTATGACCTGCATAGATTTCTTCATCATGACCATTTAACTGACCTAATTCCTTCTGCATTGCTGAGAAGTATTTCTGTGAGAACTTGGTCAGGATGATCATCAGTACAAAACCGATAACTGCGGAAGCCAATGCTACAAGTGTAAGTACCCAGTTAATACTGAACATTAAGATCATACATCCAATGAACTGAGTTGCGGAATGGAACAGGTTACCAACACTCTGATGTAAAGTATTTGCAATAGAGTCAACATCGTTAACAACTCTGGAAAGGATATCACCGATTAAGTTAGTGTCAAAGAATTTCAGTGGCAGTACGTTAATCTTTGTACTGATATCATTTCTTAATCCGAAAGAAGTTTTCTGTGTAACAATGTTCATTAAGTATGCCTGGAAGTAGGACAGAATCCATGCGGTTACATAGAACGCAATCAGCATGATACCAGTCTTAGTAATTGAGGAAATATCAATAACTTCAACTTCGCCTACAACACCCTGGCGAATAAGATCCGAAATCTTACTTACATATGTAGGTCCGATAATTGTGAAAATTGTTCCTAAAATTGAGAACAGAATCGCAATAAACAGCGGTACTTTATTTTTTCCTAAATATTTGATCAAAGGCTTTAAGTATTTGAAATCAGCCTTCTCATGTCTTCCTCCACCTCTACGCATTGGCTAATTCCTCCTCTGATAACTGTGAACGTGCAATCTGCTGGTAAACATCACAAGACTCTAACAGTTCTTTATGAGTTCCCTCACCAACAACTTGGCCTTCGTCCAAAACAACAATTAAATCTGCATCACGAACGGTACCGATACGCTGTGCAACGATTAAGGTGGTAGCACCATTCGTTTCTTTCTTTAATTCACTTCTCAGAGTTTTATCTGTCTTATAGTCCAAAGCTGAGAAAGAATCATCGAAAATGAATATTTCAGGCTGTTTGCAGATAGCTCTTGCGATAGAAATACGCTGTTTCTGTCCACCAGAGAAGTTTGTACCACTCTGTGCAACGGCCTGATCAATACCTTCATCGGTCTTTGTAATAATATCTTTACCCTGAGCTACTTCTAAAGCATGAATAACTCTTTCGTCAGAAACTACTTCATCGCCATAGTCGCCATAAGCAACATTGGAACGAAGAGTGCCTTTGAACAGAGTTGCTTTCTGGGAAATATAACCGATTCTGGAACGGAGATCTTTCTGTGTATATTCCTTAACGTCTACTCCATCAACTAAAATCTGTCCTTCGGTAACATCGAAGAATCTAGGAACCAGGTTAATCAGTGTACTCTTTCCTGATCCGGTAGATCCGATAAATGCTACAGTATCTCCAGGATTCGCAGTAAAGGAAACGTTCTTCAGAACAGCTTCCTCTGCGTCTGGATAAGTAAATCCAACATTCTTGAATTCAACTTTACCTTTGCCCTTAGGGATATTCAGGTTTGTTCCGTCTTTAATCTTAGTTTCCGTTTCAAGTACTTCATTAACACGGCCAGCAGCAACCAGACATCTTGGAATCATGAGGAATGTAAAGGAAATCATCATGAATGCACCGATAATCTGCATTGCATATGCCATGAAAGTAACTAATTCACTGTACATAACAATCTTTGCAGAAGGGTCTGTCATGTTCTGGATTAAACCAGCGCCTACCCAATAAATGCAAAGAGAAGTCATACTCATAACGAACTGCATGGATGGTGGCAGGTAAGCCATGATTTTTCCTGTGTATAAATGGTTATCATACAGATCCTTATTTGCAATGTTGAATTTATTCTGCTGATATTCTTCCGCATTGTATGCTCTTACGACACGAACACCAGTTAAATTTTCACGAGTAACCTTATTCAGGTTATCGGTTAACTTCTGGATTAAACGGAATTTAGGAACAACCAGCTTGAAGTTTGATAAGATAACGCCTACCAAAATAAGAACTGCAATAACCAAAATGATCAGGTAATGATAATCTCTGCCGGTAATCTTAATGAATGCCCAAACTGCCATAATTGGAGCTCTAAACAGAGACTGCATGCAGTTTGTGATCATAATTGCGATCTGGGTAATATCGTTTGTGGATCTTGTCAGTAAGCTTGATGTTGAGAATAAGCTGATTTCTTCCATAGAGAAGCTTACTACTTTGTTGTAAACAGCAGCACGAAGTGTTGCGGAAAAGTCTGCTGCAACCTTTGATGAGAAATAACCCATGAAGATTGTACAAACAGCATCACCAATAGCGCAAAGCAGCATCCAGAGACCTGCTCTCCATACCTCAGCTACGGAGCCGCCAGTGGTAACTAACTGGGTAACCTTTGTCATGTAATCCGGAAGTCTCAGCGAAAGGAAAACGCCAAGGCAAACGAATACCACTACTAAGAAGACATAAACCCAGTCTTTCTTGTTGAGGAATCTTAATAACTTAAACATTTACTACTCCTATTTCTTCTTCTACCTACAATTGCTACCGCTTTTTTTCTATTTTTTTTCATAAAAAAAGCACAGAAAAAAAGCACAAATTCACTGATGGTATAATTGTATAATCTTTGCAATACCAATACAACAACATTTTGAAAGTTGGTAGTTTACATACAAAAATCTATAAATTTTACTAAATAATTTTGGGTAGTTTGTATAGAAATATTAAGAAAGTTTTACGCCATGCCAGATGTAAAATGACAGGTTCGCCTGTTCATAAAGCATAGCCATTCCATTCATGAATTTAAGGCCCTTTTTCTCTGCCATTTTCAGCAGTTTTGTAGCCTCTGGTTTATAGATTAAATCTGCTACAAACAGATCTTTTTTTACATCATTCAAGTCTTCCACAGGGGAAGAAATTCCATCCATTCCTACAGGAGATGCGTTAATAAAAATATCGCACTCCATTAATTTTGCATGCAACTCTTCTTTTTCCGGGCGGTGCAGTTTTTCCACTTCTGCACCCTCCTGCTCCAGTTCATAACCAACCGCCTTTGCTGCTCCGCCTGCACCAAAAATAAGGATTTTCTTAGCTTTTATTTCTACACCTTGTTTCTTCAGCGCTTCCACAAAGCCTTTTCCGTCCGTGTTATATCCAGTTAATTTCCCGTTTTGGACCTTTACGGTGTTTACCGCGCCAATGGCCTTTGCCTCCTCCGACAGGTCATCCAGATAGTTCATAATTTCCAGTTTGTCCGGCATTGTTACATTAAAGCCTACAAACCGCTCGTCCAGATTTTCCAACATAGAAGCTAAGTTTTCTTCCGCAGAGTCCATCAAAACGTAGTCATAGCCTTCCATTCCATTCTTTTTAAATCCTTCTTTATGAATGGCTGGAGAAAGACTATGCGAAACAGGACTCCCAATGAGTCCTGTAAGTGTCGTTATTTCTTTTCCATATTTTGCGTTTCTCATTTTATAAGCTCTTTGGATGGCGTTTTGCATAAGCCAGATAAAAAGGCATAACAATCCGTTCGCCCAATCGTTTCAGGCGGATTAAAAATTCCGGATCTATTTTAATCGGCTTCACCAAAATAGATTTTATTCCTGTACGGTTGGCTCCGTAGATATCGGTAAATAGCTGGTCTCCCATGAAAAGCGTATTATTTTTATTTCCACCCAGCAGTTTCATGGCTTTTTCATAGCCGGAACGTTTTGGCTTTCCTGCATCAAAAATATAATCGCTTTTTACTGCATCTGCGAAAGGTTTAATACGCGCTTCATCGTTATTGGAAAGGATGCATGTTTTCCAGCCAATATTATGGACCTGCTCAAAAAAAGCAACCGCCTGATTCGTAGCCGGTGCTCCATGTTCCACCAAAGTATTGTCTACATCCAGAACCAATACCCGGTATCCTTTATTATAAAGTTCAGAAAAATCAACTGTGTATGCGCTTAACACATACACAGTTGGATAAAACTTTTTAAACATTCTTACTCGTTCAGTTTTTTAATTTCGTCTATGAAGGTGTTAACGTCTTTGAATTCACGGTAAACTGATGCGAATCTTACATAGGCAACCTGGTCAACCTCTTTCAAAGCGTCCATAACGATTTCTCCAATGGTAGTGCTTTTTACTTCCGAAGTTTCAAGGGAATAAATTGATGTTTCAATATCATCGATAAGTTGTTCTAATCTAGCTGCGGAAACCGGACGTTTATAGCAAGCACGGAGAACTCCTTTTTCAATCTTGGTGCGGTCATAAGCTTCCCTGTTATTATCTTTTTTAATAACAATCAGAGGGATGGTTTCAATCTTCTCATAAGTGGTAAAACGTTTATTACATTGATCACAAATACGACGCCGACGAATGGCAGTTCTGTCTTCGTTCGGTCTAGAATCTAAAACTTTAGTTTCAATACATCCACAAAAAGGGCACTTCATTCGAAATAGACCTCCAATATTTTATTTGTGTGAGATTGTACCATATTTAGTAGTCGATAGCAAATAAAAACCACAATTTATGGCGAATTTCCATAAATTGTGGTCAATATGTTTTATTTTTTGTTCAATTAGATCAGCTGGAATATTTTTTCTTTGATTTCTGCAGCTTTTTCTGCCTCGATTCCCAGATTTTCAATAAAATCCAGCGGTTCTGCCAAAACTTTCATATCCGCATTTTGAATCTGTTCTGCCAGTTCCGGGTTAAGTTCTTCAATAATGTCTAAAGAGTCTTGATACTTCAGAATATCTCCTATGGTACTATTTTCGTTAAACAAATGAATATAATCTTTTGTTGGCATATATTCAAAGTCATAAGTTCCAGCTTCTAATTCTTGTTCCGCAATGGTTTCATCCTCGCAAGCAGGAAGAAGAACTTTTGCTGTTGTTCCTTCTGGAATCTCAAAATGCATTTGAATTTTTCCATCTTCCAAAACTTCCCAACCAGAAACAATCTTTCCTGCTGGTGACTGGAATTCTCCATTTGCATAAATCAGATTGGAGTTTGGCATCGGTGCTAATTCAATCTTCTTAAATCCCGGTTCCATAGGCTTAATTCCTAAAACATTTGCATATAAGAATTCTGCTACTGCACCATATTCCAGACGATCATCTGCTTCCTGAATCTCGGCATCAACAGTTCCGTCTTCCTGGATTGCATCACGGCTGGTCCAGATTGCAGTGTCGGATTCTTCTACGTCGTAAAGCCATCCATAATTATTGATTTCAAGAAGCAAACGGTATGCCAAATCTTCAAGGCCGTTTTCTGCCAGCGTCTTGCACAGCAGCGGAGTTTCTTCCTCACCGCAAGTAATCTCATAGCAGTTCTCCTTAAAGTTTGCCTTCAAGTCTTCTATCAAACGTTCTTTGTTATTGAACATACCGGTTCTTAAAGCCGTTATTAATTCTTCCTGAGTAGAAAGGAAGCTTCTTCCAGAAGCGGTAAAGTATTCATCCAAAACAGCAGCTTTCACATCGTCCGCCAATTTGCTGTACTTTTCTATATCCTCTTCTTTTTCAAGAGCCTGAGCTGCTTTTGCCACAATGCTAACCGCTTCATAATAATTAGCAGAAGCGATAAATGCTGCGTCCGAATTCTCATCATATGGAAGGAATTCTTCGTTCTCTTTCAAGTAGCCATCCACACCTGCTGCGATTTCATCCACATATGCCTTCATAGCATCATAATGGTTTTCCAGGCTTTCCTTGTCTCCGTACATGTTATACAGAGTCCAAGGAACGGTTACTAAACTCTTTCCGCTCTGCTCTTCCAACATATTCTCAATGCCTTCTTTGACATCCATGTTGTAGCAAGCTGCCGCTGTAAATTTATCAATCTGCTCTACAGATTCTTCTTGAGATTCTTCTGTTAGATTTTCTTCTGGAAGTTCTCCTAAGAAAATATTTTCCTGACGAGCAAAAATATTATCAAATAAACGATTCAGATTTTCATCGGAAGTCTCGATAAAACCGGTCTGGAGGTTTTCTTCTTCCTCCGGTTCTTCCACCAATTCTTCCTCAAGAACTTCTTCCTCAATTTCTTCCGGTTCCTCTGGAAGCACTACATAGGCAGTAAAATCTTCTGGATTCAGTTCTCCGTCCCATCCACTTACCTTTACATATCTGCCTTTGAAATAAGTAAAGTGAGTACTTACTACTTCTGGCACACCATCTGCAATATAGGTAAATCCAGGCTGTTCCATTTCTGCGTCTGGATCATCTACATAATTCAAAACAACCTTGGCACCTTCTGGGAGATTTGAAGTAAAGGAAACATAGCCAGTAAATGGTTTTCCAAAGTCAAGTAAGTCTTCCCCAGCAGCATTTTTAATAACTTCTTCCGGTTTTAATTCTTCCAGAACTGAGATTGGCTCTGCATAACGCTCTACTAACGGGATATCCAGGTCAAGCACTTCTACATCTTTATCCGGATTGTCTTTCTCTACCCAAAGAAGACGGTTAAATACTTCGCCGTTTCCAATACCGCAAGTTTCAATATCGGAAGCATAATAGCCCCAGGTCTCATCGGTTGCGATAATGATAACGTTATCTGGTGTTTCTTCTTCAAAGAATTCTTCAGTTTCTTCTATTTCTTCTGATTCTTCTACAACTTCTTCCAGCGTTTCTTCTGATTCTTCGGTTGTCTCACCTGCTAAACCAACAGCTGCTGCTCCTGCAAGTCCTTCTGCAGCCTCTAATCCAACCTGTGGTTCTTCTACTTCTTCCGCAATCTCAGCTTCGGCTTCCACTGCATCAGCTTCTTCTGACTCTTCGTCTACTTCTGGTTCAGCTTCTGCTTCTGATTCTTCTTCCGTTTCTGGCTCTTTTTCAGTTTCTGGCTCTGCCTCTGCTTCCGGCTCTGCCTCTGCTTCCGGCTCTGCTTCAGCTTCTGGCTCTGCCTCAACTTCAAGTTCCGCCTCTTCTGCTGCTTCTGCTAAAATGCCATCCAGTTCGTCGTCGAAAAGGTCATCGAACTCTTCGTCAAATTCTTCTTCGAGTTCTTCGTCAATATCATCCACAAATTCCTCTTCGTATTCTTCAGTTTCTTCTGCGAACTCCTCGACTTCATCCTCAAGAACTTCTTCGAATTCTTCGGTTTCTTCTGCTTCTTCTACAAAGTCTTCTTCAAGTTCGTCCTCAAAGTCCTCTACGACTTCTTCAAGTTCCTCTTCGATTTCTTCTTCAATTGCTTCTACAGGTTCTTCTTCTGAAACCTCTTCTGCAATTTCATCGAAACCGGCTTTACTAATGAGCTGTGCAGAAATATCAAAATCCATTTCTTCTACGGAATCTGCTTCTTCTACGGCTTCTTCTACCAGTTCTTCCGGTTCCAAAACCTCTTCCACAGCCTCTTCTGGAGCGTTTGCCTTCTTTTCCTCTATAATTTCGTTAATGAAGCCATCAAACAAATCATCATTAAACAAATTGTCCAGATCATCCGGTTCTGCTTCTTCTAAGAATTCTTCTGCTTCTTCCGTTACAGTTTCTATGGTCTCTGGTTTGTCTTCAATAATATCTCCAAGCAGTTCGTCCATCTCAGAATCATCCATAAATAAATCATCAAAATCGATGATATCTTCCAGTTTTTCTTTTTTCTTCGGTTCCTCAGAAAAAGTTCCTGGCTTTACGAGAATTTCGTCAAATTCCATGGAAAAGTATTCGGTTTCTTCCTCAGTTTGTTCCACTTCAATCACGATTTCTGCTTTTAATGCAAATCGTTCCGGAGCATCCTCTTCCCAGCCAGTTCCTAAGAAAACATCCAAAGAGTTGGCTTCAGAATCTACGCCATAGTTCAGTTCTTCTGTAATATCAAACTCAAAATACTGAACTCCTTTTTCCGGATCTTGTTTGTATGGAGTCAGAAACTCGTTGCCGATTCTGGTTCCATTAATATATGCTTCAAACAGCCCTAAGCTTGCGATAAAAAGAGTGGCCTTTTTTACTTCGTCATCTACAAAGAAGTCTTTATATATTACAGGATTGAATTTATCCTCTTCCTGTGGGCCTATCCATTTTGCAGTCCATTCTCTGTTCATAATTTTGCTCCTATTATTAATGTAAATCCCTTCACAGTGTGAATTTTATTGCCTTTGTATACTTTCCCACGTTAAATCATAAGAATAGTTTTAACATTATACACTAAATGGTTTACAAATGGTATCCCCTTTTTATATATATAACAATGCAAAAAACGGGCAGGCTTTTCAGCCTGCCCTAAAAATAGAAGAATTTATTTTAATTTCAAATTACATCTTTTTTAATTACATCATGCCGCCCATGCCTGGAGCTGCTGGAGCTGCTGGAGCAACTGGCTCTTTAATATCAGCAACAACTGCTTCTGTTGTAAGATAGGTAGAAGCAACGCTGGTTGCATTCTGAAGAGCAGAACGTGTAACCTTAACTGGATCAAGGATACCAGCTTTAACCATCTCAACATATTTGCTGTTCAGAGCGTCGAAGCCTTCGCCGTCTTTCATTTCTCTTACCTTGTTAACGATAACGCTGCCTTCCAGACCTGCGTTCTGAGCGATAACATATAAAGGAGCCTCTAAAGCTTTCAGAACGATGTTAGCACCGGTCTTCTCGTCGCCTTCTAATCCAGCAACAGCTTTTGCTACCTTAGGAATAGCATGGATGTATGCACTTCCGCCGCCTGCGATAATGCCTTCTTCAACAGCTGCTCTAGTTGCTGCTAAAGCATCTTCCATACGGAGTTTCTTTTCTCTCATTTCTGCTTCTGTAGCAGCACCAACACGGATAACAGCTACGCCACCAGATAATTTAGCAAGTCTTTCCTGCATTTTCTCTCTGTCATATTCAGAAGTTGTTGTTTCAATCTGAGATTTGATAAGAGCGATTCTGCCAGCGATTTCTTTCTTGCTTCCAACACCATCAACGATGATTGTATGTTCTTTGTCAACACGAACAGTTTTAGCGCGTCCAAGCATATCAAGAGTAGTGTCTTTCAGTTCCAGACCAACTTCTTCAGAAATCAGCTGTCCGCCTGTAAGAACTGCCATATCTTTTAACATTTCTTTTCTTCTGTCACCATAGCCAGGAGCCTTAACAGCAACAACGTTGAATGTTCCACGAAGTTTGTTAACGATTAATGTTGTAAGAGCTTCGCCTTCGATATCTTCTGCAATGATTAACAGCTTAGCGCCTGTTTTAACAACCTGCTCAAGAAGAGGAAGGATTTCCTGGATAACAGTGATCTTCTTATCTGTAAGAAGGATGTATGGATTGTCAAGAACTGCTTCCATTTTCTCTAAATCTGTGCAAAGGTAAGGAGAAATATATCCACGGTCAAACTGCATACCTTCTACCAGGTCAAGTTCTGTCTGCATTGTCTTGGATTCTTCAATTGTAATAACGCCATCGTTTGTAACTTTTTCCATAGCGTCAGCAACCATTTCGCCTACGTTATCATCGCCTGCAGAAATAGCAGCTACACGAGCGATCTGCTCTTTGCTTTTTACTTTACTACCCATCTTAAGGAGAGCTGCAACTGCTGCTTCACAAGCAGCGCTCATGCCTTTACGAAGGATGATAGGATTAGCGCCAGCTGCAAGGTTCTTAGCACCTTCGTTGATCATAGCCTGCGCTAATACAGTAGCGGTTGTAGTTCCGTCACCAGCAACGTCGTTTGTCTTAGATGCAGCTTCACGAACAAGCTGTGCACCCATATTTTCGAAAGAATCTGGGAATTCGATTTCTTTTGCAATAGTAACACCATCGTTAGTGATCAATGGATTACCATAAGGTTTGTAAAGAACAACATTTCTTCCTTTAGGTCCTAATGTAACTTTAACTGTATCTGCTAACTGATTAACGCCTCTGCCAAGAGCTTCTCTAGCTTCTGCGCCATGTTTGATTTCTTTTGCCATTTATTTGCCTCCTATTATTTAACGATTGCAAGAATGTCGTCGTGACGAACGATAACATATTCATCTTTATCTAATTTAACTTCTGTTCCGGCATATTTTGAGTAGATAACTACGTCGCCTACTTTAACCTGCATTTTAACTTCTTCTGTGCCAGGGCCTACAGCAACAACTTTTGCCTGCTGAGGTTTTTCCTGAGCCTGTCCTGGTAATACGATACCTGATGCTGTTGTTTCTTCAGCTGCTAATTGTTCAAGAACAACTCTGTCTCCTAATGGAACTAATTTCATCTTAATACGTCCTCCTTCGATTTATTAGCACTCTTGCTTAATGAGTGCTAAACTTTGTTTTTATAATACAGCAGCATATTGTGTTTTGCAACAACTATTTTTATTTTTTGCTGCTAATTAGGGTCTTTTTCTTTCTGGCTTTTTCATAAGAAAAGGCCGGCAGTTAGCCGGCCTAGCCTTGCTTTCAAATACTTATCTTCTCTTCAGGAAATCTGGGATGGTAATGTCCTGTTCCTGAACGGTAGTCTTTGGCTGTCTTGGAACGTTAAAGCTTAATGGACGTTTTGGCTGTGGCTGAACTGGTTCTTGTTCTTCTACAGCTTCCTGTACCGGCTGCTCTTCTGGTTCAGATTTAACAACGAAAGGTTTTTCAGCCTGTGGCTGTGCAGGCTGCTGAGGCATCTGTGGTCTTACAGGTCTTGTTATTGGAGTATTTCCACCTGCCATACGGATGGTATTATCATTAATACCAGTAGCAATAACGGTAATTGTGCAGGTATCGGATGGTTCTTCTTCATATCTAGCACCAAAGATGATGTTTGCTCCGTCGCCAGCAAGATCCTGAACGTAGGAAGCTGCATCGTTTGCTTCAATAAGAGAAATATCACCGGAAATGTTAATAATAACATGAGAAGCACCACGAATGTTGGTCTCCAGAAGAGGAGAAGTAACAGCGTATTTAACAGCTTCTTCTGCCTTATCATCACCAGTTCCTGTACCGATACCGATATGAGCGATACCTTTGTCATGCATAACAGTTCTTACATCTGCGAAGTCCAGGTTAATAAGAGCAGGTACGTTGATCAGGTCAGTAATACCTCTTACGGACTGCTGAAGAACTTCGTCTGCCTTCTTAAACGCATCCTGAATAGAAGTGCGTCTATCAACGATTTCAAGAAGTTTATCGTTAGGAATAACGATTAAAGTATCAACAACTTCTTTTAATCTTTCTATACCCATAATGGCGTTGTTCATACGGGTCTTATTTTCAAATTTGAAAGGTTTTGTAACGATTGCAACGGTAAGGATATCCATATCTTTTGCAATCTTAGCAATAACAGGAGTAGCACCAGTTCCGGTTCCGCCGCCCATACCGCAGGTCAGGAATACCATGTCCGCACCAGCAATGGCTTTCTGAATCATTTCCATGCTCTCTTCTGCTGCCTTCTGTCCAACCTCAGGCTGAGCTCCAGCACCAAGGCCCTTTGTAATTTTTTCTCCGATTTGAATCGTAACAGGAGCTTTACAAGTCTGTAAAATCTGACGGTCTGTATTAACTGCAAGGAATTCAACCATCTGCATACCGTCTTCCATCATTCTATTTACTGCATTATTTCCAGCTCCGCCGACGCCAATAACAACGATTCTTGCGCCACGTACGGAATCACCATATTCAAATTCTGACATGAGTCTTAGTCCTCTCTGTTAATTTTTTCATGTATATAATTTTACTTGTATATAATACTTTTATTTATTCCAAATTTCAACTTCTTTTATTTTTTGTTCTGTCGGAAGGAATATCCAATATTATTTTTGCTCAGTTCCTGCATATCCAAAGTTCCCTCCAACTGAATCAGATCGTCATAAAAGTCTCTTAAATCGTTAATTTTTTCTTCCGTATTTTCATCTACGCCCATCAGGATTTTCACCTTTGCCACATAGACGGTCGCTTTCATATCGTCTGCTACATATACTTCGGATACTCCCAAAGAATTCTTTTTAAAGCAATCTACTAGCTTTAGCGCATATTTATAAGGAGCCTCGTCTTTCGGCTCAAACTTTTTTCCTACAATAATGCTGTCAAAAGATACGCCGGATATTTCCGGAAGATTCTCCGGACATTCCGTTGTGCTTCCTGTCACAACATTATTCTTATCGAGAAGCATATAGGTGTCCATGTATTTCACGTAACACAAGGCTTTTCCTTTTACTAATTCTTCATTTCCGGATTTGAATTGAATTACCCCTGTCAGCACAAGAATACAGAAAGCGATAACACACACTGCGGCCGCGGAGACAATAATGAGAATTTTCTTTTTCATAAGATGCTTTCCGTGCCTCGCTCTTTATCCTGCTGATAATAGGTCTGCCGTTTTTCGTCCGTAGTCTGTTCTCGGATTCGGCTGACAGAAAGTACCAGGCCGATTTCCATTAATAGGAATATGACTGCAGAGCCTCCATAACTAACGAAAGGAAGCGGAACTCCGGTATTTGGCAGAAGATTGGATACTACCGCAATGTTAATAAACGTTTGGATTGCAATATGAGAAGCTACACCTGCAACTAATACGCGGCTGTAGACATCCGTAGAATTGTCGTATATTTTTTTCATTCTCCAAACCAGAAGTGCAAATAAGCCAATCAGAATAATTCCTCCTAAAATGCCTAATTCCTCACTAATGATGGAGAAAATCATATCGTTTTCTGATTCTGGAACAAAGCCTAATTTCTGGGTACTTTTTCCTAAGCCTTTTCCCATAAATCCGCCAGAACCGATAGCATATAAAGCTTGGGTAATCTGGTACCCTTTGTCATCGGCATACTGGTCAATATGTAACCATGCTTCAATTCTCACACGTTTTGTAGAGCGAAGAAGCATATAGGACACTCCGGCAACTGCAATGCCTGCATAAGTAATCAGCAACCAGCGGACTCTTTCGCAGGAAACGAAAAGCATTACAAAACCGATTCCCAAAATGATGATTCCTGTTCCCAAGTCGTCCGATAACAGAACTGTTAAACCTGCACCGACTGCGCAAAATGCAAATACAAAATAAAACATTTTTACGTTGTACAGATACTGGGCAAATTTTCCAATCAGATAAGAAAGTGCCAAAATAACAGCGATTTTTACAATTTCGGAAGGCTGAATAGAGGTGACTTTCAGATTCAGCCAACGGGTCGCTCCATTATACTCTTCTCCTAACGGAGAAAGTAACAGTCCCATAGCCAATACCGAAAAAGCATAAATAATAAATGTTGTCTTTTTCACTACGGTCTGTGGAATAAAAGCCACCACAAACATCGCAATTAAACCGATTACGGTGTTTCTTAGCTGGTTATTTACGTAAAACGCTGGATTTCCGAATTTCAGTTGGGCATTATAAGAGCTTGCGCTGTATAACATCAAGAGGCCGAAAACTAATAAAAGACATACCACAATAACGAGAGGCCAATCCAGGCTTCCCCTAATGATATTTTTTCTTTTATTTACTTTAATCAGCTTCATATCCGGCTGGTTTGGTTTTCTCTTCATACCTATAACTGGTTCGCGAATTCCTTGAACATTTTTCCTCTTTGCTCGTAGTTTTTGAACTGTCCCCAACTAGCGCAGGCAGGAGATAAAAGAACTACATCTCCCGGTTCTGCCAACTGGGCGCATTTTGTTACAGCTTCCTTCAGATCTTCGCACATATGAATGTTGGTGAATCCACATTTTAAAGCTGTCTCTTTTATTTTTTCGGCAGTCTGACCGATTAATACCATATCTTTTACTTTACCGTTAAATCCTTCAATCCATTCGGTAAAATCAGCACCTTTATCATAACCGCCGGCAATCAGCACGGTTGGAGCTACCATGGAGGATACAGCCTTTGCTGCCGCATCGGTATTCGTTCCCTTGGAATCGTTATAATATGCTACGCCATTCTTTGTGCAAACATATTCAATACGGTGTTCTACTGCCTTAAAGTTTCTTACCACGTTGGCAATGGTTTCAATATCTACTCCCATAGAAATAGCGATTCCACAGGCAGCCATTACATTCTCTGTATTGTGGTCACCGAGAAGAATCATGTCATCCTTTTCAATGATTGGGATTTCTTTTTCTCCATCGTTATAGGTAATCATATTGCCAACAAGGTAGATTCCCTTCTCCAGTTTTTCTTTTCTGGAGAAATAAAGGACCTCTGGTGTCAGCTCTTTGGATAATTCCCGCAGATATTCATCATCATAGTTAATGATGCACTTCTCTTCTTTCGTTTGTTTCTCTGCGATCTGCATTTTTGTCTTGGCATAATTTTCAAAGGTGCCATGACGATCTAAATGATCTGGGGTCAGATTTAAAACAGCCGTTACTTCCGGATGAAATTCATCCATGGACTCCAATTGGAAACTGGAAATTTCTGCTACGATTACGCAGTCATCGGTAGTTTCGGTAGCGACGGAAGCAAAACTTGTTCCAATATTTCCTACAACGAAAACTTTTTCAAAAGCCGCTTTCATGATTTCTCCGGTAAGAGCGGTTGTTGTGGTCTTTCCGTTGGTTCCGGTGATGGCAGCCATTCTTCCTTTGGAAATCTCATAAGCAATTTCTACTTCGCCAAGAATTTTTACACCTTTTTCTGCAGCCATTTTTACATAAGGTGCATTAATGGAAATACCAGGACTTAAAGCCAGGACGTCGATACCTTCAAAGGATTCTTCTGTCAGGCTTCCCGTAACTACTTCTGCTTTTCCTTCTAAATCTAATTCTTTTAATAAAGCATCTTTATCCAGTTCTTCATTTCCATCATAAAGAACCATGTCAGATCCCTGGCTTTTCAGTAGTCTGGCAACGCCTTTTCCACTGACTCCCATACCAAAAATCATAATTTTTTTATTACTTAATTCCATGTTATCTACCTTCTATTATCGAATGCCTAATACGGCTATTATTGACAAAACTAATGTAATAATCGTGAACATTATTACAACTTTCACTTCAGACCATCCGCCTAATTCAAAATGATGATGAATCGGAGCCATACGGAACAGTCGTTTTCCATGGGTAAGCTTGAAGTAGCCAACCTGAAGAATTACAGAAATGATTTCAATCAGATAAATAAATGCTACCAGAATTAGCATAATCGGCATTTTAAGAAGAAAAGCTTCTGCCGCTACATATCCGCCTAATGCTAACGAACCGGTATCCCCCATGAAAATTTTTGCTGGATAATGGTTGAAAACCAAGAATGCCACTAAAGCTCCTAACATTGCTAAGGAAGCCGGATCCAGGAAATTCGAAAGCATTGCCGTAGCAACTGTAAAGAATAAGGTGATTACAATGGTTACGCAGCTTGCCAGTCCGTCTAATCCATCGGTAAAGTTTGCTCCGTTTACAGTTCCTAAGATTGCAATAACAGCGATTGGATAGAACCAACCTTTCAGGTCTACCATTCCATAGAAAGGAATCATGGTAGAAGTACCATTTTCTGTTCCCAGAGCAACATATAGCATCAAAGCAACCATGAAAATGATTTGAAGAGCCATTTTTTGCCATGCTTTTAAGCCTTCGGACTGTTTCTTTTTGATTTTCAGATAATCATCCAAAAAGCCAATTAACGCAAATAAAAAGGTGCAAGCTGCTACCGGTATGGTATGAGCTGCGGTCTGTGGAAAGAAAACGGCAGTTCCCACGATCATGGCAATAACAATGCAAATACCACCCATAGTTGGAATGCCGGATTTTTTCAGATGGGCCTGTGGTCCATCTTCACGTACCTGCTGTCCAAATTTCAGTTTTTTCAGTATTGGAATAAATACCGGTACCAGAATAATACCTACTACAAACGCGATTCCTGCTGCAATTAATGTCAACCAATTCATTTTAAGACCTCTTTGCTATTCAACGTCATCTGGCGCTATATTCATATATGACAAAACTTCTGTCATTATATTACTAAATAATTCAGAAGAAAATCTACTTGCATCTCCTGTTGCCGGTTCGTCAATAGCGACATAGCATACAACTTCCGGATTATCATAAGGCGCAAAGCCTTCAAAGGAAATAACGTAGTAGTCTCCCTCTTTATCATACTTCTGGGCAGTACCTGTTTTACCGGCAATTTTATAGCCTTCTACTGCGGCTGGTCCACCAGTACCATCTGTGATAACTGCTCGCAGACATTCTTTTACATAATTGCTGGTGCTCTGAGAGATGGTCTGAGAAACCAGAACACGGTCATTGGATTTTATCAGCTCACCATTTGAATTAAGAATATCCTTAACAATGTATGGGCGGTATAAGTATCCTCCATTAATCAGAGAGCAGAACGCGGTACTCATCTGAATCATGGTAGTGTTAAAGTTCTGTCCGAAAGAGTTGGTAGAAAGGTCAAGAATCGTCATATTGCTTACATTGTAAAGCAATCCCTGACAACTCATTTCGTTTGGCAGATCAATGTCGGTATATTTTCCATAACCGAATTTCTGCTGATATTTACAGAAAAGTTCCATACCAATTTTCTGGCTGATTTGAGCCAGAGAAATATTACAGGAATTAGCGATGGCTCCCTTTACATCTAAAGTACCGCAGCCACCTCTATTGTGACACCAAATATCCTTCTGCCAAGGAGTATCCGGGAAGAAGGTCTCACAGCCAAAACAATCAAAAGTATCTGTCGGCTTAATGCAGTTTTCTTCAATGCCGATAGCAACGGTAAATGGCTTAAAGGTAGAACCTGGCTCGTAACTTTGGGTAACGCAGAAGTTTCTCCAAATCTGGCTTAAGGCATCTGTAACCTCCTGATCACTCATGGCATCAATTTGCTCCTGAGTATAACAATAGGTCAGATCACGCGGATTATTCGGATTAAAGTTTCCGGAATCTGCCATTGCCAGAATTTCTCCCGTATTAGGGTTCTGAATAATGCAGCCGATATTTTTTGCTTCGGTTTCTGCCAAGCTTGCCGCAATCCACTTCTCTACAATTGCCTGAATATTGTAATCCATAGTCAGACGGGCGGTATATCCATCTTCCGGATCTTTTCGCACAGTCTGCAGATTATTCTCGCTGTCCAGATAGGTGTATTCCATACCGTCATTTCCGGTAAGTTCGTCATCATACTGGCTTTCAATGCCATAAATTCCTACGCCGTCCTGCGTGAAACCGAGAACAGAAGAAGCTAAGGTATCGTAGGTGTAATTTCTACGGAAGGAATCCTCCAGCCATACTCCTTTTACATTCCGGTCTGCCTCTTTTTCGTTAATGAATTCCTCAACTTCTGAAAAAGTCAGGCCTTTTTTCAACACGATATAACTGCTTTTCGGATTATCTGCAATTTTCCCTCTTAATTCTTCTGTTGGGATTTCAAAGTGCTTATTAATTAACGCAACGGTTGGCTCCAGGAATTTGTCTTCTTTGGATAAAATAACCTTTGGGTCCAAAATCAGATTGTAGACCTTGGTACTGGTTACTAATTGGACATTATTTCTGTCAATAATATCGCCTCTTTTTGAAGGCAACGTAGTGGTTGCGGTCTCTGACTGCGCCTGAGCTGCTTTCGAATATTTTTCTCCATCCAAAACTACGATCCAAACCAAGCGTCCGACCAAAACAGCGAAAAGTATGAGAAAAACGATTATAGCTGCACTAAATCGTTTTACCATCATCTTTCTATTATTCTTTTTTTTCTTTTCCTTTTTCGTCTGATTTTGGGTCATAAATGCAAACCTGTATACATAACGAAATACCAACTTCAATCAGTTGGTATTTCGGCTACTTGTTGTACATATTCAGAAGCTGATGAATTATAAGTTCGTATTTGTCCCGAGGAACTTCTTACCATTCCCATGTCCCCGGTAGCGACCTGTACTACGTAGTTTAAATCTACCGAGCAGTTCAGGTCATATTCTTTGGAATCGTTTTGGCTTTTCAGTTCCGATATGGAACTTTCTAAAGCACTGATTTCTTTTTTCAATCCGCTGTTCTCACCGGATATGTTGAGCATGGTCACGCACAAAGCTACGAGTAAGACTACGGCAGCCAGTACTGAGGTAACTGCCAGCAGGGCTTTCTGTCTGCGAACTTTCTGGCTAACCTGTTTCTGTCTTTCAGTCCTTTCACGTGGAAGTCGGATTACGGCTGGCTCGCTGATCACTTCGACCCGTACCGTATTGCCCTCTGCGAAAATACGTTCAACGCTATTCTGTTGTGAATGATTTCTGGTTCTAACTCCCATGTTACGCTTTCTCGAACACTCTTAGCTTTGCGCTGGATGCTCTTTTATTTCTTTGACATTCCTCTTCTGTAGGAATGACAGGCCTCTTAGTTAATACTTTTCCCTTGCTTACAGCTCCGCAGGTACATACCGGAAAGCTCGGAGGACAGGTGCAAGGATTTTCTGCTTTTCGGAACTCGTTCTTTACGATTCGATCTTCCAGAGAGTGGAAAGTGATAATACAAAGTCTTCCGCCTGGATTTAAAAGATCAATCATGGTCTGGATGGAATCTTTCAGGACATCTAATTCGGAATTGACTTCGATTCTTAATGCCTGGAAGGTTTTCTTTGCGAATCCTTTCTTTCCTTTTCTTACAGACTGTGGAATGGCCTGTTCTACGATTTTGGAAAGCTGACCGGTGGTAACGATTTCCTCTTTCGCTCTTTCATTTACAATGTGCTTTGCAATATTGTTTGCGAAGTTGTCTTCGCCATAATCCCGAATAATTCTTGCCAGGTCTTCTTTAGAATAAGTATTTACAATGTCTCTGGCGGATATCGGCCGTTCCTGATCCATTCTCATGTCCAAAACTGCATCTTCCCGGTAGGAAAAGCCTCTTTCTGGATTGTCAATTTGGTAAGAAGAAACACCGATATCAAGGAGTATTCCGTCTACCCCGTTAATATTCAAAGAATCTAAGACGCTCTGAATATTCACAAAATTATTTTTTATCAAGGAAACTTTATCTGAGAAAGGAGAAAGTCTACTTCCTGCTGCCTGTAAGGCTTCCGCATCCTGATCGATTCCGATCAGTCGTCCGGTGGTAAGCTGTTCGGCGATGTGATAAGAATGGCCGCCGCCGCCTAAAGTACCATCAACGTAGATTCCTTCGGGATTTATATTTAAACTTTCAATGGTTTCTGTAAGAAGTACCGATTCGTGTTTAAATTCCAAATCCCCAATCTCCCATGTGTTCTGCTATATCATCCATGTTGTCGTAGGTAGTTCCTTTTTCCCAGGCTTTCTTGTCCCAGATCTCAATTCTTGAACCAATACCTACCATCGTTATGTCTTTATCTAATTCCGCATATTCTCTTAAGTTCTGCGGCAGTAAAATTCTTCCTTGCTTATCCAGTTCTGCATTCATGGCACCTGCCATAAAATGTCTTACGAACTTTCTTGCGTCTTTATTGGCAACAGGCAGGCTGCGGAGCTTTCCTGCGAAATCATCCCATTCTTCGTTTGGAAAAACCCATAAGCAGCCGTCTAAACCCTTCGTAACCACGAAACTTTCACCCAATAGTTCCCGGAATTTCGAAGGAATGATTATTCTGCCCTTGGCATCTATGGAATGGTTGTATTCACCCATCAACATAGTGCTCACCTGTTACCTCCCAGCGACATTTTTGTCAAATTTATACTTAAGCGCGAATCACGCATTGTATATAACTTAAGGAGCGCCGTGCCCTTTACTCTTGAGCAATCGCAAAAGGTAAATAAATTCAAAAAAGTTGCCGGCTCGGAGTATTTCCCACTTTGCTCCACTAAGTACCACTTTTCTCTACTTTTATGGTGATTTTACTATTATATATGGAAAAAATCAACTGTTTTTTCGAAATTTTTCAAAAAAATTTTGTGAAAAAACCTTGAAAAATATAGGTTTTTTGGACTTTTTGGGTTCGAGGGGGGAAAGTGGAGGGATTTTTTCCAAATATGTGTTTTTTTATATTGACATTACCCTTTTTTATACCCAAAATTAGTTCTATGAACGCAGATAAGGAGAAAGAATTTCTAATAAAAAGGATTTATGACCTGGCAGACACGTCCCTGTCCCGCCAGACCTATACCTATACCAACTTTCTATCTCCTTTGGAGCAGGATTATTTTTTAAGTTGCAGCAGCGATTTTTCTTCCGTAGGCTGCCAGTTATGGGGAGGCGCCAGTTCCTGCCTTAGAAAACTGATTATTTTCGGTTCGGAAGATAATATTGGCTATCCCCTTCCTTCTCCGATCCGGATTCTCCATATCGCTCCGAAAGCCGCTAAATTTGCAGAAGAACTTTCCCACAGGGACTATTTAGGCTCCTTAATGGCCCTGGGAATTGACCGTGGACTGACTGGCGACATTATTATTCGAGACCATCAGGCTTGGGTATATGTGTTGGACAGCGTGGTCAGCTTTATTACCGAAAATCTGACTTCCGTACGCCACACAGCGGTCCTTTGCACAGAAGTTGAGGGTGAAATTCCGGAATTAGAAATAAAGTTCCAGACGATTTCCGCCAATCTGGCTTCTGAACGTCTGGATTTGATTTTAGGCGCCATTACCGGTCAAAAACGAGAACAAGCAAAGTCTCTCTTAGCGGACCAAAAAGTGTTTGTAAACGGAAGATTGGCAGAAAACTCTGGAAAATCTTTAAAAGCAGGAGATGAAATCACGGTCCGTGGCTTTGGTAAATTTATCTATGATGGAATCAGTTCCGAAAGCCGAAAAGGCCGTTTAAATATAACGATTCGTAAGTACGTATGAAAAAAATAACCATGGGAATAATTGCACATGTTGATTCTGGAAAGACCACTTTATCGGAAGCGGTCCTTTTCCGCACCGGTGCAATCCGTAGTTTCGGCCGTGTCGATAAAGGAGCCTCCTTTTTTGACAACAATCAGCTGGAACGGGCCCGTGGAATTACCATCTACAACAAACAGACTACTTTTCAATACGGTCAAACATCCTTTAACATGATTGACACCCCTGGCCACGCAGACTTTTCTTCGGAAATGGAGCGTTCCCTTCAGGTGCTGGATTATGCAGTTCTCCTAATCAGTGCCGCTGATGGAGTCAAAGGACAGACCCAAACCATCTGGCGTCTTCTTTCCGAATACAATATTCCAACTTTTATTTTCTTTAATAAAATGGACCAGGACCGCGCAGACAAAGCAGTCCTGTTAAAAGAAATCCGAGAATTATCGTCTGATCTGGCTGTAGACTTTTCGGACGATGGAACCGATGAGTTTTTTGACCGGGTTGCTATGAGTTCGGAAGATGCGATGGAAGAATTTTTATCGGAGGGCGTTCTGACCGATGAAACGATTTCGTCTCTCATTGCCAACCGTCAGATTTTCCCTTGTTATTTCGGTTCTGCCCTTCAGATTCAAGGTGTTGACGAATTCTTATCCGGTTTGGACAAATATACGATAGATTTTTATCCAGAAGAATTGTCACAGGAAGAATTCGGCGCCCGGGTTTATAAGATTGATCATGCCGATGACGGCAGTCGTCTGACATTCATTAAAGTTACCCAGGGTGTTCTGAATAATAAGACCTTACTTCCTGACGGCGAAGATTCTTCGAAAATCAACCAAATTCGTCTCTACTCTGGTAATAAATACCAGCTGGCAGAAAAAGTCTCTGCTGGTGATATTTGTGCCTTAACCGGCCTGAAAGAAAGTTTCTCCGGCCAAGGCTACGGCTGTGAGTCCGAAATTGCTTTGCCTCTTTTAATGCCAATTTTGGATTACCGTGTAAGAATTTTAAGTAATGTAGACGCAGTCTCTGCTCTACCTTATTTCCGTTCCTTAGAAGAAGAAAACCCAGAACTTTCCATCCGTTGGGACGAAGACAAAAACGAAATTTCGGTCTGTGTCATGGGGGAAGTTCAGTTAGAAATATTAAAGTCTCTGTTAAAGGACAAATTCAACTTGGATGTAGCCTTTGATTCTGGCTCCGTTATGTATAAAGAGACCTTAACGAAGCCAACCATCGGTGTCGGCCACTTTGAACCGTTACGTCATTACGCAGAAGTTCATCTCTTAATGGAGCCTCTGCCTTTAGGAAGCGGTTTGATTTTTGAAACGCAGGCAAAGACCGACTATCTGGCAAAGAATTGGCAACGTCTGATTCTGACCCATTTATCGGAACGTCAGCATCGCGGTGTTTTAATTGGCGCGCCGATTACAGATATGAAAATCACGTTAATCAACGGAAGAGCCCACCTGAAACATACAGAAGGCGGCGACTTCCGTCAGGCCACCTATCGTGCCGTCCGTCAGGGGCTGATGATGGCAGAAAGCTGTATTTTAGAGCCGTTTTATAAGTTTACCATCGAAGTTCCTTCCGAAAATGTAGGCCGTGCTTTGACCGATTTAGGCATGATGAATGCGGAATTTTCTATGCCAGATATGAACGTAGAAAAAGGTACTTCAATTATCAACGGCCGCGGACCGGTTGCCGCAATAAAGGATTATCCAAAGACTCTTACCTCCTATACCAAAGGTTTAGGAACGATCAGTTTCATGGTAGACGGATACGGACCATGCCATAATCCAGAAGAAGTTATGGAAGAAAAAGCTTATGACCCGTTAAGAGATTTGCGGAATACTCCAGACTCCGTCTTCTGCTCCCATGGAGCCGGCGTAATTGTGCCATATGATGACGTTTATAATCATATGCATTTAGCTTTTGATGGCTCTGTCCGGGTTCGCTCCGGGGACGATTTCGATGTAACCAAAAGCAGTCGGACGGTTTCCGATACGCCGTTAGGCACCGAAGAAATCAACGCCATCATTAATAAATTCTCCCGTTCCAACGCGAAGGACAAATCTCAAGGGAATAATTGGAAGAAATCCTTCGGGGGAAAGAAAATCGAAATATCTGCGCCAAAAGTCCCTATTACTCCACCTTTCCCTATGGAAGATGCAGACTTTGTTGTAGTAGACGGATATAATGTTATTTTTGCATGGAAGGAATTAAACGAACTGGCAAAAGAAAATATTGATGCTGCCAGGGATTCCCTTTTGGACACTTTAAGCAAATTTAAATCCATGACAAAAGCGGAAGTGATTGCTGTTTTTGACGCTTACCGGGTGAAAGGCCATGTAATCGAAAACAGCCGTTTCCAAGATGTTCAGATTATCTACACTCGAGAAGATGAAACTGCCGACCAATATATTGAACGGTTCACTAACGATTTAGGGAAAAAGAAGAAAATCGTCGTAATAACCTCCGACGGTGCGGAACAAGTCATCACCCGAGGACAAGGCTGTAAACTAATCTCCTCCCGGGAATTCCAACTTCGAATCGAAGAACTGACAAAGCAGACGAATGAAAAATATAACATAAAATAAGTCCCCGACAGTTGTAATTTTACATCCATCGGGGACATTTTTTATTTATCTATTCTTATTCCATTCTTTTTAGAAGAAGGTTACCAGACCATAAATCCAAAGAGCGAATACGATAATCGGAGTTATGTACTTGAAGAAAACTTTCATCCAAGATTTAACTTTCAATCCTTTACCGGTATTTGCCTCTAATTCGAATTCATCCCAGCCCCACAGCTTGTCGCTGCAGCAAACTACTAAGAATAAAACGGAGCCAAGTGGCTGAATAACGGTTTCTACCAGGAAATCCCACAGATCTAAGAAACCTGTTTCTCCACCAAGAGGATGAACATTGGCAAGAACGTTTCCAGTAAGAGCCATAGGAGTACATAATACCAGCAGCATAATGCAGCAGATAAAGCAGCCTTTTTTACGGCTCCATCCAGTTAACTCTCTCATCATCGCAAGAATATTTTCAAATACAGCTACTACGGTACTCATAGCTGCGAAAATCATAAAGATGAAGAACAGAGAGCCCCAGATACGTCCACCACTCATATTCTGGAATACAGTTACCATTGTGGTAAACAGAAGTGGAGGGCCAGCATCCGGATTAATATTAAAGGTGAAGCAAGCTGGGAAAATAATAAAGCCAGCCAGCAAAGCAACTAAGGTATCCAAAGCACAAACGTTTACAGCTTCTCCAAGAAGAGAACGGCTCTTATCGGTATAACTTCCAAAAATCGCCATAGAGCCCATACCAAGAGACAGACTGAAGAACGCCTGACACATCGCTGCAATAATTACACTTGGTGTAATTAAAGAGAAATCTGGTTTCAGATAAAAGCTGATTCCGTCGCCAAATCCGGAAAGCGTGCAACTGTGAATTGCTAATACAATCATCAGGGCAAACAGTGCAAGCATCATCCATTTGGTTATCTTTTCCAATCCTTTCTGAATATCAAAAGAAAGAATTACAAAACCAAGGACAACAACCAAAACCATGAAGCCTACATTGACTCCCGTATTGGAAACCGTTTCGCCCCAGGTCAGATGTTCCATATTTCCGGAAATAAATCCGATTAAATAATGGAAGAAGTAACCTGCGATGGTGGTATAGAACATCATCAGGAAAAAGTTTCCTGCTAAACTAAGCCAACCTTGCAGATGAAACGGGCTCTTTTCATTCTTAAGAAGAGGCCGATACATATTTACAGGACTCTTACGAGCTGCACGTCCCATAGCAAATTCTGCAGTCATAATCGGAACGCCGAGCAGTAATACGCAGATGATATATACAAATACGAATGCGCCGCCGCCATTATGACCTACTTTGTACGGGAATCCCCATACATTACCAAGTCCGATCGCACATCCGGCGGAAAGTAAAATGAACCCAAGCCGGCTACCGAGGCTTTCGCGTTTTTCTTCCATAAAATTTCCTCCTAAATTCTACAATGTTCGTATTGTAGCATTGTAGAAAATGAATGTCTATAAAATAGTTCTATCGTCCTCCAGAAGATACCGGAGAAACCTATCTTTTACTCTACTTCTACTCCTGCTGCAAAGATAGGTTCCATAAAGTCTGTAACAATTCTTTTTAACTTTTGGAACTCTTCCGGAATCTCATCTTTTCCATAGAAGCAGTTAAACTGTTTTCCATTTTCAATTTCGATACAAAATTCCACAAACGGATCATCCATAAAATCAAATCCAACCGGTTCGATCTGACCATTGGTCAAAGAAATGATGTTATGTTCTTCAATTAACGCTTTTACACGGACGAAATAACCATCTGGGATGTGAATGGTCTTTCGTTCTTTTTTGTCACCTTTTCGTTCATAACAATTCTTCCAGATACAGGTAATCTGCTCTCCCGTGGTTTTATCGTGAGTGATAATATTTCCGTACCAATAAACCATGTTTCCTTCATTATACTTGAAGTCAAAGCGGGTAATGGCCATGGCTTTTTCTTTTATAGCGAACTGTTCAAAGCCTTTGGACGCCAGATATGCCCGGAACAAATCGACAAAGGCACAGCTCCATCCGTCATAAGGATTTCCTTGCAGATAAAAGTACAACTTTTCACCAGAAGCATATTTTACATCCAATAAATACGGTTGATATTCCGGAGAAAGCCCCTGGGTATAGGATTCTTTTCCATTTGCTTTGGCTAATTCGTATTTATCTATGATAGCCTGGGCATTCTCCAGTAATTCCTTATCCGCCTCACATTCCGTGGTTTCCAAACGGCCATGTTTCAGCATCATTGTGCCCGCATCATTTTTATAAAGTTCAAAGTCATACCAGCCATCAATGCCGCTATAAATAGCATTTTTATAACATACGCTGACTCTCAGGCTGACAATGTCTTTTGATTTAATCGTCTTTGGGGCCATCGGATCGGAATGTTCCACTCTTCCTCCCGGTGCCATAAGATTGTCGTTCAGTCCTCCCATGCCATTCATCACCTGACCAGCGTTAACAGGAAGTCCCATAGACGGAATCGCATTTCCGCCAAATCCCGTTCCTATCATCGTATCCATACTATTATTAATCATTTTTTCTGTCCTTTATTTCTTGAAAAGAGAATCGATGGCAGAACCAAGGAAATCTCCTACTGTATCGACTACGCTGGTTCCCTTTAATACAGACATGGCCTGCTTCTTCGTATCCGAATCTGCCGCCCGGTAGAGTTCCACCAAACGTTTTTCTGTTGCAGTCAATTTCATCGAAGTCTTTGAACTAGAAGAAGTGCTGGAGGAAGAACTGCTGGATGGTTTTGAGGAACCGGAAGAACTGCTACTATAGGTGCTGGAAGCTGCGGCCTCAATTAAGGATTTCTGGGTTACGCCAGTCGCTTTTGCAATCTGTTTCAGCTGGTCATTGGTCAGTTTCAGCTGTCCTCTTTCTGCTTTGCTGATGTCAGAAGTGTCCGCACCTTTTACCTTGCGTGCTAATTGTTCCTGTGTAAGTCCTGCGTCTGTACGAGCCTGCTTGATTAATTTGCCAACTTTATTTGCCATAACCTTCTCCTTTCGGTTTTGCAGATATATAGATTATTATTTTTAACGATTATACCATACTGCCCTAAAAAAAAATTCATAAAATGTTCAGACCTGTGTAGTTTTCCCTTCGGAATCCGTAGTATATAATTGAGGCGGAAAGGTGGAACCATGGACGATAAAAAAATAATCGATTTATTTTTTGAACGATCAGAGAAAGCGATTGAAGAGCTGTCGGAAAAATACGGAAAGCTCTGTCATAAAATCGCCCAAAATATCTTAAATAATAATTCCGACGCAGAAGAATGTGTCAATGACACCTATCTGGGAGTTTGGAACAGCATTCCCCCGAACCATCCCGAATCTTTGGTTTCTTATGTATGTAAGATTGCCCGGAACATAGCCTGCAAGCGATACAACTACAATACTGCCTCTAAGCGGAACAGTGTCTATGATGTGGCTCTCGAAGAGTTGGAAGAAACATTAACCTCCATGAAAGATGTAGAAAGTGAAATTGAATCCAATCAACTGACAGAAACCATTGAGCAATTCCTCGATACATTGGATCAAAAAGACCGTGTTATCTTTATGCGCAGATATTACTTTTCCGATTCCTACGGAGAAATATCTGAGCTGACCGGTCTGACGGAAAAGAATGTATCTGTTCGCCTTACCCGTCTACGCAGCAAGTTGAGGGATTATCTTACAGAAAGGGATTACATCGTATGAAAACAGAACAATTTTCAAATGCTTTAAATAATATAAATGATACATACGTGGAAGAAGCTGCAAATTATCAAGCAAAGGCTTCTACCGACGCTATAATCTTTGAAACGAAGAAAGAACGTAAAAAAGCTCCAAAAGGATTGAGAATCTGGAGAGGTATCGCCATTGCAGCTTGTGCTATATTGGTAGCCGGCATCGGCCTAGTTGCCATTGCAGCCAATCTGTCTATGGGTGGTGCTAGTAAGGATGCGGCTTATGAATATATGAACGAGGTTGCTCCTGGTGCTGGTGCTTATGTAGACGCTGAGTCAGAAGGCTCCTATTTCGGAGCCGTGGCGATGGATGAAGGCTTAACGGATTACAACAATGAAAAATCTGAAGATATGGCAGGCATCCCGGAAGCCATTGCCAATAACAAAATTATCTACACTGCTTACATCAGTATGGAAACCAAGGAATTTGAGAAAGTTGCTTCCGATCTGGAACTGTTAGTAAATTCCATGGGTGGTTATTTTGAATGGGCGGAAGTAAACAGCAATTCCTCCGATTACCGGTATGGTTCTTACACCATTCGTATCCCCGCAGAACGTCTGAAGGAATTTTTAGACCAGGCTGGTTCCTTATGCACCGTCAAGAACAGCAACAAGAGCGCCGAAGACGTTTCCGAATACTACTATGATACAGAATCTCGTCTGGAAACAGCGAAAACGAAGCTGAAACGATTACAGGAACTTTTAGCTCAGGCAGCAACCATGGAAGATATTATCGAACTGGAGCGTGAAATTTCCGATACAGAGCAGCTCATCGATAGCTATACCGGAACTTTAAAACAGTACGATTCTTTAGTGGACTACGCAAAAGTAAATATTGATTTACGAGAAGTATATAGAGACTCTTCGGTAAATCAGCCTTTGACCTTCGGTCAGAGAATTTCCAATTCCTTCAAAGATGGTCTGAAAGGTTTCGGTTGGTTCTTAGAGAACCTCCTTGTATGGCTGGCTTCCAGCTGGATCTGGCTTCTCATTATCGCAGCCATCGTAGTGGTTGTCGTTCTCATCATTAAGAAAAAGATCAACAAAAAGAAAAACAATAAAAACATTCAGCAGTAAATAAAAAGTATTTATAACAAAAGCGGCGATTTTCTCGCCGCTTTTTATTTCTTCCAGATTTCCTTATTAATCCGATTTAATACTCTCTTTTTATCACCGCTCCACAACGGCGCGATTAACAGTTTTTTCGGTCCATCTCCCGTTAATCGATGCACTACCATTTCCTCCGGAATTTCCGCTACACAGGCCTTTAAAATGTCCATATAAGCATCCAGACTTAATACTTCGAACTTTCCTGCTTCGTAATCTTCTGCCAGGTCCGTTCCTTTTAACACATGCAACAATTGAAGCTTAATTCCGGAGCTTTTATGCTGTACCACGTATTTCACCGTTTCCACCATATCTTCTTTCGTTTCTCCCGGAAGGCCTAAAATCACATGAGTTACGGTATGACAGCCCATACCATTCAGCTCAGCAATCGCCTCCTCATACTCCTGATTCTCATAAGCCCTGCGGATATAGTTTATGGTTTTCTTGTGAATAGTCTGAAGTCCCAGCTCCACGATGAGGGGCTTTTTCTCTTGAACTTCTTTTAGAACCTCAAATACTTCTTCACCTAAGCAATCTGGCCGGGTAGCAATATCAATGGCCGCAATATCGTCTCGTTCCGCTACGGGAAGAAATATATCCCGGAGCCGTTCTGGTTCTCCATAAGTATTGGTGAAGGCCTGAAAATAAGCAATATAACGGGTTCCCTGATACTTATCGGCAACCTGGTGTTTTGCCTGCTCTATCTGCTCATTAACCGAAACGCAAAGGGATTGGGCAAAATCGCCACTGCCTCCTTCGGAGCAAAAAATACAGCCACGGCTCCCCTTCGTTCCGTCTCTATTGGGACAGGAGAACCCGGCATTCAAGCTGATCTTATATAATTTTTCGCCGAAGGTATTCCGACAATAATCGTTAAAAGAAATCATCACTTTTTCAAAGGACCGGGAAAATCCCGGTCCTTTTCATTCTTTAATAATCTTTCTGAAATTTCAATAATTACAGGCCAAGATATTTCTTTCTGGAGTATTCGTATAATTCCTCGCGGAATACTCTGCAGTCTAATGCTTCTCTGAATCCCATGCCCAGTAAGGATGGTTTTCCAGGTTTGCAGAAGAAATCGAAGAATTCTCTAGCTGCTTCTACTGCTGCTGCATCATCGTTTACATCGAAAGGATGTGGCCATGCCTGGAAGCAAAGCTTATCGCCGAACTCTGTGTAAAGTTTACGAACGTCATTGATGTTCATCATTTCCCAACCATCAATGCCAGCTTCTACGAAGATATGTACTCTGTCTTCAATCTTACCGCAAGAATGGATGGTAATATATCTGCCTTTGCTATGAATATGATCTACGAAATCTTTCATGTATGGGAAGAACATTTCATAAGCTGTGCTCTCTGCGAAGAAAGGAGCTTTCTGTGCGCCCCAGTCATCATGTACGGTAAATCCATCGATTCCAGGGAAGTATTCGCAAATCTTGTCAACTAATTTGATACCCATGTTTGTCATTTCGCCAAACAGGTCTTTAACAGCGTCCTGCTGATCTGGATCGATCAGAGCCATAGCAGCATTTTCGAAGTCCATGAGAGAAATCAGTCTCTCAAACCAGAATCCGTTTAAGAAAGTAAAGATTCTGGAGAATCTAGGATCCATCTTGTAATCCTTAGCAGCTGCTTCCCAATCCCATTTGTCTACATCAGGAATAGAGATTTTGTCTCTCCACTCGTTGGCATCGGTAAATGTAGGATTTCCGCCAGGAGTGATAGAACCGCCAGCACTCTCAACCCATTTCCATGGAACGCCGAAGAAGTCAACTGCGTCATGGCCATGAGGTCTGGAAAGATTCTCGTTGTAATCTTTCAGCTGAAGGCTTGTGGTATCACGGATAGAAGCTGTGAACCAAGGGTCTTTGTCAAAGTAATGAGCATTCATGTTTTCTCTGTAAGAAACAGGAGTGTCCATAAGTGGGATATCACCAGAGCCGAAAAAGCCAGGTTTTGTATCCACGGTCAGTAATTCTCTTTTACTGTATGCAGGTTTTTTCTGTAAACCGTTCATAAAATAAAATCCTCCTCTATGTTATGTTAATTTTTTATCCAAGATAGTTCTTTACTTCCTTCAGAAGAGCTGGAATTTCCAGATGCTGTGGGCAAATATCCATACAAGCGCCGCACTCGATGCAATCACCGATGTTTGCACAGGATCTGTCATAATTTCTTTTCTGGGAAGCTGGGTTACGGAATTTCTTTCCAGCATTATAAAGGCTGAATGCGGTAGGGATTGCAATGTTCTGAGGGCAGCCAGCTACGCAATAACGGCAGGAAGTACAAGGAATATTCTCTGTCTTTTCCAGAATCTGGCAGATTTCCTCCACGCAGTTCTGCATTTCCGTAGTAAACATTCCTTCACTGCTTCTGTCAGCGATTTCGATATTGTCTTTTACCATATCCAGAGTTCCCATGCCGCTTAAAACAGTAAGGAGACCCTTTTTGTCATAAACATAATCGAAGCCTAACTCTACGCTGCTCATATTGCCAAGACCGTATTTCTCCTTCACTGCATCAATTTCCGGATAATCCGGGAAGGTTACCATACCGCCCTTTAAAGGCTCCATAATAGCAAGTGGAACGCCTTTTTCGATTGCATAAGCAATTCCTTTATCGCCGGCCTGAATTTCATGGTCAATATAGTTATACTGAATCTGAGCGAAATCCCAACCATCAAAATCGTCTAAAATGGTTTTGAACATTTCATATTCATCATGGAAAGAAAAGCCAATATGACGTAATACGCCCTGGCTCTTCAGATCCTGAAGATAGTCACAAATATTCAGTTTATCACGAAGGGTGG
Source organism: Lachnospiraceae bacterium (assembly GCA_024403615.1). Classification (GTDB taxonomy): domain Bacteria; phylum Bacillota; class Clostridia; order Lachnospirales; family Lachnospiraceae; genus RGIG5612. Next base: position 33,843 of record JAKSRM010000002.1, read on the forward strand.
TCCACTGTTTTCCGTGAAGTCCATGCAGCAGATAGAAATCAATATGATCTGTTTTCAACCGTTCTAACTGCTCATCTAACATTTTTCTAGGGTCAAAATCTGGAGCTTCAATACCGAAAGTGAACATTTTTGTAGCAACGTTCATTTTATCTCTCAGGTTATTGTTTTCCATAATCTGGCCAAGAACCTTCTCGGAAAATCCATTGTGATATACATAAGCAGTATCGAAATAGTTTACGCCATGCTCTACTGCATAAAGAACCATTTCTTCTACTTTGTCATAATCAATTTTGGACTGGTCATCATCAATAACCGGAAGTCTCATAAGGCCAAAGCCTAAACGGGAAATTTTCTCTCCCTGATAATCTGTATATTTCATTTAAAATTCCTCAACTACTTTTTATTCAAAATCTGTATCGCCGTAGAATCTATGTCCATAGTAATGAGCTTCTTCACGAACAATCTTGTTTGCTTTCTTAGAAGCTTCATCTTTTCCAGGAATACCACCGGAGAAGGAATATCCACCGTCTTTGCCGTATTTGTCGATAGAATCTCTTACGCCCTGACGAAGTTCTTCTTCATCGTATCCATCTGGCCATCCCTTAGGCATCTTAGAATCCCAATCCCAGCATCCTACTAAGCAGATTTTGCCTTTGTATTTTTCTTTAATTCCTAACAGGTCGTTCATTTCCTGTGCTGGATCCCAATATTTAACACCAAAGTCGATCATGTCTTCTACGAAGATTTCACATTTTCCACAGTTATGGAACTGAATTGGAATACCTCTTTCCACAGCAGGTTTTGCCAGTCTCTTGTAGATTGGAACGAAAATATCGCGGTAGGTATCTAATGAGAAGAATGGAGTATGCTTTGCAGCGGTATCATCTAACATGTACCAGATGTCCGGCTTGTAAGCATCGATAACACGATACATAACAGGCTCAATCCAATCTACCATAGCGTTTAACATATCTTTAACAACATCCGGATCAGTTGCTAAAGCGCAAAGTCCTTCGGTAAATCCCATTAAAGCAACTAACTGCTGGAATGGCATAAATCCACTATGAGCGATTGTTGCGGATTTATTTCTATCGATACCAGTTCTTTCCAGATCCTGTTTGTACATCATTTCCAGATCATATTCTTCATGTCTGTTCGGGAATTTAATAACTTTTTCCCAATCATTAATGTCTTCCAGTAAGAAGTTATTTGGTTCAGGAAGAGTTGCTCCTGTATTTTCATCTGCAGCATAGCGAACGCCCCACATATCATATCCGCCAGGCTGGAAATGGTTTTCATCAAAAACTCTAGGTGATAAAGTTTTAACGCACGCTTCTCCGTTAAACTCAGTTCCCATCATGGTATAGAAAGGAACGTACTCAGGCATTTCGCCACGTCCGAGCATTAAATAGTTCTCTTTTGGTGTTAACTTCATAATATCCTTCTCCTTTTTATAATTTATTTCTTATATCGCAATCTTATACACTAGTCCATTTAACATTATAACATTTTTACCAAAAATGTATAGAAACTTTATGATTCAATTGTTAAATAATAACATTATTTTCCGCCCAAAAGTTTCTGGTCAAACTCGTAGAGAGCGGCGTTAATTTCATCAATGTCATATTTCTGGTTTTTAATGAAATATTCTACGATGACATCCAGCTTATAACTATGGGACAGGGCGTATCCAGCTCGTTCCAAAAGCTCTTTCGTTTCTTCCAAATCCAGTTGCAAGGCTACCGCGAAAGCAAGCGCGGTGGTCTTAGAAGGAACGTAAAGACAATTGCTGCGGATGTTGGAAAAGACCTGTTTGCTGACATTGGCTGCTTTATATACTTCCGAGTCTTTCTTTCCGCTTTCATCGATTTTTCTTAAAAGCATTTCTGAAAAACTCTCATCCAGCTCCATAGGAATATCCATGTCGCAGCATGCTTCTTCCATTTTCGCTTCATTCTTCGCACTTGACAGCTTTGCATAAGCGCCTAAGGACATGAGAGGTTTTGGGCTAAGGAACGGATGTTGTGGTTCGTCTTCGTCAAGAAGGAAAATCTCCTCTTCCCAATTTCCTGCAATATATTGTTTTAATTCTTCCAATAAAATTTTATCAATCATAGGATTCCCACCTTTTCCCGATAAGTATAACATATTATTTTATTTCAATACAGTAAAGCGTTAAAATGCCGGTATGTTTCCATACCGGCACTTAAGTTGGATAAGAATTCTGTTATCTGGATTCAAAATCTGCGTCCGCTTCTTCCCTCCATGCCACACTTGGCATATTCCTTCTCATGGCGCCCAGTTTCTTTCCTGCGCATTTGTAGATTACATTGGTTCCTATGGAGTCGGCATGATAATCAAATGCATTTTCCTCTGCGATTCCATAAGTTTTCGCAGTCTCTACCGCGTCAATATTGGCGCCGGCGAAAACAAACTCCCAGCCTACTTCCTTCTTCGCTTCAATTTTCCGTTTCACATCATCGCTGGAGAACTTATGGCTGGCATTTTCCAGTCCGTCCGTAGTAATAAAGAACATTACATGCTCCGGAACGTCTTCCTTGCGGATGTATTTATGAATGGTTTCGATATGCTCAATGGAAGATCCCAGAGCATCAATCAGGGCAGTACAACCACCAACCCGATAGTCTTTCTTGGTAAGTGGCTTTACCTGACTCAGCTTTACCCGATCATAAGTAAACTCCCACGCTTCATTAAACATCACTGCCGTGACATAGCATTCTCCGTCAATGCTCTTCTGTTCCTTCAGCATAGCGTTAATTCCGCCAATGGTGTCCTCTTCCAGTCCTTCCATAGAACCGCTTTTATCAATGACAATCACCAGTTCTGTAATACCGTTTTTTATCTTTTCCATCATCGTTACCTCCTAAAAGTAATTGTATTCGTTTGCATGACTGCATTTTACTTTTTCGGAGGACGCATTTGGTCAATTTGTAATTGACGTTTTAAAAAAAGTCGGCCCCGAAGGACCGACATTTTTTTATTATTTATTTTTCAGTTCTCTCTCCCAGACCTTACTCTGTCCAAGGCCCCAAAGTTCAAACAAACGGTTATAGAAGGATGGACGTTCGAATTCATATTCCATCATTGGCTGCATATCGTGATAACCGATATGGTGGCTCATATTGAACTTGCAGCCTTCAATCAGCTCACCCATTTTCTCTACAGGAACGCCTAAAATCATTTCGTTGCTCTGTGCCAAAGCTCTTTCCTGATCGCCTGGATCTGGAACTGCCATAGTATATTCCCGGGTAATCATACTCTTTACCAGCGTATAAACACAGGAGTCGATCATTTCTAAAGAAACATCTAACATTTTTCCTGTCTGTGATTTAATCGCTCCGATTAAAGTTCTCAACTGGAAGTTATTATCGCAGTTAATTAAAAGAACGTCTGGTTCGAAATCTGCTGTGCGGGCAGGGCCAATCAAAAGGCCCTTATATTTTCCGTAAGGAAGTTTTGGGAAATGATCCAGAAAAGCTTTTGCTCTGTCCGGGTCCGGAATTCCGATAAACATACTTACTTCTTCAAATCCAGGAGTTCCTGGTGCGCACTCAACATAGCCTAAAGAAATGACTGGTGCCCAGCACCATTCTGCTTCTTTGCAAGTATAAACGGTTTTTCCCTGACGTTTGGTAAGAGCCATGGCCTGGCAAAGTGCTAAATGACCTAACTCATCTTTTGCTCTTACTGCATTTTCCGGAATCTGGGATTCGTCCTCAATAAATTTTACTGCCTGGATTTCCAATACAAGGTCTAAATTGTCTTTTAAAAATTGTGCTTGTTCATTTAATGTAGTCATAATCGTCTCCTCTATTCCGCCTTTTATTTTCTGTCTTTCTGTTTTTTATTCTTTGCAAGAACAACAGCTAAAACAATAACTACAATTACTGCAATCGCTGCAATCGCAGCAATAATCCATAGGATTGGGGAAGATGTTGGTGCTGGGTCTGGAACTGGATCGTCCTTACTAGAATCATCATCAATCGTAAACTGTGCACTGACAGAGCCATCTACGAATTTTAATGTAACAGTATAGGAATCTTCTGTTAGTTCCTCCAAATAATCACTTGGAATCGTTACTACTAAGTTTCCAGCTACTTCATCCGTTGATAAACCAAATTTTCCCTGTTCTACCGTTTTCTCGTTGATTAATAATTCTTTAAAGTCTCCTGCTTTTCCATCACAAGTAATTTCAATCGCTTCCGTAGAACCTTTTTTCCATAAAGTATCATTTCCAGATAAAATCTTATATTCTTTGGAATTGCTCATATCAAATTTGCAGACATCGCATTTTCCATCTTTATCTGCATCAACGTGTGCTGTTTTATTTAAGATTTTTCCACATTCGCATAACTGCCAATGATTACCGGAATCTGTTTTCCATTCCTTTTCGGCTACATGATTTACGGTATAAGTAACTACGTCCGATTTAACGCTGCCTGCCTCATTAGAAACGATGCAGTAGAACTGGTCGCCCGTATATTCGCAATCATGCTCATTGGTTTTCATTTTATTAACGGATTTAACAATAATGGTATCCGTTCCCTGTCCAATAAAGTATTTGGAATCCTTCTCAATTACTTTTTCTTTCTGCTTTTTGTAATCGATGTAATGCCATTCATAAGTAAGTCCTTCCCCTTCTGCTTTTGTAATGTACATTACTTCCGCTCCGGTATCCAATACTTCACTTGTTGGCTGAGCTGTAATCTTTGGTAATTTTGCTTTTCCTTCTGCAATATTTACCTTTACATCACCGGATGCTAACTGGTTTCCATCTGCTTTTGTACGAATCAGATACTGTCCGGCAGGAAGTCCAGCCATAACAGGTTCCGTAATATCCTGGTAAGAAGTTTCTCCTGGTTTTTTCATCTCATAATCGGAGGAAAGTCCAGAAATGATACCATCATTATTCTTTGTTGAAGTACAGTTGGAAGAAGTAATTCCATCCGGAACAGAAGCTCTGGTAATCTGGATAACCTGAACATTTGCTGTGCTGTCTGCGTAACGAATTTCCAAAGTTCCTTCCGATAATCCGCTTAACGTAATTCTGTCACTACCACAATTAATCCAATTTACTCCATCAATGGAATATTGCATGGATGGATGAATATTTCCCAATAAACCAGTGTCATATCCCGTTGCTGCAAAAACAGCCTGCGGAACTTCCTTGTCTGTGGACTTAAACTGCTTTGCAAATAACAAAGTAACGCCCGTATGGTCCTCATCCGCATAGCCTTCATAAACAAGGTCTTTTCCATTCAGGTGTAATTCAGAGGCTGGTCCAAGAATTCCTTTTGTAGAAGATACTTCCAGAATTACCAGATAATTTTTGTCTTGTTGGAAAACATCGGTATCCTTCATTGTGGAAACGGTTTTCCCTTTGCATTCCAGTCCATTCGCTCCCATTTGGATATTTCCAGTGGTTTCTCCACTTGGAAGTACTGTTGGTAATGGAAAATCCGGAACCCAGTATATTTTTTCTACTTTGAATCCCTCTTTTTCAGACGTTAATGTTTTGTTAACCTCTGCCACAGTCTGGCCAACGACCGGTGGTTGTAAGCTGAACTCTGCCCCAGATACATAAGGCATGATTTCGCCTGCAAATGCCGGTACAACCATCAGTGCAATTACCATTGCTGCAGCCAAAAAGCCTGCAATTGTTTTTTTCATGAGTTTCATAATCTTTCCCTTTCAAAATATGATTAGCCAAGCACCTTTTTGAAGACGCGAAGGGCATTCTTATAAAATACTTTATCTATTTCTTCTTCTGTGAAGCCTGCTTTTTTCATGGCATCTGCTAATTTTGGCATACCTTCACAGCCGCCAAATTCCACCTTATTGTCAATCCCATCGAAGTCTGTTCCCAGACCGATACAATCGGTACCACTAATGTTGCGGATATATTTCATATGCTCGATCATATCCTCCGCAGTGCTTAAGTTGTCTCCTCTTTCGTTCAGGAAATCGGCTGCAAAGTTAATACCGCTGATACCGCCATGATCTGCAATTTTCTTCAACATTTCGTCGGTCAGGTTTCTGCAATGTCCAGTTACGGCTCTTGCGTTGGAATGGCTGGCAATTACCGGAGTATCCTTCTGAACCAAGTCCAGAATATCCAGAATACCGGCATCGTTTAAATGACTGACATCAAGGATGACACCCATTTCTTCCATGGCCAGTACCATTTCCCGTCCGGTTTCTTTCAGTTTCCGGTCTTGATCTGGTTCCGTCCAAACACGGACAATCTCCTTATTCATCGGAGAAGGCATTCCTTCTTCTGCAGAACAGTGTAAAGCTCCATCCTTTGTTTCCCATTTGAAGTAGTTCGGGTAAGCCAGTTCATTTTCAAAGTTCCAGGTCAAGGTCGACATTCTGGCGCCTTTGTCGTAAAGAGCTTTCATTTTGTCGATGCTGCCTTCATAAACAGCGCCTTCCTCCACGGTCTTTAAAGCGGACATAAAACCAGCCTTGTAGTTTTCTTCAATTTCCGTTCCGGTAAGTGCCGGTTTAATCAGGTCTGCGTTTGCCAGAATCTCTCTGTCCCAAGTATCATTGAGACGATTTACGTAATCAAAAGCAGATATGCCCAGTTTTGGAATCATATCCATTCCGGTGAACATGGCAAAGCACTGGCACATGTATCCGGCTTCTTTCATACGAAGCAAATCAATATGAAGCAGATTCTCCCGAAGGGGAACCTGCTCCACTGTATCTTTACCTCTTAATTTTCTGACAGCATCCCATTCTTTGTTCAGTATCATTGCTATGGTGTCGCAATGCATGTCAATTATAGGCATTTGTATTTTTCCTCCACTTCTACATTGTGAAATGTTCTATTGGTTTTATTTTATCATAAGATTTTGCTGTGCCTCAAGGGCTATCTTTTCTCAGATGCGAGCCACGCCCGTAGCTTTGGCAGCTTCTGCTACGGCTTTTGCAACCGCCTGTCCTACTCTCGGATCAAAAGCCTTTGGAATGATATAGTCTTCGCTTAATTCATCCTCGGAAATAAGGCTCGCTAAGGCGTTTGCTGCTGCCAGTTTCATTTCTTCGTTAATCTGGCTGGCTCTTACATCAAAAGCTCCACGGAAGATTCCCGGGAAGGCTAATACGTTATTAATCTGGTTCGGGAAGTCGCTTCTGCCGGTAGAAACAATTCTTGCTCCCGCTTCTTTCGCTTCGTCCGGGAAAATTTCCGGAGTCGGATTTGCACAGGCAAAAATTATTGGATCTGCTGCCATGGATTTTACCATTTCTTTCGTCAGCATACCTGCTACGGAGAATCCTACAAAAATATCTGCTCCCTTAATTACATCTTCCAGAGAGCCTTTTGCCTTTCTCGGATTGGTAATTTTTGCCATAGCTTCCTTTGCAGAATTTAATCCCTCTTTTCCATCATAAATGGCGCCTTTTCGGTCGCACATAATGATGTCTTTGATACCATAATTTAAAAAGATTTTCGTTACGGCAGTGGCTGCAGCACCAGCACCGCTAATAACAACTTTAACGTCTTCTTTCTTCTTACCAGTTACTTTCAGGGCATTCATAACGCCTGCTAAAGTAATAACCGCAGTTCCATGCTGGTCATCATGGAAAATTGGAATATCGCATTTTGCTTTCAGTTTTTCTTCAATTTCAAAGCATCTCGGAGCTGCAATATCTTCCAGATTAACACCGCCAAAGCTTCCGGAAATTAAATAAACCGTATTAACAAATTCATCTACGTCCTGAGTCTTTACGCATAAAGGAAAAGCATCTACGTTACCGAATTCTTTAAACAGTACGCATTTTCCTTCCATAACCGGCATGCCGGCTTCTGGTCCGATATCTCCAAGACCTAAAACCGCGCTGCCATCGGTAATAACGGCGCACATATTCCAACGTCTTGTCAATTCGTATGATTTATCCAGGTTCTTCTGGATTTCCAGACAAGGCTGAGCAACGCCTGGCGTATAAGCCAGGGACAGGTCTTCACTGCTTTTTACGCTGACTCTGGATACTACTTCTATTTTTCCTTGTTTTTCATAATGGAGCTTTAAACTTTCTTCCGCAATTGGAGTCATTCTTTTTTACCTCTCGTATAAATTATTACCGGCACAATCGATTACTACGATTGCCGGAAAATCTTCCACATAAAGTTTTCGAACTGCTTCGGTTCCTAAATCATCGTAAGCAATGACTTCCGAACTTTTTATTCTCTTTGACAGAAGGGCGCCTGCGCCGCCAACTGCCGCAAAATATACGGCCTTATGTTCCTTCATCCCCTGGATAACTTCTGCCGACCGACGGCCTTTGCCAATCATTCCTTTCAAGCCTTTTTCCAAAAGAGCAGGCGTGTATTTATCCATACGGGAAGATGTGGTCGGGCCAGCGGAACCAATGACCTTTCCTTCCCTTGCCGGAGACGGTCCCAGATAATAAATAACCGTATTCTCCAAATCAAAAGGAATCTCCTCTCCCTTGTTCAAGGATTCCCAGATTCTTAAATGGGCCGCATCTCTCGCCGTATATATTTCGCCGGTAAGACTTACCATGTCTCCGGCCTTTAAGCCTAAAACTTTTTCTTTCGTTAAAGGCAATTTAATCTTTTTCATTCTATATCTCCACGCTTTCATGTCGGTTTACATGACAGCAAATATTTACCGCAACCGGAAGGCCTGCAATATGGGTAGCATAAGTTTTAATTCTTATACCAAGACAGGTCGTGGTTCCGCCCAGTCCTGCTGGTCCAATATCCAAGCGATTGATTTCTTCCAGCAATTCCTCTTCCATCTGAGCAATATGGGAAGACGGATGCCGTTCATCTAATTTCAAAGTCAGGGCTTCTTTTGCTAGCTGGGCACACTTCTCAAAAGTTCCACCGATTCCTACGCCAATCATCATCGGAGGGCAGGCATTAGGGCCCGCATCTTTCACTGCCTGAAGCACCGCATCCTTTACGCCCTGAGCGCCATCGGCTGGTTTCAGCATGAATATCCGGCTCATGTTTTCGCTTCCAAAGCCCTTCGGTGCAACGGTGATTTTCACCTGTTCTCCAGGCACAATACTGTAATGGATTACCGCTGGCGTATTATCGCCAGTATTTACCCGTAACAAAGGATCGCCTACTACGCTTTTTCTTAAATAGCCTTCTTGGTAGCCCTGGCGTACGCCTTCCTGAATCGCATCCTCCAAGAAACCGCCCGTAAAATAAACTTCTTGGCCGATTTCTAAAAATACCACAGCCATTCCCGTATCCTGGCAAATTGGAATCATTTCCTCTTTTGCCAGTTGTAGGTTTTCCTGAAGCTGAGACAGAATATTCTTTCCCAGTTCATTCTGCTCTGATTCATGGGCTTTATTTAAAGCAGCTTTCACATCTTCCGACAAATCATAATTTGCCGCAATGCAAAGCTCTTTTACTTTTTCTGTTATGAGATTTACGTTAATTTCTCTCATTTGATGTCCTTAATATAAACCGAAAACAGCACAGCTGTTTGTCAGCTGTGCTGCTCTTAAAATCTAATAATGAATTATTCCTGATTTGCTGCTCTAACAACACACATTGCAATGTTTCCAACGATTTCAGAAACAGGAGCGGAACGTGAGCAGTCAGAAGCAATTTTCTTGAAGCCCTGAAGGAATGGACCTGGAGCATCTGCTTTTGCAAAGAACTGAACCAGTTTAACACCAATATTACCAACGTTAATATCTGGCCAAATAATAATGTTTGCCTTGCCAGCAACTTTGGATTCTCTCTTAACTTTCTTTGCAGCAACCTTAGGATCAATAGCAGCATCCAGCTGGAACTCACCATCGATAGCAAGGTCCGGACGACGCTCATTGGCGATTCTTACAGATTCGCGAACGTCTTCTACCATTTCACCTTCCATACTTCCGTCTGTTGAGAAGCTGAGCATCGCACATCTAGGCTCCCAACCTAAAAGGCTCTGAACGGTTTCGCAAGCGGAAATCGCGATAGAAGCTCTTTCTGCAGGGGTCGGTTTTGTGCAAACAGCACTATCACCAAAGAGAAGGTACTGGCCTTCACTTCCTTCATAACCAGGAATTACAAAAAGTCCGGTAGAAGAAGGAGTATCAATACCATCTTTCAAACCGATAATCGTAGAAGCTGCCAGAATAACTTCACCGGTGGTATGGGTAAGACCTGCAAAAGTAACATCGAACATGCCTAAGCACTGCTGAACCATAGCAGTGTACATAGGGTCTTTGCTCTTTCTAGTCAGAGATTTTACACTGAACATGTCAGAATATTCTGCAACATATTTTTCAAAAGCAGCTGCGTTCTGTTCTGCGTCTGTATTGTCGTAGATTTCCATTGTGCTGATGTCTACGCCAAACTGTTCTGCTGCAGCTTTGATTTCCTCTGGATTACCTACCAGAGTTGCCTTGCAGTAACCATTACTATGAGCTTCGAAAGCTGCCTGGAGCATTTTCTCTTCCGTTGCCTCAGGAAAAGCTACTCTCTGTGGATTCGCTTTTGCCTTTTCGTAAATCATTTCCATTAAATCCATAATTCGAATCTCCTACTTGATGTATGTTCGTGCCAAAGAGGCACATAAACCGGCCTCGCCGGATTCTTTCCGTATAAAAAAATCTCCACCCCCACGAAACGTGAGGGTGGCATGAAAACACTTAATTATTCGTCGCAAAGTTCTGCAATATATTCAGCTGCATCAGCAAAAGTAGCTTTTCTATTGAACTCCATGTATGGAACTTCAATATCAAACTCATCCTCTAAAGATGTTGTGAACTGAACGATATTAGCTGACTTACACTGTAAATCCTCTTTGAAATTTGTGTCAGGACCTAAAGTTGCTGGGTCAACGCCGAACATCTTAACAGCCTTTTCAATAAGAATTTTCATTACTTGCTCTCTGAACTCCATTTGGGTTCTCCTTTCATATGTCAATTATTTTTATTATTTGTAAAATACCTATCCTAACGGTTGTTAATTGTAACATAAAACGATTGATTTCTCAAAGTTTTCTGCTATTTTTTTAACTTTTTAAAGAATTTAAAGAATAAAGCAACACATATTCCCAAAGTGATGACCATTACAAGAAGATAAACCCACATTACAGGGTATGTAAGGTTCGTATACTGTAAAATTACAGATAACAGGTTGCCAGCAAAATGCAATAAAATCGTAGCCCACAGGTTCTGGAAAATATCATAGATGAGGCACATCACAATGCCGTATAGGAATGCGTAAACTCCCTGAGCCAGATTCATATGATAAAGGCCAAATAAAGCCGAACTGATGATCGCTGCAACCCAGAAGTTGGTATAGTTTTTCAGCCGGTTAAAGGTCAGCCCACGGAAAATCAATTCCTCTGCCAAAGGCGTCAAAATCACGACACGAATCAGCACAAAAACAGCACTGGCACCAAAAATTTCATTTTCTACATTACTGTAATTGCCTAACAATCCATCAATGTTTAAAAGAGAAATGAGAAGGCTCAGGCCATGGGCCAGAAGTGCGCCAAAAACAATCAGCAATATAATATTTACCGGTTTCCGGATCAGCGCAGTTTCTTTTACCACAAAATCACTCCGGTAATATATATATTCAACAAACAACGTAATCGCCAGGGCAATACAAGTAATCAGGGCAAAGTTGTCGTTCATGGCCATATCCAAAGTCCACGCATGACCATTGGATGCCAAAAACATCATGCCAACATAAATTACGATGAAATAAATGGCAAAAAACGTAAGGGCCGGATATAAAACTCTCCATATTTTTTTGGGAATACTTTCACCAATCATAAGCGCTCGTCCGTTCTATTCTGCAAAGAAATCCATGCACTCCTTTAAATGTTCATCCCAGAACTGCCAGTCATGCATTCCTTCGTACTCCACATAGGTATGGGCAACCTTTTTCTCTTCCAGATAGTTATGGAAGGAGCGGTTATTCTCGACCATATAGTCCAAGTTGCCAATCAGAACCAGAATATCAGCAAACTGATCAAAGGTTCCTTCTGCATCTTCTAATATTTTCACCAGATCATATTCGGAGCCTTTCTGCTCTTTCCATTTTCCTAAGGTCTGGTCCGTATTCACACCGATTTTCCGGATGACTCTGGAAGACCAGGCGATATCTACTACAGGAGACATAATGGCACATTTGGAGAAAATTTCCGGACGTTTAAATACGGCCTTTAACGCGCCATATCCGCCCATACTAACGCCGCATACATAATTGTCCTCTTTCTTATCGGAAAGCGGGAATATGCCCCTTACGAAGCCCATCAGTTCCTCCAGAATAAAGTCTTCCCAACGCATGCCGTCTTTTCCGTTGGCATAAAAAGAATTGCCTACGGAAGGTATAACTAAAGCAAAACCAGCCTTTTGGGCCAATCTTAAAGCGCTGGTATTCTCTACCCACTGACTGCCGCCATCCCAGGCTCCATGAAGTAAATAAACGGTCTTAAAAGGCTGGAAGGTAAAGTTTTCTTTATAGTCCTTCACGTCTTTCATCAGATTCACTTCGTAAGGCAGATATACTTCTACCGGCACTCTGGTATTTAATATTCTGGAATCAAATTCACATTTAAAATTAATCATGGTTCTTTCCTAGTCTATTCTGCAAAGTTGGAACGGATAATATCGTATTCTTCCAAATCAGTTCCAAGGTCTACATAGAAAACCTGTTTTGGATGCGGACAACTTTCCATCGGAGCGCCCTCTTCATCTTCCATGTAACGGACGGTGGCTTCAATATTTCTTCCGTCCGGTTTCATAATTTCAACTTTATCTCCTACACAGAATTTATTTTTCTGTTCTAAACGGTATAACTTGGCACCACCTTTTTCCCGGAATTCCGTTCCTGCAATACCTAAGAAAATCCACTCTTTTACGTAGGTATTGGCGTCATAAATCTGAGCCGTATCATCTGGTTTTCCAAAGAAGAAAGCGGTCGTATATTCCCGGTATGTACATTTGGAAATTTCCTGTTTATAAAAGTCCAAACGGCTCTTGTATTTTTCAACATCCTCAAAGCAGTCATCAATGGCCATACGGTAAGTACGGGCAACGCTGGCTACATAGAGAGCCGTTTTCATTCTGCCTTCTACCTTAAAGCTGTTAATGCCAGCATCCATCATTTCCGGAATATGTTCTACCATGCATAAGTCCTTGGAATTGAAAATAAAAGTTCCTCTCTCATTTTCATAAACCGGCATATATTCTCCCGGTCTGGTTTCTTCCATAACGCTGTATTTCCAACGACAAGGATGGGTACAATCGCCCATGTTTCCAGAGCGGCCGGTCATATAAGCGCTCAACAAACAGCGACCGGAATAGGAAATGCACATAGCTCCATGAATAAAGCTTTCGATTTCCATGTCTTCCGGAATCTGACTTCTTAATTCCTTAATCTCTGCCAGACTCAATTCTCGGGCGCTAACCACACGGGAAGCTCCCAACTCATGCCAGAAGTTATAAGTCCCATAGTTGGTATTATTAGCCTGAGTGCTGATATGGATATCCACTTCCGGCAGAACTTTCTTTGCCAACATGAAAATTCCCGGGTCAGAAATAATCAGGGCGTCGATGCCCACATCTTTCAGTTCCTCAAAGTATTTTTCTGCCTCATCTAAGTCCTTGTTATGGGCAAGAATGTTTGCCGTTACAAATACTCTTACATTGTGGTCATGGGCGAACTTTACGCCCTCTTTCATGTCCTCTAAAGAGAAATTATGAGCATGGGCGCGAAGAGAAAAGGCTTCGCCGCCGATGTATACTGCATCCGCTCCATAAAGTACTGCAATTTTTAATACCGGAAGGCTTCCTGCCGGCATCAGCAATTCTGGTTTATTTTGTTTTAATCTATCGTTTGTTATCACTGTTTCACCGTATCTTTCTGCTCACGGTAACGCCATCGCCCACTGTAAGCATCGTTGTTTCCAGATTTTCGTTATGTTTTACTTCCCAGATAAACCCCCTCATCCGTTCATGAATGGTCCGCTGCCGTCTTGGCGTAATGTACCGGGAATCAATAATATCCCCTTCCTGAAGGACGTTGTCTGCAATCAGCAGACCACCTACTGGCATCAACTCCAATAAAGTTGGAAGCATGTGGATGTACTGGGCCTTCGGGCCATCTAAAAAAATCAAATCATAGGAACCGCTACAAGTTTTGATGCTTTCTGCAGCATCCCCTTCCATCAGGTTGATTTTAATGGTTTTATCTTTCGTATATTCTGCAATGTTTTTTCTAGCTTCCACCAACCGCGGCTCGTAATTTTCCATGGTCACGATTTCTTTCAAGCTTTCCGAATTGTCCGCAAAAAACAAGGTGGAATACCCAATTCCGGTTCCAATTTCCAGAAGACGTTCCGGTTTCGAAAGATGCAAAAGCAACCGTAAAAAGCTTTCCATTTCCCGGCGAATAATCGGAACCCCAGTTTCTTCTGCAAACTGACGTAAGTCTTCAAAAAAAGGCTTTCCCTCCGGTTCCAGAGAATGCAGATATTTTGTTAAATTCTCATCTACTATCATGTTTCAAATTATAAACGAAAAGCACCTCTATTTGAAGTGCTTTCCAAACCATTTCTTATAAATTTCCCAGCTTATTCTTCCATCGTTCCATCGGAGTAGTCATATCCGGAAAGGATGTTAATTAATTTTTCTGTAGTGAAGGAAGGACTTACTTTATAAGTTCCCGGAACATATTTCGCATCGTAAATATAGGTTCTGAATTTATAAAGTTTCTTGTCTTGAATACAGCCCGCATCAAATAAGAGCTCTGCCACTTCTTCGTCGGTGATTCCTTCGTTAATGGTAATTTCTGTTTTTGTCTTATTGGTTGGGTCTAACGCAGTATCGTAAAACAGTTTAAAGGTCAGCAAGAACGCTACTACACAAAGAGCTATTACAAATACGGCAATGGCCAAACGAACTACAACTTTTACGCCTTTGCCTTTTCTAGCTTCTGCGATTGCCTTTTTGCGTCTGTTTGCTACTTCTTTATTTCTCTGTGCAGTCGTTGCCTGTCTTTTCTTGATTTCAGCGACGTCGTCAGATCTGTATCTCTCAGAATTTTCGCGGATGGTTCCTGTACCGTTTGCCGGTTCACTATTCATATTCTGTCCCCTGCTTCCGCTGGCTCTGGTTCTTCTTTCGTATGCCATGATAATCTCCTACTCAACTTCCAATATAAACGGCAAAATCATCGGCCACTTATGGTTCTGCTTCCGAAGATACTTCTTGACCTCGTCTGCAATGATCATCTTTGCCTTTCCTCTGTTGTAGTGATTTTTCGTTAAATAATCAACTAAAGTATTATAAATGATTGCCCGTACTTCTTCAATAAGTTTTTCGCTTTCTCCCTCATAAGCCCATCCTCGAGTAAAAACTTCCGGTCCGGAAACAACAAACTTATTTTCCACATCCAGACATACCGAAACAATCAGCATTCCCCGCTCGGAAAGGTCTTTTCGGTCTTCCAAAATCGTTCTTCCTACATCCTCTACGCCAGAGCTATCTACATAGATTCCTCCGGACTGGACGTGATCCACAACCTGGCCTTTTTTCTCGCTCAGTTCCAGCACATCTCCCGTGTCAATAAGAAATACGTTATTCTTATTATACCCCATATTGTGTGCAATTTGTGCATTCGCAACACGATGACGATATTCTCCGTGAACCGGAATAATATATTTTGGTTTCAAAAGGGCGTATACCAGTTTAATTTCTTCCTGGCAGGCGTGGCCGGATACATGGGTCTGTTCAAAAATAACCTTTGCACCCAGTACCGATAACTCATTCATAACGTTGGATACGGCCTTCTCATTTCCCGGAATCGGATTGGAGGAGAAAATAACCACGTCGTTGGATTTAATATCGATTTTCTTATGGTTTTGGGCCGCCATTCTGGAAAGAGCCGCCATACTCTCTCCCTGACTACCAGTAGTAATAATTACAATTTTATTATCTGGATAATTTCCCATTTCGTCGATAGAAATCAGCGTATTCTTCGGCATATTGATGTAGCCTAATTCAGTGGCTGTTTCAATAACATTCAGCATGGAACGGCCTTCCAGAATAACTTTCCGCTTGAATTTATAGGCGGAATTGATTGCCTGCTGCACACGATCTACGTTGGAAGCAAAGGTTGCAATAATAATTCGCTCCTTCTGATGCTCTGCAAATAGATTATCAAACCGTTCTCCTACGGTGGTCTCGCTCATAGTATAGCCAGACCTTTGCGCGTTAGTAGAATCACATAAAACCGCCAAAACTCCCTTCTGCCCCAGTTCTGCCATTCTCCATAGGTCGATGGCATCTCCATAAACCGGCGTGTAATCCACTTTAAAATCACCGGTATGCAAAATTAAGCCGGCTGGGGTACGAATGGCAATAGCCGCTGCGTCAGAAATACTATGATTGGTACGAATAAATTCTACCTTGAAATCACTAACATAGAATTTCTGACCGTAATCTACAACTTTCAGTTTTGCTTTATCCAAAAGTCCCGCTTCCGCCAGCTTTTTCTGGATTAAAGCGATGGATAATTTCGTTCCATAAATCGGCACATTGATTTCCTTCAGAATATGAGGGATAGCGCCAATATGGTCTTCGTGTCCATGAGTAATAAATAAAGCCTTTACTTTCGACTTATGCTGTTTCAGATACGTAATATCCGGAATAATCAGGTCGATTCCCAAAAGGGTATCATCCGCAAACGCCATACCACAGTCAATCAGTACAATGTTTTCATTGTACTCAATGGCCGTCATATTCATACCAATCTGTTCCATTCCACCCAGTGGGATGATTTTTAATTTTTCAATTTTTGCTTGTTGCTTTTTTGCAGACCGTTTTTTCGCTGTCTGTTTTTTTGCGCTTTGTTTCTTCGTCGTCTGCTTATTTATAGACGGCGAAATAACGGGCTTATTCTGCCCGGTTCCTTTACTTCTAGCCATAATCCTCCTTGTGCAACAATAAAAGCATATGGATATGCCCTTATCAAAACACTAAAATAACGGGTTGAGATCCAACCCTGAATATATATTCATGGTCGCGGTCCTGTTCGCCGGTGCCGCATCCAAAAATTAAATCAATTCCTCGTCTTCTAAAAGCTCTGCAAAAATATCGGCTAAAGCTTCCAGTTCATTATCGTCTTCTACGAATTCATATACAGCTTCGGCATCTTCCGGTGCAGATAAATCTTTCAAAATAAAAGCATCGGTTTCTTCTTCCATGCTGTCACATACCAGAAGATATTTTACATTGTTGAGCATCGTTTCCTCTACAACGTAAAATTCATCTTTTTCGCCATCTTCATTTGTAAAAACAATTTTATTATCTTCCATTTTATCAATTTCCTTTGTATCAATAATACCTGTAGCGCCCGCCTTGTGTCAAATTTCTTTTCTTACGCTTATTTTTGCAGATTTTGATTATGCAAATAATCTTCTAAAATATGGCAGGCAGCCAACTGATCTACATACTTTTTCATTTCCGAACGTTTAATCTGCATTTCTTCCAGTTCTTCTTCTGCTGCCGTAGTGGTATAACGTTCATCAACCATAATAACTTCTAAGCCCGTTCTGGCCTTTAGTTTTTCAGCAAAATCCAAACAAAGCTGTGCCCGGTCCCCAACAGAATCATCGGTCATTAAAGGCAAACCTAAAACGATTTTTTCCACGTTATTCTCTTTTATCAACTCTTCAATTCTGGCCAGAGTCTTCCGCAACTTGTTTTCGCCAGACCGGATAATCGTTTCTGTCGGCTGGGCGGTCAGGAGCAGTTCATCACTCATAGCTACTCCAACGGTTTTCGACCCATAATCCAGACCCATAATTCTCATGTATCGTTCTCCTAGATGAAAGCCCCTAAATAGGCCCACAATAAAATAAAAAGCTCTGCTATGAATTTTATCACAGCAGAGCTACTTCAGGCAATTATTTCAGTTTGTTGTCAATGTAGAATCTTATGGCCTCTTCAATTAATTCGTCTCGTTCTACTTTGGCAATCATTCCTCTGGCATTGTTATGACTGGTAATATAAGTAGGGTCACCAGACATAATATAACCAACAATCTGGTTTACCGGGTCATACCCTTTCTCTGCTAACGCTTTATAAACTCTTTCAAAAACTTCTTCTACGGTCGGAAGTTCTTCTTTTGGGATCTTATAGTGCTGTGTGTAATCTAAATTGTTCTCCATAATTATCACCTTTGGTATTTCTTGTAAAATTTATGTAACAATTTTGTAAACATTTCTTTTTATTTATTCTACACTCGTATTTTCAAAAAATCAAGTAATAATAAGGATTTTTTCAATACAAGGTCTACAGCAGAACCCATTCCCCTTCTGCAAATATTGCATTTTGTGGTGTAAATGTTACGATTTTATTAATTTCTATTTTATTTGACCTTAAGCCAGCCTTAACGTAATCCTTTGTGAAACCAATCTGATATTTTTCGCCTTGAATCATTTTTTCTTCTTCCACAAGAATTTCCAGTTTCTGTCCGATATGGGCCCGTACAAATTCTTCCGTAAGATGATTGGTGGTCTGCATCATCTGGGCTACTCTGTTTGCCTTTTCCGCTTTGGATAACTGTCCTTTCATCAAATCTGCCCGGGTTCCTTTTCTTCTGGAATATGGGAAAACATGACTTTCCGCAAAAGCAATTTTTTCTGCAAAAGCTCTGGATTCTTCAAAATTCTCTTCGCTTTCTCCAGCAAATCCTACAATAATATCTGTCGTAATCGCCGGATTCTCAAAAGCCTTCCGTAACAATTCTACTGCCTTCGCATACTCTTCCGGCGTATAATGCCGGTTCATAGCTTTCAGCGTTTCCTGACAACCGCTCTGAAGAGAAAGATGGAAATGCGGACATATTTTCCTGCAAGAAGCAATAGTTTTTACAAACTCTTCTGTAATCAGACTAACTTCCAGGCTTCCTAAACGGATTCTTTCAATCCCTTCTATTTCATTTACCTTTTGGATCAAGTCTGCCAACGCCTTCGGGCCATCTTTCTGGTAATCGCTGATATCGATTCCCGTAAGGACGATTTCTTTATACCCATTTTCCGCCAAAGTCTTAATTTCATCTAAGACATCTTCCTGGGCACGGCTTCTGCTTCGGCCTCGTAAAAACGGAATAATACAATAAGAACAGAACCGGTTACAACCGTCCTGAATTTTTACATAAGCCCGAACATGACTTCCTTGATTGGTAATGGTCTGGTCTTCGTAGTCCGTACAATGGGTCAGATCATCTACTAAAACCTTTTCCTGTTGCCGTTCCGCAATCAAACTTAAAATACGAGACTTTTCGTTATTTCCTACGACGTAGTCAACAGCCCCATCCTTCAACAGTTCCTCTTTTGCCTCCTGAGCAAAACATCCACAAGCGATGACCGTCGCATCTGGATTGATTTTTTTGCATCGATGGAGCATCTGGCGGGACTTTCTTGCAGCTTCCGCCGTTACAGAGCAGGTATTCACAATATAGACATCGCAAAAGTCAGAAAACTGAGCAATCTCAAAATTTTCATTTAAGAACTGCTCAGCTACTGCTTGGCTTTCATATGAATTAACTTTACAACCTAAAGTATGAAACGCTACTTTCATCAGATTTCTATTACTTCCGTAGTTTCAATTGCTCGTTCCATGAGCTCATCAATGATGCTGTCTAATTTATGTTCGCTCTTTACGATGCGATCCAGTTTCGGCTTTGTTACCGGATGTTTCGCTACGAAAATCGTACAGCAGTCTTCATAAGGAAGAATGGATGTCTCATAAGCATCTATTTTTTCTGAAATTGCAACAATATCTAATTTATCAAATGCGCAAAGCGGACGATAAACCGGTAAGGTGCAAACTTCATTGGTTACTAACATACTCTGCATGGTCTGGCTAGCTACCTGTCCAATAGATTCGCCGGTAACCAGGCCTAAACAATCATTTTTAATTGCGAAATGTTCTGCCAGGCGCATCATGAACCGGCGCATAATAATGGTCAGTTCGTCATGTGGACAGATTTCGTAAATTTTCATTTGGATTTCCGTAAAGTTTACGACATGGAGTTTAATCGGTCCGGAATAACGAGAAATAATCTTCGCCAGATCTACAACCTTCTGTTTCGCTCTTTCGCTGGTATAAGGAGGCGCATGGAAATAAATTGCATCCACGCTGACGCCTCGTTTGGCAATCATATATCCTGCAACCGGAGAATCAATTCCGCCGGAAAGAAGCAGCATGGCTTTTCCACTGGAGCCTACCGGCATTCCGCTTAAGCCTTCAATGGCTTTAGAATAAATATTTACATCATATGGACGGATTTCGATATTAATCATGATTTCCGGGTCATGAACATCTACTTTCATATTTGGAAACTCATTCAGAACCGTTTCTCCAATGGATTCGTTTACTTCTACGGAAGTCATTGGAAAGGCTTTGTCAGCACGACGGCAGTTTGCCTTAAAGGTATGTTCTTCTAACATATCATAGGTGTTTTTCAGATGTTCATTTACTGCCTGGGCAATGTCTTCAAAGCCCATCTTATCGTACTGGTCCATCGGGCAGATCCATGCAATACCAAAAACTTTGGTAAGGGCAGAAATCGCCTCATCATAATCGTTTTCATCATAGGTTACATAAACACGGCCCTGCGCCTTGCGGACACTAGCTCCTCCCGGAAGTACCTTCAACGCACTGTTAATATTTCGAACCAGCATATCTTCAAAAATATACCGGTTTTTTCCTTTCACACCAATCTCGGAATACTTGATTAATAATTTTTTATCCATAAATACCTCTATCTAAAAGATTTTCTTCTTATCTGCTGACAAATTTTGAAAGCATTGGCAACAATTCCTTCAGTTGATTTAACGTATACTCTACTTCTCCCGCTGTGCTGGTATCGCAGAAGCTGAACCGTAAAGTACAGTCTGCTTCTTTCGCACTCAGGCCGATAGACTGTAAGGTTCCGCTCAGTCCCGGCTTATTCGAAGAACAAGCAGAGCCAGAAGAAACATAAACGCCTCTATCCTCCAGAGCATGAAGCAGTACTTCGCTCTTTACCGGAGAAAACGTCGCGCTGACAATATGAGGAGCGGATGCTTCATCTTTATAGCTGTTTATTTTAATCATTACACCATCGATGTGGATTTCAGACAGTCCGTCAATCAGCATGTTTTTCAGTTCCGTCATATGAGCAACGTTTTCCTGCTTGGAGCCATAAGCTTCTGCAGCAGCAACCGCCATACCTGCGATTCCCGGAACGTTATCGGTTCCGCTTCGCATGCCTTTCTGCTGGCCTCCGCCTAAAATCAACGGTTTCACTTTTACCTTATCATTGATATATAAGAAGCCTACGCCCTTCGGTCCATGGAATTTATGACCGCTGACGCTGACCATATCTACATTCATTTTCTTCGGGAAAATATCATACTTTCCAAAAGCCTGTATTGCATCCACATGGAAGAGGGTTTTCGGATTTTTCTCTTTTATGATTTTTCCTATGGCCGGAATGTCCTGGACCGCGCCGATTTCGTTATTGACCATCATAATGGAAACCAGAATCGTATCTTCCCGAATCGCTGCCTTCAAATCGTCTAAAGAAATGTGTCCCTTGCTATCTACGGGCAGATAAGTGATTTCAAAATTTGGTTGGTCCTTTAACTCATTCAAGTACTTTAACGGTTCCAAAACACTGGCATGTTCAAAGCAAGTCGTGATGATGTGACGGCCCTGTCTTTGATTCGCCAAAGCTGCTCCAATCAAAGCCGTATTATTAGATTCCGTTCCACCGGAAGTAAATAAGATTTCTTTCTCATTTACTTTCAGAATTTTGGCAATCGCCTCTCTGGCATCCTTTAAATAGGTTTCACTTTCAAAACCCTTCATATGTTTGCTGGAAGGATTTCCGTAATCCAAGTCCATGACTTTGGTTACTGTCTTTATTACGTTTTCGCTGGCGCGTGTGGTCGCACTATTATCTAAATAACATTCCATAACTAAAATAGTATAACAAAATCACGAAAGCCATACAAGGCGACTTTTCCGCATTCTTTCAGTGACTTATTTTTGGATATAAAAAAAGAGAACCAGTGATAACTGATCCCCCTTTTTCGTATATATAAACCCCTTCGACAAAATTCAATTTGAATTTCTTAGACCGTATGGTAAACTATGGGGTAAGACAATACTCAATTGTTAAATGTTCACAATATTTGGAGGTGATTTTTGTGATAGATAACAATAATGATGAGCTTTTTACCATTAATGACTTTGCGAAAGCATGCAAAACAACCAAAGACACCTTATATCATTACGAAAAAAGTGATATCTTACGGCCAACCATTGATGCAAACAATCATTACAGATATTACACTTCCCTGGACTTTCATAAGTTCCAGTTTATTGCCCATTTAAGAAATCTTGGATTTTCTGTTGCGGAAATCCGCGAGTATCAAGGCCACCGCTCCGTTTCGGGCTATATTGATCTCTTAGAAACAGTTCAGGAAAGAACAACAAAAGAAATTGAAGGCTTAAACAAACGGTTAGTAGTATCCAAGTTTACCCGAGAGGCTATGTTGGAATACCAGAATTGCATTTTAGACACTCCTTCTATTTTTCATTTAGGAGAATCCTATTATTTTATGTCTCCATTTAATGGAAGTCTGAATTCCTTACAAGGAATTCAGGAAATGTCGGAGCATCTGGAACAGTTACTTCAAAAGCCTTCCAAAACAGCTCCTGTTGTTGCTATTAAAGTAGGCCTCAATGAGAAGAAAAAAAGTACTGGAGAACGTCCGGTAACCTTTACTTCCAAAACAACGACTCCAGAGTTGTTCGACCAAGAACGTATTTACCACCGTCCTGCCGGTGAGCATATGCATATGTATATCAAGGCAGATTTATTGTCTTACGACCATAGTCCAATAATAAATGGATTTGAAAAAATGGCAGAATATGCTAAAAAGCATAACTACCATTTCACAACCGACTTATTCTGTATCAACCGCGTAAACCGGTTCGTTACCACAGACCCGGATGAGTACCTGGTAGAACTGGTTATCGGCGTTGAATAATCTATTTTTCCATCTGGAACATTAAGACACTGAGCAGCATCAAAGGTGCTGTTTCAGTTCTTAATATTCGGCTTCCTAAAGAGATCTGTACTGCGCCGGACTCTTCTGCATCTTTAACTTCTGACGGCTCAAAACCGCCTTCCGGGCCTACAAAAAAGCCCACCTTCATTCCCGGCTGAATCGAAGCAATCAATTCCTTGGTGGATTGCATATTTTTGAAATTCTCGTAAGGAATCATAATAAGGTCTAAATTTTCTTTAGCATATTCCAAAGCTTTCGCCATATTCATCGGCGCTTTTACTTCCGGAATAATTCCTCTCCGACTCTGTTTTGCTGCGCCTTCTGCAATCTTCTGCCACCGCTCCAATTTTGCTTTCTGCTTTTTCGCATCATATTTTACGATACTCCGGACCATTTCTACAGGAATGATTTCATAAACTCCCAGTTCCACGGACTTTTGAATAATATGTTCAAACTTATCTGCTTTTGGAAGTCCCTGGAACAGGTAAAACTGTACATTAGGTTCCGAACAACTGGTCTCCGTATCCAGAACCTGACAAAGGACTTCTTCATTTTCGAAAGCAGAAATACGGCAATGATAATCCGTACCTTCTCCATCGCTGATTAAAAGTTCTTCTCCCACTTTCATTCTCAGGACGTTTTTAATATGGTTTACATCATCACCGGTTACCTTTACCAGGCCGTCTCGTTCCGATATTCCGCTTACGAAAAAATGCTTCATAGTTATACTCTTTCTGCCGTTACTCTTACCCATTCTCCATCCTGGAAAACTTCGATAAGTTTCAGATTCTTGTTTGCTTCAATGCCATCACGGATTAACTGTTCTTTCACATCCAGAATACCAGAAAGAATCAGATAACCGCCTTTCTTCAGGTACTGATCCAATGTAGGCAACATCAGTTTAATAACGTCTGCTAAAATATTGACAACAACTACATCATAAGGACCATAACCTTCTTCACATTTATGAAGAGCGATGACCTGATTTTTCAGTTCTTCATTTTCTACAACATCCCCAAGGAAGAAGGTGCTGACTTCCGGGCAGACATCGTTGATTTCAAAATTCTCTTTTGCAACTTTTACTGCCTGTTCATCAATGTCTACGGAAGTGATGGTAGAAGCGCCTAATTTAATAGAGCCAATTCCTAAAATACCACTGCCACAGCCTAAATCCAGAACCTTATCGCCCTCTTTCATATATTTACGAAGGCCTCTTAAACACAGTCTGGTGGTTTCATGAGTACCAGTTCCAAAAGCCATTCCCGGGTCAATTCGGATAGTTAATTTCGGCTCCGTTTCTTCTGCGTCACCAGCTCCGCCTTTATTCTCCAAGCCTTCCATATTCTCTGGAATCATTTCCCAAGTTGGGGCAATCAGAATATCATCTACACGGAAGGGCTTAAAGAATTCCTTCCAGTTATTTTCCCAATCTGCAGAATCCTGTTCTTCTTCCACAAATTCTACCGGGTCAATTCCATAAATGTCCGGAGCCTCTGCCAATCCAGCTTTTACGTCTTCAATCAGCTGAGCCGTTTCTTCAACCTTTTCTTCATCGTAATCAATAAAGAAGCTTATGGAACAACTGCCATCATCTTCCGGAAGGTCCTTCACCATGGCTGCATATAACTGATTTAATTCTTCGTCCGTCAGCTGAACATTATTTTCAATCTGAACGTCAACAATATCGTAATCCATAAGAAGGGCGCAGACCATGTCCGCGTCCTTCGTTGTTGTTTTTATCGTGTATTTCGTGTATTTCATGAGCGTCTCTCTTTACTATTTATACATTAAATCTGCAAAAGCTTTTAAGGCTTCTTTTTGCTTGGAATTCATCTTTTCTGGGACCTTTACTACCAGAGTCGTATATTGGTCGCCCCGGACGTTTTTATCCCTTAAGGAAGGAACTCCTTTGCCTTTCAGACGGATTTTCGTATCCGTCTGGGTTCCTGGTTTAATTGGGAATAAAACATCGCCATCGATGGTTTTTACTTTAATATCACCACCCAGAGCAGCTTCTGCAAAGGTAATGGAAGCGGTAGAATAAAGGTCCATTCCGTCTCTTACGAAAATCGGATGACGGCCTGCTACAACTTCTACCAACAAATCGCCTCGGGATCCACCGTTGGTTCCCGGCTCGCCTAAACCAGAAATACGGATGCTCTGACCAGAGCTAATACCTGCCGGAATGCTGACGGATATTTTTTTCTTAATGTTCTTATATCCAGAGCCATGGCAAGAAGTACATTTGTCTTTAATCATCTTTCCGGTTCCATTACAACCCGGACAAGCCGATACTTCTCGCATGGTGCCAAAGAAGCTCTGGCGATTTCTTACTACCTGACCGGAGCCATTGCAAGTGGTACAAGTTTCCGGAGAAGTTCCCGGTTTCGCTCCCGTTCCGTGACAGGTAGCGCATTCTTCTTTATAGTTAATTTCAATGTCTTTTTCACAGCCAAAGACCGCTTCTTCAAAAGTAATGCGGACACCAGCGCCTACATTCATTCCCTTCATTGGGCCATTGTAAGCTGCTCCACGGCTTCCGTAACTTCTTCCGCCTCCGCCGCCGAAAAGATCACTGAAAATGTCGCCAAAGCCAAAGCCTCTCAGGATATCATCTACGTTCATGTCCTGATAAGCGGCTCCGCCTCCGCCCATTCCGCCTTGTTCAAAAGCGGCATGGCCGAACTGGTCGTACTGTTTTCTCTTGGTTTCGTCACTTAAGATACCATAAGCCTCAGAAGCTTCTTTAAACTTCGCTTCCGCTTCTTTATCTCCCGGATTCATGTCCGGATGATACTGTTTCGCCAGTTTTCTGTATGCCTTTTTTATTTCATCCTGTGTGGCAGTTTTTGCAACGCCCAGGACTTCATAATAATCTCTCTTGTCTGCCATTATTTATCCTTTTATGGAAACTTAGGTGAAGGGCCATTTGCCCCTCACCTTTTCCCATTTCTATCTATTAAAATCGTAAATTTTTATTAGATTTCTTTAAAGTCGCCATCTACTACATCGCCTTCTGGGCTTGGATTTGGATCCTGCTCTGGCTGTGAATAATTAGCGCCGCCGTTGAAGCCGCCCATGTCCGGACCAGCCTGTCCAGCATTTGCATTGGCCTGAGCCTGTGCCTGCTCATACATCTTTGTGAATAACTGCTGGGAGCTTGCTAATAATTTTTCCTTAGCTTCTTTAATAGAGCTTACCTGTTCTGGTGTTAATTCAACGCTTGCGTCGGTTCCGATTAATGCTTTCAAAGTGCTTAAGTCAGATTCAACGGTAGCTTTGTCGGTAGGATCCAGTTTATCGCCAGCATCCTTCATAGCCTTTTCAACCTGAGTTGCCAGAGCGTCTGCTTCGTTTCTAGTATCAACAGCTTCTTTTCTTACTCTGTCCTGTGCCTCGAACTCAGCTGCTTCTTTCACAGCCTTCTCGATATCCGCATCACTCATGCTGGAACCAGAAGTAATGGTAATATGCTGCTCTCTTCCTGTACCAAGGTCTTTTGCACTTACATTAACGATACCGTTGGCATCAATATCGAAAGTAACTTCAATCTGAGGAATTCCACGAGGAGCTGGAGCAATACCGTCTAAGCGGAACTGTCCTAAGGTCTTGTTGTCACGTGCGAATTCTCTTTCGCCCTGTACAACGTGGATATCTACTGCGCTCTGGTTGTCCGCTGCGGTAGAGAATACCTGGCTCTTCTTTGTAGGAATTGTAGTATTTCTTTCAATCAGTCTTGTAGCGATTCCGCCTAAGGTTTCGATTGAAAGAGAAAGTGGAGTTACATCCAAAAGGAGAACATCACCTGCACCAGCATCGCCTGCTAATTTTCCGCCCTGGATAGCAGCACCGATTGCTACGCACTCATCTGGGTTCAGAGCCTTGGAAGGTTCCTGTCCGGTCAGCTGTTTAACTTTTTCCTGAACTGCAGGAATACGTGTAGAACCACCTACTAAAAGGACTTTGCCTAATTCACTAGCGGTAAGACCAGCATCTCTTAATGCCTGCTGTACTGGAGCTGCAGTAGCTTCAACCAGGTCATGAGTCAGTTCATCAAATTTTGCTCTGGTAAGGTCCATATCAAGGTGTTTCGGACCTTCTGCGGTAGCTGTGATGAATGGAAGGTTAACGTTTGTGCTGGTAGCACTGGAAAGTTCCTTCTTTGCTTTTTCTGCTGCTTCACGGATTCTCTGAAGCGCCATCTTATCGGTGCTTAAATCAACACCTTCCTGAGCCTTAAACTGTGCAATCAGGTAGTTGGTAACTCTCTCATCAAAGTCGTCGCCGCCTAATCTGTTATTTCCTGCTGTTGCAAGAACTTCGATAACGCCATCACCAATTTCAATGATGGAAACATCGAAAGTACCACCACCAAGGTCGTATACCATAATCTTCTGTTCAGCTTCATTGTCCAGACCATAAGAAAGAGCTGCTGCGGTAGGCTCGTTGATAATACGATCAACTTTCAGACCTGCGATTTTACCAGCATCTTTGGTAGCCTGTCTCTGTGCATCGTTGAAGTATGCAGGGACTGTAATAACAGCTTCTGTTACGGTTTCACCTAAATGAGCTTCTGCATCTGCTTTTAATTTCTGCAGAATCATTGCTGAAATTTCCTGTGGGGAATAAGTTTTTCCATCAATATTTACTCTGTAGTCCGAACCCATCTGTCTCTTGATAGAAGAGATGGTGCGGTCAGCGTTTGTAACTGCCTGACGTTTTGCAGGTTCGCCTACTAATCTTTCTCCGTTCTTTGAAAAAGCTACTACGGAAGGAGTTGTACGAATACCTTCTGCATTGGCGATAACAGCTGGTTTACCACCTTCCATAACTGCTACACATGAGTTTGTTGTTCCTAAATCGATTCCGATAATCTTTGACATTTTTATTTTCCTCCTGTTTCGGGCCTTTGCCCTCTGGTTTTTCTTAAGTTTTTATTTTCACGCGGTTTCCCGCGGTTGTTGCCTTAGTTTGCTACTTTTACCATACTGTAGCGGACGATAGAGTCTTTATAGGTGTAACCCTTCTGTAACTCTTCCACTACGATGTTGTCACCTACGGTTTCATCTTCCACATGCATTACCGCATTATGTAAGTTCGGATCAAATTCCTTTCCTACTGCTTCGATGGCCTTTACTCCGGCGTTTTCTAAAACCGTAATGAACTGTTTATGGATTTTTTCCATTCCGTCTACGAACGGAGAATCCTGTTCTGCTTCCGGAACATTCTTCAGAGCTAATTCAAAGGTATCCAGAACCGGCAAAATCTTTTCTACCATGTCCCTAGCGCCCATATCATAGCGCATGCTCTTTTCCCGTTCCGTTCTCTTACGGAAATTATCAAATTCTGCAAATAATCTTTTGTATTTTTCCTGGGCTTCTGCAAGAGCCTTGTCTGCAGGATTTTCTTCTGCCTCTGCTGCTTCTTCCACAACTTCGCCTTCCAAAACTTCTTCAATAGCTTCTGCGGTTTCTTCTGCAGTTTCTTTAACTTCTTCGTTTACTTCTTCTGTTTCTTTTTTTAATTCTTCTTCCATTCTCTGCTTCGCCTCTTTAGCCCATTTCATTTCTCTGTCTGCCAAACCTGTATGCCTACCTTTCTCTTATCCTTCGTCTTTTTCTTTCTTAAACGTCTTATCCAGGTTTCCGGTTACGTTTTTCAACGCATCCAGTACCTTTTCATAATCCATTCTCTTCGGTCCGATAATACCGATCTTTCCGTAAACGCCCTTTTCAAATTCGTAAGTTGCGGTTACTACGGAACAATCTTTCATGGAATTTACCGGAGTTTCTTCTCCGATATAAACCTGAATGCCGGTAGTATTTTCACCGATTTCTTCCAGACTGTCGGTAAGGAGTTCCGTAAGCTTTTCTTTTTCTTCCAAGGTGGAGATCAGTCTGCTTGCATTTCCGTTATCGCTAAGTTCCGGATATTTGAAAATGTTGGTTGCCCCACTGGTAAAAATTTCAATTCCGTCTGCCGAGCCAATGGCCGCCACAACAGCATTAATAATTTCCGTTACTAAAGCTCCGTATTCGCCAGCTTGGTCTGCCATATTGGCAGCCATGTCAAAATTGATTTCCTGAAGGGTCAGACCATTTAATTTATTATTGAAAAGAAGATTCAGACTTAATAACACCTGTTGATCTAAGTTCTGACTGATCTTTATCATTTCGTTTTTAACGATGTTACCTTCTAGTACAATGGTACAAAGAAGTTTTCCTTCATCGAGCTGAGTTAACTGAACAAATTTCAGCCGGTTCTTGTTGGTCTGAGGCATAGATACCATGGAAGTGTAGTTGGTGTTGTTTGCCAGCATCTTCGCCATATCTTTCAGGACTTCCTCGATACGGTCTACCCTTTTGTCCATGATTTCCTGCATGTTTTTCAGGGTTTCTTCCTGTTCCTCGAGTTTCCGGTTTTTCTGACTCAGTTCTTCTTGTTTTCCGGAGAGCATATCGTCTACATACAGCCGATATCCGGCATCCGTAGGAATTCTTCCTGCAGAAGTATGTGGCTGGAAAATATAGCCCAGTTCCTCCAAATCTGCCATTTCGTTTCGGATCGTCGCAGAACTTAAATTCAAATCCGTGTATTTCGAAATGGTACGGGAGCCAACCGGTTCTCCTGTCTCCAGATAGTTCTTAATTACCGCTTGCAGTATTTTCTTTTTTCTCTCATCTAATTCCATCTTTTTTACCTTTCGGTTCGCGCGCTTTATGGTTTCGCCTGAGTTTCCTTTTCCTTGTTAGCACTCAAATCAAAAGAGTGCTAACATCTGGTGTTATATTAGCATTATAACAATTTACTGTCAACAATATTTCAATAAAAAACCGGTGAAAAATCTATGAAAAAGCGTCTCAAATTCCGACCGAAACTTATGAAAAAATCAGCGTCAAAATCGTGCTAAAAGCGATGGATGGTCCGAAAGGAATTCTTCCTTGTTGGAAGTGTTTTCTCCCCAGAAAAGCCGAAATAAGGCCTAAAATGCAGGCAATCAGCACCATGAATAAAGAACAATCTGTTCCGAGGTATAAAGAAACCGCGAAAATCAGTTTCACATCTCCTCCTCCCAGACTTTTTTTCTTTAATACCCGGTCCGAGGCTACGGCAACGATTAGCACCAATCCGCTGACAAATATTGCAGAAAGCACCTGTCCTACCGGAAGGAAAAAGTCTCCACCAGGAAAGAATGGATAAAGTAAATAAGGAACCATCCAGTTCCCTATAATTCCTAATATGTATTTGTCCGGAATTTTATAAGACGTTAAATCACTATCGCTAATGAAAAATAAAAGAACGCATAAAAACAGATTGCGCACAAAAAACAGATTCATTTTTGCTTAAGACTTATTCTGCAGAAACAATACTATATCTACCAGTAGACCTCAAGGTTTACATGCAGCTGTCGAAAAGAAAAAAAGCCAGCCCAAAGGCTGGCTTTAAAAAATCCAATGATTTATCAATAACAGGTCCAGTTTTCTTCTACACCAATATCATCGTGTACGCCCCACCAATTTCCATCGGAAGTATCGAAGGTAGTTCCATTATTGAACTCAATATAGAACTGATGGGCAGAGGTGGTCATCTGGTCTTCTTTGTTCTTCGTATAATTATTCAAAGCATTTTTTGTAAACGGATTTACTGGATTCTTAATAACTCTTCTCGTTGCCAAGGTTGGAACGTCCGCATTGGTCATGAAAGAATGATCGGTCTTTAAGGAGCCTGTTGCATAGAAATCCTTCACCATAAGAACCGGATTTACAAACTGGACATCTCTTCCGCCGCTCATCCATAAATGATCGAACTGATAGAGACTAAAGCCGTGGTCGGAAGTAATAATGATTCTGGTATTATCGTATACGCCCTGCTCCTTCAGATAAGCAAACCATTCTCCCAGCGTTTTATAGGTCGCAATGTTTGTCATGTAATGGGTCTGCTGCTGATAGTCATCCATATACATCAAAACACCATCTTTGGACCTTGTGGTCAGATCATAGTCTGCACAATCCTCTACATAGGTCGGCCAATGAGTAATATCATTCTGTAAAAACAGGAAGGTGTTTTCTTCCGAATCACTGATATCGGTCAAAGATGGCAGCGCATCCAGAACCGCTTTTCTCTGACTAAACCAGGTATCAATATTTACCATGTTGTAGTATTCCAGCGGATCATCGTATGGCTGGTATGCATACTGCACATTATAGGCATTGATATTTTCATAGCCTTTATAAATGCTTAAATCCGGAATCTGCTGGTAGTTTGCAAAAGGCGGATCGCATACGGTAACTTTAAATCCATTATTATTAAACAATACCGGAAGGACCTTTAAGGCTTCGTTATGTTTATCTACCAGAAGCTCTGAATCTCTCTCGTTCATCGCCCATGGGGTATATTCATAACCGCCATACAAAGCCGGAAGGGCGTAATTCGTATGACATCCATATCCAGCCGTATTCGGATAATAGGTAAAGCCGGAAAACTCCTCTTCTAAAAGAGGCTCGTCTTCAAACATAAACGGAACATAACCATTAATGGCACGGTCAATCATAATAACAATAACATTCATGCCATTTTTGCTTAACGGAATGATTTTTTCTCCGGACTCCAGGTCGAAGGCAGAATTAATTTCCTGACCATAGGCGGTAAAAGCAAACACCGTCGTCAATAAAAGGACTACGGATGCCGTTGCTACCAATATTCTTTTTATCTTTTTAACGAAGCTTGTCATCGTCAATTAACCTCTTCATATCTTGTCCAGTTATTCTCGTCATATATATTATCATGAACACCCCACCACTGGCCATCGGAAGTATTGAATACATTACCGTTGTTGGAGCTGATATAAAACTCGTCGGAGGTGGTCATAATCTGATCTTTTTCATTCTTCTTCGCATCGGAATTAATCGCATTTCCGGTAAACGGATTCTTTGCGTTTGGAATCAGGCCTTCTACCGCAAAGGTTGGAACGTCTGCATTGGTCATAAAGCTCTGATCCGTCTTCACGTCACCAGATGCATTAAAGTCTTTTACCAAAAGAAGCGGATTGCAGAACATAACGTCTCTTCCTGCAGACATCCACAGCTCATCAATTTGATAAAGGCTATAGCCATGATCCGCTACGATAATGATTCTGGTGTTATCATAAACGCCTTCTTCTTTCAGATAATCCAGCCATTTGCCGATTTCCAAAAGAGAGGCCATATTTACCTGATAGTTCTGCACCTGAACGGAAGAATCCATAAACATGGTCAGGCCTTCTAAGGTTCTTGTCTCCTGTGGAAGTTTCACGGAAGTTTCCAAAGCGGTTCCCGGAACGTAATCCGGCGTTCTTAAGAAGGTAGCGGAATGAGGAGCTTCATTCTGCATTACTAAAAGAGAACCTTTTGTATCCTCGGTTATTTCCGTCATATTTTCTAATTCTGTCAAAACAGAATAGCTTTCTAAGAATACCGCCTCATTTACGGAAAGGCTGGAAGCTCCAAAGTAGTTGCCATCCAGATAAACCAGGTCTCTTAATGCCAGTGGGAAGGACTTCATTAAGCTATAGGCAAAGAAGTTCTTGGACTGGGCGGTGGCAAGTTTTACTCCACCAACAACAGAATCGTTGGAAATAAAGGTTCCATCTAAATTATAGGCATCAATGCCTTCATATTCGTCATAAATACTCAGGTCTGGAATTTCTGAATAGCCTGCATACGGAGGATCACAAACCGTTACGTCGTATCCATTTTTCGAGAACAGTACTGGCAACGTTAACAAAGCTTCGTTATGCTTTTCTTCCAGAGACTGGTCTGCTCTCTTGTTCATCGCAATCGGCGTGTAATCATAACCGCCAAAAAGGGCCGGCGCTGCAAAGTTGGTATGATCTCCAAAGGAAAGGGTATTCGGATAATAAGTAAAGCCCGAATACATTTCGTTTAATTCTTCTTTTTCCTCCAGCATAAACGGAACGTAAGCGCTGACCGCACGATCCAGCATGAACACGATAACATTCTTTCCGTTTTTACTTAAGGAAAGCATCTTTTCCGGATTCTCCGTTGTAACACGTTCCGGACTCTTTTCCAGAATGGAATTCATGTTGGAAGTATTTACTACAACTAAAGCCAAAGAGCCCACAATTGCAATCAAGCAAATATACGGAACAATCTTCTCGCAGAACTTCAGCAATAGAACCAGACAGCCAGCAACAGCCACAAATACTACGGAACTGATGATGATCTCACTGATGCTGAATTCTGGCCGAATATCATATACCAAGTAGGTAGAAATGGTTCCGGTCTTTGTTCCAAAGAACATAAAGTTAATAATCGCCGTAATACTAAATACCCAGATAATGTAGGTAATGATGTTTCTACCCTTCGGTTTCGCAAGATAATAGAATACGCTGATCCATATCATAAAGAAACCGCAGGCAATACTTACGGTACTGATTAAAATCGTCGTAGGCGTCGTGGAACCGCTGATGAATTCTACTGGAGAAGCAGATAAAACGGACAGCGGAATGAAAAGGCCGGTGATAATCGTAAGCGCAAGAGCACCCAGCACATAAACCCGGGTCTTTATCGGCTTCACTTCTTTTACGACCTTCGGAGCCTTCGGTTTTCTGCGCTTTAAGATAATCTTCATGACGATGTTTTTACATACGGAGAAGATCTGGTTTAAGGTCCAATAGAATACCAAGCCGGATGGGCTGTTATATAAGAGAACCAGGAAAATTGCGGCAATACCGTAGGTCTGGATTTTATCCCGGATTGGGAATCCTTTCAGGTAAATAAAGGCCGATGCCACATTAATCAAGGTCATTAAAATCGGCATAAAGTTCACGCTGAAAGCCCCCAGATTGATTAACTGGTCTGGCTGGCCTAAATCCTTCAGGAATAAGAAGGACATTCCTTTCAACAACTGAAGGTTGGAAAGGAAATGATAAGCGGAAATAAAGAATGGAATCTGAAGCAGCAACGATAAGGAACTCTTCAGGGCGTAAATCGGTTTGTAATGCTGGCTCCGATAATACTCGGTCAGAATCATATATCTTTCATCGCCCTTGAAGGTTTTCTTGATATGGTTCACCCATTTCGCCATGGAGTTCACCTTGTCCCGCTCTTCCTCCTGCATGGCATCGGCCCTCTTATACAGGGGAAGGACCATAAAGTTCATGACCAGACTGAGGGCCAGAATGGCAATTCCTGGGTTGGAGAAAATACGGTAGGCTAAGGAGAAGACTACCTCAAAAATCATTTCCAGGGGCATTATGAAAAGATTGTAAAGCACCGTTACAAACATTTACGTTTCCTTTTTGTTACTTCTTTTTACCAAATAAGCCGGACTTTTTCTGGCTGGCTTCCTGAGCTTTCTGCTCTGCCGCTGCTACCAGTTCGTCATGCTTCTTAATTACATAATCTACAATATTCTTTGTGGCCTTCCCGCGTTCCTGCCAAGCCTCATCTCTTGCAGCATTTCTTCCGGCTTTATACTCTTCGGAATCAATCACTTCGTCGATGATTTCCTTCATGTTATCAAAATCTTCCTGCTTTAACTGGCGGCCGATTTTTGGAAGAGTGGAAAGAAGCCAGGTCGGTCCTTCAAACCATGCAGCATCATATACTTCGTACTGGAAAGTGGTATCTGCATACATAATCGGACCATCAAATACAAAAGCATAATCAAATACAACTCCGGAATAATCCGAAATCAGAATATCGGACTCATTCAGGCAGTCAAAATTATCAATATCAAAATTCCAGCTGAGATTCTCATTATCCGGGAACTGCTCCATTAAGGACTTCAGCATTTCCGGATCTACGGTCTTAGTCTGTGGATGCGGACGGATAATAATCTTATAACCGGTATTAATCAGTTTCTGGATAAACTCTGCGCCATATTTATTCAGAATGCAGGCATCACCCCAAGAAGGTGCCAAAAGAACGGTTCGCTTCTCGTTATGTTTCCGTCCTTCTTTATTCAAGCGTTCCATTAAGCTGTCCAGATTCGTTACGCCGGCAACTTCCAATTCTTTTACCGGATAATTCCGCATCTGCTCCATGGCCCGAATCTGCTCTCTTTGGAATTCGCCTGTCATAAGAACCACATCATAGTGGTCCAAACCGAACATACGGTAAACCGTTGCATCATAAATGCCATGGAAAATATGGATGTAGCATTCTACGTCTTTGGAACGTTTCCACTGCAATACATCCAGACCTGGCGTGGTAGAAAGACAGATTACCGCACTCATCATATTTAATTTGGCAAAGGCCATATTTCCTTCACCAACGAATTCGCATTTTACATGTTCATATTTTTCTTCCAGAGCAGGATCATCTTTGGAAGCCGTCAGATATTGGCAGTCTACTCCTCTGCGTTCAAATTCATCGCAGACTGGCTTAAAAATGTTCCAATAGGTCTTGCTGTCACTGAAAATAACACAGGTAGATTTCTTTAAATCTTCCTGCTTTCCACGGCCTCCCTGAAGGAAAAACTTGAATTTAATAAAAAGACCCCGGACAACAAAAATGCCGGCTGTTACTACGCCGATAATAATGGCGAACAGCATACTTCCTGTTCCCGGGTCTATATAATTCAAGAAATTATGAAATAACATTACTGCCTGTCGTTCACAGCACTGAATCTTTTCACAGGAAAATTCAGGCCTTGTAAAAATTTTGTATACGCAACTTATTTATTTTACCATAAGAACGTATACCTTGCAATTCAGAGCGTACTCTTATTGCAAAATATGAATACCATTCAAAACGGCCATAGCCATATCCGAATCATATTCATAGCCGGTGATTTTCACCTCGACGCAGACGTTACCGCTAACGCCCTTCAGAATCTGTACTGGCTGATCTCCGGACATATACGAAATACCGGTCCAAGATAATTCTCCAGCAGAGAATTTTTTAATGTCTGAGGTGATATATGCCGCCTTTGCGTCTTTTATATCTTTTTCTACCGTATCTTTATCGGTGTTTATTATCTGGAAACATTCCAGGCTGAATTCCGCCGGTTGGATCCACAAACTATCCGGGTCTTCGATATCAATCAGACTTCCTCCCGTCAAGGTCATTCCATCCGGAACAAAAACCTGGAAGGAGCCCCAGGTCTTTTGTTCACCTAATATTTCCGCATGGGATTCGGGCTGCTGATCTGGACCTGCTTCAGGGGTTTCTTCTTTTCCACAACCAGCAGTCGCCAGAATCGCCATAACCATAGATACGATAACTATAATTCGAAATAATTTTTTCATTTTTCCTGTCCTAAATGCATGTTTTCTTTTTGCATTTATATTTTAACAGAAAACCTCCTTATTTTCCAAGATGTTCTTTAATTTCAATCGTATTCGTCTTGTTGTAGCAGGAGAAGATTTTTTCTACTTCAACTGGACGAGAGCCTGGTGTTAACCAACTGATAATTGGAACGATAATCAGGCCGCCAACCATAGCAAATACTCCGGAGTATAAGGAATTCTTAAATACAAAGCTTAAGAATGGGCTTGCTGCTACAGAGAAAGCGCCTAAGGAAATAAACAGCTGAATAATTTCCAGACCAATGCCCCATACGAAGGAAACGGCTACTGCCACACGGCTGATGCGTTTGCTGTATAAACCATAGAGGAATGGAGCCAGGAAAGCACCTGCTAATGCGCCCCAAGAAACACCCATCATCTGTGCGATGAAAATACTCTTATTGGATACCTGCTTAATAGCAATGACTGCGGAAATTACAATAAATACAACAATGAATATACGCATTAAGATCATTTTCTGTTTTTCATCAACGGATTTCTTCTTTGTCAATGGTGCAATAAAGTCCAAGGTAATGGTAGAAGCGCTTGTCAGTACCAAAGAAGAAAGGGTGGACATGGAAGCGGAAAGTACCAATACGATTACGATACCGATAATAATCGGTGACAAGTTGGAAAGCATCTGAGGGATTACGGCGTCAAAGCCTTCTGTTGCAACGTCTACATTGTATAATCTGCCGAAGCCACCTAAGAAATAGCATCCGCCAGCTACAATGATTGCGAATAAAGTAGAAATAACTGTGCCCTTCTTTACTGCATCTTCGTTCTTAATTGCGTAGAATTTTCCAACCATCTGAGGAAGTCCCCAGGTACCTAAAGAAGTAAGTAAAATTACAAAGAGAAGGAATACTGGGTCTGCTCCGAAGAAGGATGTGAACTGCCAACCGCCATTTGGTCCAGTTGCCAAAGATTCAATTGCTGCGTTAAAGCCGCCATTGTCATTCAGTACTGCTAAGATAACTGCAACAATACCTACTAACATTAATAAGCCCTGAATGAAGTCGTTGATTGCGGTTGCCATGTATCCTCCGATTACTACGTAGGTTCCGGTTAAAACTGCCATGATAATGACACATACTGCGTAGTTTACACCAGGGAAGGCCATTGCAAACAGACGAGAAAGGCCATTGTAAAGAGAAGCGGTGTAAGGAATCAGGAAGATAAAAATAATAACGGAAGCAGCTACTTTTAATTTTTTGGATTCAAAACGTGTTCCAAAGAATTCCGGCATGGTTTTACTTTCCATGTGGTTTGTCATAATTCGGGTACGTCTTCCTAAAATCAACCATGCAAGAAGTGATCCGATAAAAGCATTTCCCAGACCGATCCAGGTAGATGCCAGACCGAAATTCCATCCAAACTGTCCTGCGTATCCAACGAAAATTACTGCGGAGAAATAAGAAGTACCATATGCGAAAGAGCTAAGCCATGGGCCTACATTTCTGGAACCTAATACAAAACCGGTAACATCCTGGGCGTGAGATTTGGAACGGATTCCAATAATCAGCATTACTGCGAAAAACGCCACTGTCATGATTAATGTAATTATCATCGTTGAATTCATTTTCTTTACCTCTTCTTATAAAAATAACGGACCAGAAGGTCTGGTCCGCTTAAAAACTAACTTAATAAAAATTGCTATACCAAAACCAACCTAATATCAATATCGAAAATAGGAATAATAATAGTTATAGGTTTTGCGGTATTTTTTAAACATTTTAGTTTCCTTTTGTTGCAAAATTTATGATTTATTGTGATTGATTATAATGACCTGGTTCCCACAAGTCAAGCAGAAATTTTATCAATTTAAAGCATTAATGCGTTAATGTCTCAAATAATAAAATACCAGTGATGGTTCCGGCTGCTTCCACCTTTAAATAGTGCTCTGCAGAGGGGTTAAAAAGCACTTTACAAGAGGCTGGAAACTCTTCGTCTGCAAACCAGAGGTTTAAATACAAAGGGAAATTCGGCAGAAAAGAAAACTTCGCACAAAGGTCTGCTTTCCCTTCCATCAACTCTCCTCCGTTCTCTAAAATGGCCTGTTTTATTTCTTCCGGGCTCTTTCCTGCAGTTACCTGACGGATGATTTTATCGTTTTCCCGATCAAAGCTGGAGCCGCGAATCAGGCCTCCTTCTTTAAATTCACTAAGTCCCATCCGGCCTTCCTGTAACGGGAATCCATCAGCTTCGTCCAAGTATTGGAAAACCGTAAGAGCCAACCACATATTAGGCTCTGGTGAAATCACAAAGTCAGGATAGCTGACCGTGGTTTTTGTGCCAAAAAGTTCAAAACAGAATTCCTGTTTTTCTCTGTCATAGAAAAGGTTGCCCTTCTCTGCCAGGTCTTCCGGCGTTCGGTCTTTCAGTTTTAATTTCGCTGCAGAGAGCATTTCCTCATACTGTCTGTTGGCCATAATTTTACGCTATCAATCACTCATTATTTCTCTAGCCTAGAGAGTTGAAACAATTAGTCGTTCAATACAAATTTCCACTTGCAGCAGCAAGTATCATCGGTAATATCTGGATAGCAGCTAACGCACTCGCAAGTAAATCTGCTATCAATGGTTTTTGCAAATCCGCTGTACTCTAAAACACCTACGGATTTACATGGATGGAATGGCATTCCCTTACGCAGTCTTGCGGTCTGTACGCGGCAGTCAATGGCTGTGTAATACAAAGTATTTCCATCAATCTCAATGGAGTCTTTATTAATATTCGCATAGAATCTTAACTGAAGCGCTTTCGAAAGGCCTTCAATTCCTGCCTGCTCCGGCAGTTTTAAGAATTCTTTGATACGTTTCGCTTCGCTCACGGTAAATCTTTCCCAAGCTCGCTCGTCATGGTACATAGCCTCGTCCATACCCAATTTTTCTTCAATGGACTGGAACCACACGCCATCTAAAGCCAACCAGTTTTTCGAATAAATACCAATTAGCTCAATCAATTCTTCTTTTGATAAAGATTCTAATAATTCGTTGTGTTTCATTTATTGACGTTCTCCTTTTTTATTTCAATTAGGACTTTTCTATCACTTCTTTGGAACTACCAGTTCTTCTCCCGGGAACAGATATTGCGCATATTCGATGACATCGTCAAACTCATGTCCATAGGCCTTGGCCGTTTCAATAATAACCGTTTGATTGAGGATAGCCAGTTCTTTCGTTGTAATGCCATACTCCTTTGCGATGCTGTGAATGGAATCACCTGACTGAACAACATACGTCGTCAGTCTGTCATCGGCAGTCTTCACGAGAACGACTTCGTTGGAAATTCCGGAAGGTTCGAGTGCTTCCGCCATGCGAAAATCAGAATCGCCAGCAGAGGATTTCGTAGTTACAGAACCTTTTAAGAAGCTAAAAGTAATCTGGCCTTCCTTAAGGTCCATTGTACCTTCATAGGAAAAGCTGACATTCTTATTCTCCGCATCTTTTCCCTCAATGCTATATTCTGCACTTCCATCCTGAATCACTGTTCCACTTTGTTCCTGATACAAAGTATGGTCATCAAAAGAATCTGTAAAGGTCCAGTCCATCTTTCCATCAACAATACTACGGACCGTAATCGTAAGCTCTCCGCCCCATGGGTCCTGGCCGGCAAACTGTGCTCCAACATACTCTGCATAGGCATCATCAGAAACTGGAAGCTTTTCGTCTTTCGAACTTCCACAAGCCGCCAAAGCCATCACAGCCATAACAATCACAGAAAGAACTACTAAATACTTATTTTTCATGTTTATTCTCCTTTTTCTATTCAAGACAATTTCATTGGGAAGGCAATATAAAATCATGCCTTGGATTATACTCGTGACAGTAGAGCCACCGTCTCCACATGCTCTGTTTCCGGGAACATGTCTACGCAGCAAGCTTTCCCCAGATCATATCCAGCAATCTTAAAGGACTGCAGATCTCTGGCTAAAGACTCCGGCTTGCAGCTGACATAAACGATATTATCAACTTTATAGCTTAAGATTTTTCCTAAGGCCTTCGGATTAATTCCTTCTCTTGGAGGATCTAAGATAATGCTATCCGGTTTTGGAAGGTCGTCTAACGCCTTCAGCACATCTGCTGCCACAAACTCTGCGTTTTCTACGCCGTTCAAGGCTGCATTTTCTTTTGCGGCTTCTACCGCTTCTGCTACGATTTCTACGCCAATGACTTTATTTACTACGGGAGCCATGAGCTGAGCGATAGTTCCAGTTCCACTATATAAATCAAATAACAAGCCATAAGACTTGGAAGCATACTCTCTTGCCTTGCTATAAAGAACTTCTGCCCCTTTGGTGTTGGTTTGGAAGAAGGAGAAGGTAGAAATCTTAAAATTCAGTCCCAATACTTCTTCGTTAATATAATCGTTACCATACAGAATATCGGTTTTATCACTCTTTACTACGTCGGAAAGGGCGTCGTTGGTAATATGTAGGATGCCAGCAATCTTTCCTTCCAATTTCAGACCTAAAAGGCGTTCTTTGAAGCCTTCTACCAGTTCTTCTGCAAAGGTTCCCTCTTTCAGTTTTTCTATGCCAGAAAAAGTAGGACTAGAAGTTACTAAAGCAACCAGAATCTCACCGGTTGCAGCTGTTCTCCGCACTAACAGATGGCGCAGCCAGCCTACATGGGTTTTATTATTTTTAAAATCCACCTCGCCCTTTTCGTAATATTCATTAAAGAAATTCCGGGTTTCGTTACGGACCTGATTCATGTCGCTATGAATCAGGTGGCAGTCGGTAATATTCACAATGTTCATGAAGCTGCCCTTTTGATGAAGACCTAAGGAAAACGGACCGTCTTTACATTCGTCACCGAAGGTAAATTCCATTTTATTCCGATAGCCTTCTTCCGATGGGCTAGGAAGGATTCCTTCAAACTCGAAAGAGCCATAAACCGGCTCCAGTAAATCCCTTACCTTTTCTGCCTTCATTTTCAGCTGGGTTTCATACGCTATTTTCTGATAGGTGCATCCACCACAGGCGCCAAAATGTGGGCACAAAGGCTCTCTGTTTTCATAGGGGGAAAGATCAATTTGTTTTTTCTTCTTACTCATTTTTCTGTCCTAAAAGTTTTTTCTATGTCGCTAAAACAAATAAAATGAGGCAAGCTTCATCAGCTTGCCTCACGAAACACTGATTTTTTATTCTGCAAAGTCGTTTTCTGTTACGTCTGCGGGTACATCGTACTCGTCATCTTCTACATAGTAGTTATCTAAATCGTCATACAGGTCATAATCATCTGTTTTCTTACCAAATAATTTATAAACCGCGTATCCGACGCCTGCCAATGCAACTACACCGATTGCACAGAACAGTAAAACTTTTACTACCTTGTTACATTTTTCTTTTTTCTGTTCTTTTTTGAGTAATTCGTTCAGTTTAGAAAGCTGAACAAATTCTTCGAATTTTTTCT
Source organism: Lachnospiraceae bacterium (assembly GCA_024403615.1). Classification (GTDB taxonomy): domain Bacteria; phylum Bacillota; class Clostridia; order Lachnospirales; family Lachnospiraceae; genus RGIG5612. Next base: position 75,647 of record JAKSRM010000002.1, read on the forward strand.
CCATAGCGTTCACCTTTCCTGATATCAATTGTTTTGCACCAAATTTTATTAAACTATTCATATCAATCACCCTCAATTAAATAATAGAATAGGAGCTCTTTTTTTGCAATAAACTTGATGTAAAATTCATAAAAATGTTACATTTTTTTCAGTTTTGCAAAGCTTGCAAACATCTTCTTTGTGCCGCATTCTTCGAAGTCTACCGTTACCTCCCAATCTCTTCCTCCATCATTAATCGAAGCAACGATTCCTTCGCCAAATTTCATATGGCTGACTCTGTCTCCAACACCATAATCTAAGGTTGGCTTGTTCTGGGACGAGCCAAAGCTCTTCGCTTGGGCTGGCTTATCACTGAGGCCGAACGGTTTTCTCATAAAGCTTGTTTTACTATCTTTCGCCGCACTGACTCCGCCATTATATTCGGACGGTTTGCTCTTAACGTAAATATTGTCTTTATCGGATTCAATTAACTCTCCCGGTATTTCTCTTACAAAACGGGAAATATTGGAAACCATGGTTTCTCCACGGACCATACGCATACGAGAAGCCGTCAAAACCAGATGTTTTTTCGCACGGGTAATGGCAACGTAAGCCAACCGACGTTCCTCTTCTAAATCGTCCTCATCATCGGAATTTATGGACGCATTCATCGGGAATAATCCGTCTTCCATTCCGCAAAGGAATACGATTGGGAACTCCAGGCCTTTTGCCGAATGGATGGTAATTAAGGAAACATAGTCCGAATCTGCATCCCAGGAGTCAATATCTGCTACCAGCGATACTTCCTCTAAAAATCCATTTAAAGACGGTTCCTCCGCCGTATTTTCATAAACAGACAATTTATTGATCAGTTCGTCGATATTTTCAATTCGAGTCTCCGATTCCACGGTCTTTTCCGCTCTCAGCTCTCTCAAATAACCGCTGCGCTCTAAAACATCATCCAAAATCTGAGTTAAAGTCTTGTCTTCCATTCCCTGACGAAGGCTTTCAATCAAGTTCCGGAATTCTCTTATTTTTTCTCCGCTTTTTCCTAAAATCCCTTCATTTACTGCATCATCTAATGCTGCATAGAAGTTAACGTCTCGGTCGTTGGCAATACTTTGGATAGCATTTACAGAAACAGCACCAATGCCACGCTTCGGCACATTAATGATTCTTCTTACTGCTACATCGTCTTTTGCATTATCGATGGTCTTTAAATAAGCCAGAACGTCTTTGATTTCTTTTCTCTGATAGAAATTTACGCCGCCAACAATCTTATAAGGGATATTGGCACGAACGAAAGCTTCTTCCAAATTTCTAGACTGGGCGTTGGTTCGGTAAAGGCAAGCACAATCATTTAACTGATAACCTTCCTTCCGGTATTTTTTAATCTGGTCAATTACCCGGTCCGCCTCCATATAGGGATTATCTACATGGAACAGTTTCAGCAAACTGCCATCTTCCTGATCTGTCCAAAGGGTTTTTGATTTTCTCTTTTTATTATTTCGGATGACCGCATTGGCCGCATTCAAAATATTGCTGGTAGAACGGTAATTCTGTTCCAAACGAATTACTTTTGCCTTTGGAAATACCTTTTCAAAGTTCAGAATATTTTCGATGTTGGCGCCACGGAATTTATAAATAGACTGGTCATCATCACCTACCACACAGATATTCTGGTACTTTTGAGCCAAAAGGCTTACAAATACAAACTGTGCAGTATTGGTATCTTGATATTCATCAACGGAAATATATTTGAAACGCTCTTGAAATCGATTCAGCACGTCCGGATTTTCCCGAAATAGCTCAACCGTTTTGACAATTAAATCATCAAAGTCAAAAGCATTATTCTTCTTGAGTTCTTTTTGATACTCCCGATAAACCTTTGCCACCTTTTCCAGATAAAAGTCTCCGGAAGCATCCAGTTCAAACTGATCCACACTGGTCAGTTCGTCCTTGGCAGAAGAAATATGGCTTAAGAACCATTTTTCTTTAAACCGGGTAGTATCAATATCAAATTTCTTGCAGATGTTCTTTACTACTGTTTTTTGATCATCTGCATCATAAATTGTAAAACTGTTATCATAGCCCAATAAATGGCTGTAACTGCGCAATATTTTTACGCAAGCAGAATGGAAAGTGCAAATCCATGCGCCTCCTGCATCCATTCCAATGCTGTTTTCCACACGTTCCCGCATTTCCGCAGCAGCCTTATTGGTAAAAGTAATGGCTAAGATTTCTCTCGGAGCTACATTCTTTTCTTTTACCAGATAAGCGATTCTATTTGTAATAACACGGGTTTTGCCAGAACCAGCCCCCGCTAGTATAAGAAGCGGTCCTTCCGTAGTAAGAACCGCTTCTTTTTGCATTTCATTTAAACCTTGAAGCATATACTTAACTTAACCTCTTGAATGCCATTTCATATCCACCATTGCCATCATCAATAGAACGTTTTACACGACTAATGGTAGCGGTGCTTGCTCCGCTCTTTTCTGCAATTTCCTGATATGTGAATTTCTGGGTCAATAATTTTGCCACCTGAAATCTTTGAGCAAATGATAAAATTTCGTTTGTCGTGCAAACGTCCTCAAAGAAGTTAAAACATTCTTCTTCGTTTTGTAAAGACAGTATCGCCTGAAACAATTCTTTCACTTCAGGGGTTTTGATTTTTTTGCTCATATCTATTCCTCTCTGCAATCTACAGGTCTCAAACGGTTAAAATCTTCTTCCGCCACCGCCATGGCTCATACCACCAGCTGAAACATGAACGCTAGAGCCGCCTGGACGACCACCGCCGGCACCACCACTTCTATTATTATTCTGTGGTAACGGAACAACTACAACGTTGTTGTATAAGTAACGGTCAGCACTCTTGGTAAGATTAATGCGGTCTCCCTCAACATATACATTGGCATTATGTTGAGAAGCAACGCTCTTCATCTGGCTCTTCATTCCTGCAGTAATCGCTAAGGAAATCAGAAAAGCAACAAGGAAAGCTCCTACAATACGGAGGATAATATCTGTAAAACCGATATGTTTCTCTACTGGAACAGGCTCCGGATAAACGATTTGATCTACCGGATTTCCTGCTCTTTCCTGCAGAAAATAATCATAGGCGGTATTAACAAAGCACTTAAAAGCGCCCGTGATATCATCGTTCTGAAGGTATGGCACCAGATCATCACAGCAAAGATCAATGCCATAATCAGTAAATGCTTGAATTCCTTCTCCAGCAGTGGAAATCCAGAATTCTCCATCCACCATATTTAAAACAAGTTCAACGCCATCTGGTCCATAACCATTCTGCTCATAAAAAGCATCTGCATAAGCCTGCGCACCCTGGCCATAGAAAGAATCGGTAGTATGAATAACAACATCCACTCCCAGTTCTTCACTTAATTCATCCAAAGCACCGCTAAACAGCTCAGCATCTTCTATGGAGAGAAGATTGGAATCATCTACCAGTCTCTGTCCAGCTGCAAAAGTCGGAACTACAAAACAAAGAGCGATGGCCAAAACTGCTATAATAGCTAAAATTTTCTTTTTCATACGACCACCCTCCTACAAGAAGAACAGCAGTGCAATCAGGATTGCTGAGAAAATCGCTCCTAAAATCACTGTCCATTTCAATCGGTATTTCCAAACTTTATTCTTATCCACAGGCAGGTTTCCGACCATCTTGCCGGTCTGTCCATTCATTGCAAAGATATAATGTTCGCCGTTATAAGTAGTATTCAGCATCCATACCGGATACATAGCATATTTTGACTCGCCGCTGGTCATCTCTACATTGCCTCCTTTTGGAGTCAACGTCGCATAACCACCGATTGTATTCTGAAGAGCCTGGAAAGTACTTTCTTTCACTCTCTGGTTTGCTCTCGGCATGGCATCGTCGGAAGTTACATCATACTTGTCAGCGAAATAGCCAGACATGTAAGCGGTCTGGAAATCTACAGCCTCTGAAAAGTCATAAGGCTCTAAAGATTCCATCAAGTCATCCGGCATCTTAGAAGATCCGTCAACCGGCACGTTAGCGAAAGACATTCTTCCTTCACGGTAAACGTCAAAATATCTAGTTTCTGTATATTGATTTCTCGAGTCTGTCCAAGTACGCACCTGAGTACCGAGGTATTGAACGCAGCCCTCCGTCTCTGCATCGAACAGCCAATATGGAACATACATTCCCTTAATTTCATCAATATGATTTTTATTTTTAAAGAGAGATGGAAGAAGTTTTCTTCCAGAAATATGTCTCTCATAAGCTGCCTTTGCTGCATTTTTATCCAGCTTGAAAGGAATAATATAATCTGGCTTTAAGTCGCCGGAAAACTGTCCCATTAAAACAACCGGATTGCCACAGAACGGACAGCTGGTAGAGCCCAGGTTTTCGTCGCCAATAATCTGACCGCCGCAGGATTTACATACGTAAACACGCATGCCTTCGGTTTCGCCTTCCTGCCAAACCTGGCCCGGAGTTTCCCATTTCATTTCTTCGGAAGCAGTAAAATCATCCAGACCTCTATCGAAATCTGCTAAAGCTGCTACATCAATCTCAGAATCACAATATGGGCATTTCATCGTCTGGGTACCACTGTCAAACGTCAGCGTGCCACCACAATGAGGGCATTTATATTCTTGAATATCTGCCATTATAAAATCTCCCGATTAACAAATCTGCAGCAGTCCAAAAATAGAACTGCTGCAGACCATAAACTTAAATTACTGTAACTGATTTCCGCAGTTTGAGCAGAATTTAGCGCCAGCCTGTACAGGTTTTCCACAGTTTGGACAGAATCCGCCTGCTGCCTGTTCTGGTTTCTTAGCTCCACATGCAGAGCAGAAGTTGCCATTATTTACCTGGCCACAAGAGCATGTCCATGTTCCAGCTGCAGGAGCTGCTGCCTGCTGTGCTGCACCCTGAGCAAACAGGTTAGAAACAGTATTTCCACCTGCGTTCATAGCCATACCAACGCCTACTAATCCGTTCATAGCTCCACCTTCGTTGCCAGCTGCTGTTTCCAGAGCATTTGCTGTAGCACCAGCAATAACGCCAGCTGCAAGGTTTGGATTGGAAAGAGCTGCACCACGCTGGGTCTGTTTGATAAGTTCCTGATCCTCTTCTGGAAGAGTTACGCTGCCTAATGCAACAGAAACTACCTGTAAACCTCTGAGTTCTGCCCACTGGTTGGACAGCTGCTGGTTCATAGCTTCTTCTAATTCTTTGTTATGTGTTACGATTTCATTTGGACGCATCTGTAAAGCAGAAAGCTGGCCAAATGCTGGCTGAAGAGCGCTGATGAATTCTGTTTTCAGCTGTTCTTCGATTTCACTTCTCATATATCTGTCAGATACGTTACCAGCTACGTTTGTGTAGAATCTGATAGGGTCTGCGATCTTATAAGAGTAAACACCTGAGCAACGGATAGAAACATCAATGTCTAAGCCGATCTTGTTGTCAACTACTCTGAAAGGAATTGGGTTCGGTGTACCGAACTTGTTGTCGATTAATTCCTTAGTATTGAAATAATATACTCTCTGGTCATGTCCTGTATCTCCGCCATAACCAATACGTTTTCCCATTAACTGGAAAGTCTGTTTAATAGCTTCTCCAAGTTTGCCTGTGAAAAGGCTAGGCTCTGTAGAAGTATCATATGTGAATTCACCAGGTTCTGCACAGATTTCAACAACCTTGCCCTGATCAACGATGATCATGCACTGTCCATCTGCTACAACGATACCGGAACCGTTAGAAATGATATTATCATTTCCTCTCTTGTTGGAAGAACGGTTTCCAATCATTTTTTCACCCTTAACCATAAGAGTTTCTTTATCCATAGCTTCGCACATAAACCAATCTTTCCATGTGTCAGCTAAAACACCACCTGCTGCACCTAATGCTGCACCAATAAGTCCCATAATTTTCTCCTTTCGACTTTTAATATCGGTCTACCACTTTAACAATTTAGTGTACGACTATAATACACTTTTTTTCTTGTTTTTTCAACCTTATTCATTTATGATTTATCTAGTGATTTTATGCGTTCACGCCTTTTTTTGGTGTGCATTTCATGAAAAAAGCTAGAAGGAGGATTCGAAAATGGAAAACATTTTAATTCCAACAGAAGAAGAAATCCTTACACTGTTTGAAGCTAAAAAATATGCAAAAATCAGGGAACTTTTCATCGAAATGAATCCAGCCGATATTGCGGCATTATTGAACGATTTTCCTAAAGATAAATCCCCTGTAGTGTTCCGATTACTTCCAAAAGAATTGGCAGCCGATACTTTTGTTGAGATGGATACGGATATCCAGACTCACTTTATTAAAGGCTTTTCCGACACAGAGCTCCGTGACATCATGGATGAGCTCTATCTTGATGACTTTGCCGATCTGGTTGAAGAGATGCCGGCAAATGTCGTAAAAAGAATTTTAGCGAATACGGATGCGGACACCAGGTCCATGGTGAATAAAATTCTCCAGTATCCGGATGACTCTGCCGGCAGTCTGATGACCGTCGAGTATGTCAGTCTGAGAAAAAATATGACCGTATCCGAGGCCCTGACCCGAATTCGGCAAACTGGCGTCGATAAGGAAACCATATATTCTTGTTACATCACGGATTACAACCGTACTCTTTTAGGTATCGTAACAGCAAAAGACCTGCTGTTATCGGAAGAGGATGCGCTGATCAGTGATATCATGGAAACCAACGTAATCAACGTCCATACCCATACCGATAAGGAAGATGTAGCCCAGATTTTCAGTAAATACGACTTGCTGGTTCTTCCGGTTGTAGATGATGAGCAACGTCTGGTTGGTATTGTAACCATCGACGATGCTATGGACGTTATGGAAGAAGAGGCCACCGAGGATATCGAAAAGATGGCTGCTATCCGTCCTGGTGATAAACCATATTTCCAGACCAGCGTTTGGCAGACCTATCTTGCCCGTATTCCATGGCTCCTGATTCTCATGGTTTCCGCAACTTTTACGTCTTTGATTATTACAAAATTTGAAGATGCCCTCTCCGCTTCTATTATTTTATCTGCCTCCATCCCAATGCTGATGGATACAGGTGGTAACTGTGGTGGACAGGCTTCCGTTACCATTATTCGTTCTCTTTCCCTGGAAGACGTGGAATTCCGGGATATTTTCAAAGTCATCTGGAAAGAGCTGCGAGTTGGTTTTATGTGTGGTATCTCCCTTGCAGTTGTTAACTTTGGAAAGATGCTGTTGCTTCATCAGGGAACCGTTCTAGTTGTTTTTGTCATTTCCCTGGCATTATTCTGCTCCGTTGTTATGGCAAAATTCATCGGTTGTATTCTCCCGATGTTGGCAACAAAAGTTGGTTTTGACCCAGCAGTTATGTCCAGTCCGTTTATTACAACCATTGTAGACGCCCTGACCTTATTGATTTACTTTAATTTAGCTTCCGCAATTTTACATATCGTATAGGTACTAGATGGAACGAAAACCGAAATATACGAACAATAGAATAGACTCGTCGGAAGGTTCTACCGTTAATCGTAGAACTTCTCCTTCTGATGCTTCCCGTAAGACATCTTCCGAAACTTTACGACCGGACCGTCAGAGACCGTCGTCCACTTCCAAACGAACTTCTGCTGGCCAACGTCCGTCTGCTTCTGCGCCAACCAGAAAAAAAGGTTCTTCTGCTACTGCAAGAAGAATTGCCGCAAGAAAGAGGAAACAAAAACAACGTCGGATGATGCTAGCTGCAGCAGCTGCTGTGCTGATTATTATTGTAGCCATCCTTTTGATTGTGTTTACTTCAAGAGTTCCGGAAGCGAAAAATCTGACCATAAAATCTACCGACAATTCTCAGGTTCTTACCTGGGAGCGGAATGGAAAAGAGATTTCTTATGAAGTCTACCGAAAGGGCAGCGAAGGGGATTTCTCTCTGGTGAGAACCATCGGGGAAGAAGATGCTACGACATATACTGCAGAATCCTTAAGCAGTGCTACCCTTTATAAATATAAAGTTGTTGCAGTAAAAGGCCATAAAAAATCAAAGGGTGCTGTGATAGAAGATCTTACCACCCCGGTAATTGCAGCCAATCTTACCGCCAACACCCAGGTGGAAAAGTCTCTTACCTTAGTATGGGATGATTCTCAGGCAGTCAACGGCTACGATTTAAAATTTGGTTCTGCCAATGATTTAAGCGATGCCACAACAACCACCGTCAGTCTGGACGGAATTACGGTAGATGAAACTACAGGTCTTCGCAGTTACACTTACGACGAGTTGGAAGAAGGCGCGATTTACTACTTCTCCATCCGTAGTTTCTGTGATAAAGATAAATATTCTGATTGGACGCCAATTGTTTCCGCCCGAGTTACCAGAGCCATCGATATGAGTGGCATTGATCCTTCTGCACCTATGGTTGCCATCACCTTTGACGATGGTCCGGATGGTTCCGATGTGACCACCCGTATTTTAGATGCCTTTGCAGAAGCTGGTGGCCATGCTACCTTCTTCCAGTTAGGTGATCATGCAGAAGCTCAGCCGGAAAAAATTAAGCGTATGGTGGCAGAAGGTCATGAAGTAGGAAACCATACCTACGATCATACCCATATGAGTGGAGCTGTCACTAGCGATGATATTATCCGTGCCAACAATTCCATTGAAGAAGTCTGTGGCATAAGACCTTACTCCTTCCGCTGTCCGGGAGGCGAATCTACGGATTTAATTGTAGATACTTGCATTTCGGAAGGAATGTCTGTGTTCCATTGGAGTCTGGATACCAGAGACTGGTCTAGGAGAGATGCGGATGCAGTTATTGCTGAAATAAAAAATAATGTCCAGGATGGTGATATCATTCTGATGCATAATATCTATTCTTCCACCGCAGATGCAGTGGAACAAATCCTTCCTTGGTTAACTGACCAGGGCTATCAGTTAGTAACTGTTTCTCAGTTACTTCAGGCAAAGAACGGAGAGCCTCCTCTTCCAGGAATTACCTACAAGAGAGCGGATTATTCCTGGTAAAAAGGGCTTAGATTTCTACTCCATCTTCACTCAAATATTTCTTAAAGAAAAATATCTGAAACGGAATTGATATTAAGAATGTCAAGGTGTCCGCTACGGGTTGTAACAATTCAATACCCGTAAGTTTAAGAATCGGTGGCAAAATAAAAGCCATCGGTATAAAAAAGATACCTTGTCTGCAAGAAGCCAAAATGGTTGCTCCCAGTGCATGTTTCAAACTTTGATAGGTTTGGTTTACATAAGTTGAGTAAGCCATAAACGGGAGAGACATACTCAAGAAAATAAAGGTTTGGCTTCCGATGGCGATGACATCTGGGTCATTCCGGAACCAAGTAATAATCTGTGTTCGGAAGAAGAACATACAGATAGCAGAGCCTACTGCGATGATAGTTCCTGCCAAACAACATGCTTTAAAGAGCTTCCGTACCCGCTGTTTCTTTCCTGCTCCATAGCAATAGCCTGCAATCGGCATATAGCCTTGACCGATTCCTAAAATAACCCCACGAATTAACGTATAGACTTTATTTGAAATGGTAATAGCTGCCACGGTTGCATCGCCATATGGCATTGCACAGTTATTCAGCACCGCAGAAGCAATGCTGGAAAGTCCTTGACGAAACACGGACGGCGCACCAGTCTTAATAATTGCCAAATAGTCCTTCGCAGATTTGCTGATATTACGCAAATCCAACGCAACAATACTCTTCTTTTGTAAGAAGAAAAACAGCATTAACACAAAGCTCAGAATTTGACCTAACATAGTAGCCAAAGCTGCGCCTTTAATGCCCATATCCAGAGAGAAAATAAAAATTGGATCTAAAATGAGATTTAAGATTCCGCCAGAGGTCATGCCAATCATAGAAAGAGTGGTTTGACCAGATGCTCTTAAAATATTATTTAAAACGAAGGCACCACACATAAACGGAGCCGCAATTAAGATATACTGTGCGTAATCTAAGGCATAAGGAAGAACCGTGTCACTAGCGCCTAAAATCCGAATGAAACCAATTTTAAATATCATTCCAAATAATAAGATAATCAGGCCAAGGACCACACTTAAGGACACAGCAGAAGCTGCATATTTTTCTGCCTCTTTCTCTTTTTTCTCGCCTAATGCGATACTGACAATACTGGCAGTTCCCATTCCTACGCCGTAACCTACCGCCTGAATAATTGCCATCAACGAAAAAACAACACCAACCGCCGCTGATGCACTGGTGTTAATCTGGGCTACGAAATAAGTATCCGCCGTATTATATATAACTGTGATTAATTGAATGATTACTGTGGGAATAGATTTTTGAGCTAACAGTTTGCCAATAGGTGCCGTCAACATCAAGTTTCTTTGTTCATCGCTCTTTGATTCCAAATCCACTACCTTCTTTGACTTTGATTAGTGCTTATTATAGCACGAATGAGATGCTTTTCAAAATCGGAAAACGTATTAAAGAACCGGGTCATCTGACCCGGTCCTTTTTTTATATTCACAGTTTTGTTACGTTTGTAGCTTGTGGTCCCTTCTCACCTTCAATCAGGTCATATTCTACTAAATCGCCTTCATCCAAGGTTTTGAAGCCTTCCATATTCAATCCTGAATAATGTACGAAAACGTCTTTTCCTTCTGCGTCACAGATAAATCCATAACCCTTTTTACCGTTGAACCACTTAACTGTTCCTTTTGCCATCTTGAATTTTCCTCCGTTTATTATATGCGTGAAAATGAGGATAACCCTCACTTACCGAAGAAATATATCATCAGAAAAATCCAGTGTCAATAATGCGGTTAAAATGCGGTTATTCATTTATTCTATGTCCTATTTCACCAACGGCCCTTCATGGCATTTAAGAAAACATCGCCAATAACTGCTATGTCCTCCGCCGTAAAAGCTAATGGAAAATTATCCGAAAACAATACCTGGGCATTGGCTGGAAACTCCTCATCGGGAGCCCATAAAAGGACTCTTATGGTAAGGCCTGGAAGGATGTCAAAGTCATAGGCCGCATCCGCTCCGCTAGGTAATTTCCCGTTTTCTCCTCTGGCTTCTTTCGCCCCAATGCTCTCCATTCCAGTCTTAAATCCAGGAATATTATAGCCATAAGTACCTGCCATTCTGCTAATGCATCTTCCATGGAACTGACGCTCATAAACCGGGCCCCAAGGCATTTCCGGATAAGAATACATCTTTCCCGTGCTTAAAGCTGAAACACCTTCCATACAGTAACGAGCAAGCAATATCCGGGTATAATCTGCGGTCGGAGTTCCATCTTCAAATGAGGTCTCCATTTCCGGGAAGGTCAAAGTTACAGTCCGGTTTAAAAACGGAATCGTAAACTTTCCGTTCTCATATTTGCAGCCAGATTTCTGGGACATTTTTTCCGGATCCATGGTTTTGAATTTTTCCTGGTAGATACGGATTGGGTTTTCTGTTTTATTGTTAATTACTTCCATATTTCCTCTTTTCTGTCCTTAATCGAACAAGGTGGCATCTGTATGTGGAATAAAACATGCAGCCAGTAATTCGTCCATATAGCCTGGATATGTAGACAATTCCAGGTACGTCATATTGTTGGCAATATCAAATACCTTCTGGGTTGCGTCATTGCTTAACAGCATCGCGCAAGCTCCTGTAAGAGATGAGTTTCCAATATAACTGTATTTCTCCAGCGGAATCTTTGGCAACATACCGATAGAAATGGCTTTTTCCATATCGATTCCGGAACCAATTCCTCCGGCAAGAATTACTTTATCAATACAGTCCACATCCATGTCCAAAGATTTCAGCATGGTCTGAATTGCAGAGAATATCGCACCCTTTGCACGGATAAAGTTATCCAGATCGGACTCAGTTAAGGTCAGCTCCGAACCGGAGGCACTCTCTTCTGCTGTTGCTACAATATACTCACCACTACCAATTTCTTCATCATATTTAATTCGTGGGCTTTGTCCAACAAATTTTCCTTTGGCATTAATCGCGCCTTTTTGAAACAGTTCGCTGATAATGGAAATCAGGCCACTTCCACAAAGTCCGGCAGGTTTTACGGAAGTCTCTGCATCATTTCTTCCACCTAAGCCATCGGAATTTCCACCAATAATGGAATATGTCGGTTCATAAGTTTCCGGGTCCAACTCTACGCTATCAATAGCGCCTTTGGTAGCTCTCATACCGCAGGAAATGTCGCCACCTTCGAAAGCAGGACCAGCACTGCAGGCGCAAGTTAACATAAAATCACTGTTACCAAATACTAATTCACCATTGGTTCCCAGGTCGATGAACAGAGTCATTTCTTCTCCGTTCCACAACATGGAATCCAAAGTTCCGGCGGTAATATCGCCGCCAACATAACTACCTACGTTTGGAGCAAAAACAACTTCTGCATCTTCCTGTCCCGGAAGGCCGCAGCTTTTTGCTGTATCTCCTCTTCTCTGCAGGAATTCCGGAACGAAAGGCTCTAAACGGATGGATTCGCCATTAGCTCCCAGGAATAAATGTTCCATGGTTGTATTTCCGGCAATTACATAGCGGGTAATATCTTTTTCTTCTTTTTTACTTTCTTTCAGCAGACTTTCAATCATTGGAAGAAGCGTTTCTTCCCGGACTGCGCTGCGAAGCTTATCTACGCCGCCTTCCTTTGTCTGCTGGATAATACGGTTGATAACATCCGCTCCATAACGGATCTGACCATTTCCCAGACTAGCTTTTCCTAAAACTTTTCTGGTGTGAAGGTCTAACATAGCTGCCGTACAGGTCGTAGTTCCAATATCAATCGCAATACCTACTTCTCCTTCTTTTGCCTCTACCTGAATATCCAGGCCTGCGTTAAATATTTCGTTAATGGCATTCTCATAGCGTTCCAGTTCTTCTGGACTGCTAATATCTGCTGTCTTTATATCTGCTTTAAAAGCTGCTGCGGAAGCCGGTACCCAAAGAGTCGCATCTCCTACGACTTTCGACTGACAAGCCAGTCTCCACTGGTCCTGATAGTCTTCTTCGGAAAGATGTGGGTTCTTTTCCATATCTACGCTACCTGCAATGATGCGAACTCTGCATTTTCCGCAAACTCCGTTGCCGGAGCAAGGAGCATCAATGGAAATATTGTTTTTCTGCATAAGTTCTAAAACATTATCCCCTGCTTCTGCCAATACTTTTACATCTTTTTCGTTTTCAATTTTAAATATTAAGGTGTACATAAATTCTCCTGATAGTTCATCTAAGTGGGAATCTTTTGCTGTCATTTATTTTACAAGGCCTTCCGCCCTGATTTTAGTCTTCTGTAAAACCAAATCTCTGCCTTAAACCGGCAATATCTACATTCAGAATGATTGTTCCATCCTTCATGATTTCTTTTTCCATATTCACTTCTTTTCCCGCCAACATATTCCGAACATATGCTTCCGGGTCATCGGTCTCTACCATCTCCACCGAAACATCCCGCATCTGATTGCCGGAACACTGGTTGAAGATTTCCCGTATCATTTCGTATCTCATGTGTATTATTTCCTGTCACCTTTTTTCTTTATCATCATAAAGAAGAAAGGGGCCCTGTAGACCAGGACCCCTTAAAATCTGAATCAAATTACATAATAGGATCCATTGTTAATGCTGGATGTCCTTTTTCTTCAAGGAATGCATATAAGCTTTCAGGATCTGTAGCAATTGTTTCATCACCGATCATATCTGTGAAGTTTTCAATTCCTAATACTTCCTGAGCTGTCTTGTTCAGACGGGATGCAATGTCATCCTTTAATTCCTTAGGCATCCAAACGATTCTTGCGATACCGCCTTCAGCGCTGATGAACTTCTTAGAAGCGATGAAGTGACGTCCATGACCCATGAAACCAGGAGTCTGAACACCGCCACCAGTCATAGAAGCGAGTTCACCGAAGGTCATACCTGTAGGAGTCATACCTACGTATTCACGGTTAACAATAACAACACCGTTGCTCATTGGTTCAATACCGCAGATACATTCGAAGCATCCACAAGATGTCATAGGATCTTCGATCAGTGAGTATAATGTTACGCTTTCGATTGCACCGTGAGTTGCATCAGCAACTTTCTTATCAACCTCAGTATATTTACCAAGTCTTTCATCCAGAAGGCCTTCTTTCTTAATAGGCTGTGAAGGTCCTGTAGGTGAAAGTTCGTAAGTAGCTTTAGCATCTAACCATGAAACAGCACCGCAAAGTCCTAATCTTTCCGGAGTTACTACGCAGCAATGTGCTGGTGAGAAGCTCTGGCAAAGAATACATGTATAGAACTCATCAACGCTTTCATCAGTAAGGTTAGCAAGACGGTCATCTCTCATTCTGTAACGAGGCATAGCAACATCATCAAGGAATGCTTTTGCTTTGTCAGCGTCAGTAATGAAAGTTACCTGACATTTATCAACAACCTGACCAAATTCATCTTTGATCATAGAGTAAAGAACTTCGCCGAAATCTTTCAGTCTTAATCCAGCTGCAAAAGCATCTTTGCTAACACGGATTCTGAATAAGTTTCTCTGGCCTGTATGCATAACGCCTTCAATATAGTTGAACCATGCATGAATCTTACGTTCGATAACGGATTCAAAGTCTGGCTGCATCTTAGCGCCTGCTACATCAACGATGGTGCACAGAGGCATACGGATTAATTCTGCTGCATCTTCTGGAACGTCTGGTCCGTCGATAACGATCTTATGATCTTCAACGTCAGCAGCATCCTTCATGGATACTAATTCAGAAGTGATGTTGTGGTCAGAATCGAATTCAACGTAAGTATCATTCTTACGGATGATTTCGCCTTCGAAAGCTGCTGCAAAGCTTACTGGAAGTTTAACAGCTTTTGCTTTAACTTTAATGTTTCTAAGCGCAAGAGACTTAGGTGAAGTTTCTGCATGATCAAGAACAGACTCTAAAGCGCCTGGAACCTGATTTTCGCCAAGGTCGATATCAACAACTACAGGGAATCCTAAAGCGATTGCGCCTGCGCCTGCAGATACAACTACGCTATCAATAGCGCCGAATGTATTAACGAATGCAGGAACTCTATCTTTTGTATACTGAAGTAATGCGCCAAGGTCACCAGGAGTAACATCACCAAAGATTAATGCTGCACGAATAGCAACAGTTACTACGTGGATAACGCTAGTTACATCATGTCCTAAAGGAACTACACGGTAATCAAGACCAGCCTTAACACCTGCGCCGATAACCTGCTCGATAATATCGCCAACCAGGAATGTTAAGATACCTTTGTCCTGATAATCCTTAACAACAGCAGCTGCCTCTTCCGGTTTGTCGGTAGAACCAAGAACTACTGCTACGCCAGGGATGTCACCAGTTACCAGTGGAACACCAAGGCTACGGATGATTGGATCTGGAACGAATCCGATTCCGCTTTCATTTTCGTATGGCTGTGCTCCATCTAAATATTTAAGTCCTTCAATAATTTCTGCACCAACAGCTGTAGCAAGACCTGCGTTTAAAGCTGCTCCTAAATCTTCTTCATGAGTAACTAATGATTTCATTACGTCAACACATGCTGGAAGAGTTCCAAGAGTTTCAACCTTTACGCCAGTTGCAGCATAAATTGTTGGGAAGAAATAAGCTGTATCTGGAAATTCGATTTCTTTGTCTGGTCCGTATTTTGCAATCGCATCATTAACTGCGCCTTCGGTAAGACCAATGACAGCATCGCTTCCGCCATAGATAAGATCTGTTAAAACGCTCATAATAAATACCTCCATTTTTATTCAAGAAGCACCAGCCCCCATCGGCTGGTGCTTCAAAATCACAAATTAAAGATCAAGGAATGAATCAGCATATAAAGCATTATTCTTAATGATATCTGCTGATTTGATAGTTTCTACCAGACGACGATCGCATGGATTTACGATAGCGCTGGTAAGACCGCAGTACATAGCCATAGCAACGGTAGTGCTGTCAAGGATTGGACGAAGCTCCTTTGGAGCCATGTTGGAAACGTTAGAAAGTCCGCCAGTTGACTTAAAGCCCATGTCGCTTAACTGTTTGATGAACTCTAAAACGTCCATCTGTTTGTCCTGCATTCCTTTGATAACCAGGAATAATGGATCGAACCACATATCTTCTGTAGGGTCCATACCAAGTTCCATACCACGCTCAAGCATTTCCTGGCAGTACATCATACGCTCATCGTTGTCAGCAGGAACGCCTGCTTTCGAGCAAAGAGCGATAACGATCGCATCGTTAGCAGCTGCAAGGTCGATGTTTTCGATTCTGTCGCCTGCGTCTGCAGAGTTAACGATAGGTTTGCCCTTGCTGCGGTTGTAAACAGAAATACCAGCTTCAATAGCTTTTCTGTTAGCTGTATCGAGGCAAAGAGGAACATTGTCGAACTCAGACTGGATAGTAGTTACTGCCCATTTCATCAGTTCTTCGCCGTTTTTCTCAGCAGGTCCGATGTTAACGTCAAGGTAAGTAGCGCCAGCATCTAACTGCTCTTTTGCTCTGGCAAGAATAGGAGCTGGATCCATTTCTTCCATTGCTTTTTTGATTGCCGGTGAAATGCAGTGAATTCTTTCACCAATGATTACGAATTTACCCATAAAAACCTCCTATTTGAAATCCTTCATAAATTTAACCAGGCCTGTAGCGTCGTTTGGAGCAACTACGATTGTCCAGCCCGGAAGCTTCTCTTCTAATTCGCCCTTAAGAACTGCAGCTTTACCAGGAATGATTAAAGTACGGCTCTTAACTTTGTTTTCAATATCATACTCTTTCATGAATTTAGAGATGGTACCTGCACTGAATTTACCTGCTGCCCAAGCAGTAAGAACAGAATATCCACCAGCGTCAGAAATCAGGAAGTTGCAAGGAACACCGGATCTCTCTAATTCGCCAGAAACAACGAAGTAAGTAAGAGCGAAGTCAACGGTTGTAACGCAAACACTGTTTTCATCAGCGCCGTTAATTGGGTAAAGACCTGGCTCAACTTTCATTGGCTTCTGAGGATCTGTGAAGATGTTCTGACGAAGTCCGAATAATGGAAGAGCCTGTGCATAAGTCATGCTGTCCATAAGGATGATAGAACCATATTTGATAACGAACATGGAAGCTAATGCTGTCTGCATAGCAGTATCATCTGGAGCAACCTTAGCTACGTTAACGATAGATGGATAACCGAAAGTTCTGTCCTGATCTTTCAGAGCAGCACGACGAACCTGGATAGCATTTGCATAAGCGTCTTTGATGCTAGCGCCGGTTACGTCAAGGAAGAGCTCCTTGTATCCTAAAGCTTCGATAGCAGCGGTTGTGTCATAAAGAGCATCAAGATCCGGAGCGGAAACACCAAGAGCTACGCCTGCAGCCTTAGCTACTTCTACCATCTCTTTATAGTTGTCAGGAGTTGCACCGTTTAAGATAGGCTTTTCAGCTTTGCAAAGTTCTAAAGCTTCTTTTGCAGCATCAACATCTTTGCAGTCCAGGATTAAAAGTTTGCCCTGTCCTTTTACTTTATTAACGAGTCCTAAGAATGCTTCTTTTTCTGTAAACTTAAGGTTCAGAACTTCGGTATGCATTCTTTCACCGATACGTTCGTAATCAACTTTCTCAATTTCTGGAAGTCTTTCGTCTACGCAGCCAGGGCATACGTTAACGCCGAAAAGGTTTCTGGAAACAAAAGTTTTGTCATGACGGAAGAGAACGGTTTCTCCGCCTAATGTATATTCACATTCGCCTGCGCCAACTTTAACAGCTTTCATTGGAGGAGCTGTAGCTTCGCTTAATTTTGCAATAGCTTCGTCAGACATATGTGGACACTGTTCAATCTTTACAGAACCCTGTGCAACTTTCATAGCGAAAGCCATACATGTAGGGTTACCGCATTCTTTACAGTTTGTTTTTGGTGTAAGTTTGA
This sequence comes from Lachnospiraceae bacterium, assembly GCA_024403615.1. Taxonomy (GTDB): domain Bacteria; phylum Bacillota; class Clostridia; order Lachnospirales; family Lachnospiraceae; genus RGIG5612. The sequence continues at coordinate 93,516 of JAKSRM010000002.1, forward strand.
AAATATCAATACCTTTTAATGCCATTTTTATTTTCCCCCTTCCTTACATTAAAGCGCCGACCAGGCGTGCGATTGTATCAACTGTCTTAGGGTGTCTTAAGATAACTGCGTTTGAGCCACCAGCGATAACTGCTGCTGCGGTAGAAACTTCCATTTCAATACCACGCTCTTCTCTAGCGCCCCACTCTGGGAAATCTTCCTCAGATACTACAGCTTCTTTTACAGACCATGCTTCGGAAGAAACAGGAGTGATGATTGGCATCTGAAGCATTGCATCGTTCTGTCCTAAAGCTGCTCCTCTTACTCTGTCTAAAGTAGAAGCAACATATTCAAAACCGTAACCAGCTGCTGCGCTGCCTACGTTCATAACATAGTTTTCAGGCTGGATACCCATCTGGGAAATAAGAACGTTCAGCTGCTTAGCAAGGTTGATATCTACTGCACTTTCTGCAGAGATTTTCTGTTTGTAAGCCATAACTGCTGCTGCAGCAATGCTCTTATAGCTTTCTTCTCTAGCGGAAACGAAAAGAACGTTTTTGCCAGCTAAAGCTTCTGCTACTTTTTCAAATAACTGGATATCTTTTTCAATATTTTTGCATCCCTGGATTGCAAGAGGGCAATCAATAGCATCTGCTACTTCTTTTGCAACTGCTACACAGTCTTCTACGGACTTGTTTGTGCCGTTTGGATCAGCTCCATCCAGAGTTAAAACTACGAAATCTGCGCCAGGCATTTCGCTTGCTTTTTTAGCAATAGCGCCAATTCCTTCTGCGCCTGCATAATATTCAGCGATGCCAGGAACTGTCATATCAACACCAGAATCAGAAATTTCAACGCCGATAGCAACTTTGTTCTTTGCTTCACCGTCAAAAGTGTACATTGGGAAAGTATTTCCGCCGCCCAATGTTACTGCTTTGTCCCCAGTACCAAATGTTACTTCGTTGATAGAAGCATTAAATGTCTGTGGGTTTCTTTTAAAAGCCATTTAAGTATCCTCCTTAAGTTTGGTAAATTTATAAATGTTTTAAAACCGTATGGTTTAATGACAAATTAAGAAAACAATTTCTTTGCAATTTCGTTTACTGCAGCTCTTGCCGGATTGTCGTCCGGTAACGTGCAAGTAGCTTTTCCGTCACAGTCGTATTCATATACGCCTTCATCCTGAGGAACAACGCCTACCAGGTCCAGATTGTATTTTGCAATTTCTTCTTTAATGCCTTCGTTCAGTTCTCCGTTCGGAGCACGGTTAACGATGAGCACGATTTTTTCCTGACCCAGTTTCATTTCCTGACAAAGTTCTGCGATTCTTCCAACGGCCTGAATGCCTCTTCTGGAGCAATCGGATACTAAAACGATCAGATTAACGGAAGGAAGAATTCCTCTGGAAATATGTTCCATGCCAGCTTCATTATCTACGACCATGTATTTGTAGTTTCCTTCCAGCTTCCGCAGCTGAGCAGTCAACAGATCGTTTACGAAACAATAGCAGCCTTTTCCCTGGGTACGACCCATAACGATCAGGTCAAAATCATCTTCCTCAACTAAGGCTGTATTAAATTTATAGTCTAAATATTCCTTCTTGCTCATGCTTGGAGGAATCGGTGTATTGTCGTCCATATCGGAAGCTGCGATAATCTCACGGATTTCTCCCAGCGTCGTTTCCACTTCTACGCCTAATACTTCATTCAAGTTAGAATTGGCATCTGCATCAACTGCCAGAACTGGGCCTTTTCCTGCCTTGCAAAGCCAGTCGATCATCATGCCTGTAATTGTAGTTTTTCCAGTTCCGCCTTTGCCGGCGAACGCAACAGTAATAGCCATTTTTTACCTCATCAAAAATTAATAAAAACAAATAAAAGTTATAAATTCGCGCACTAACCCTATTGTTTATAAAAATTGTACTGAAAAAAAGACATATAATCAAGAAAAACTCCCCTTTCAGGAAGTTTTTATTTTAGAACAATTATACAGTTTTTCCAAAAATCAGAAGAATTTTCAAAGAAAAAGCCTTAAGCTTCTACGACGATAAGATTCTTGATAAAGTCCATAGATTTGATGGTTCCAAAGACCTCGGTTTCGGTTCCTAAAACATCGGTTAAAGTAATTTTATTTCCTTCGGTTTTTACGTTGCTAACGTACTCACAAACCTTCTCGCTGGTTCCATTTTTTTCTAACATTACGGTTGATAAACACATAATTTCCTCCTACTTGCAATACCGTTCAATTGCAACTTTTAAATCTTCTATTGCTTTCATATCCCCTTCGTTCACTGCCTCTATAACGCATTGATCAATGTGGTCTTTTAACAATTCCACACCAGTAGAATTAATGGCAGCTTCCACTGCAGAAAGCTGAATCAGAATTTCCGAACAGTCTCTCCCCTCTTCTACCATTTTCTTTACATGCTCTAAGTGGCCAATCGCTCTGGAAAGCCGGTTGACAATGGGCTTCATTTCTTCGGGTGTATGCTGATGAGCCATTATTTTTCCTCTTCTGTTTTTTTCAGATTTTTTAAAGCCAGTTCCAATAAAGCATTTCCGTCCCGGAAGCTACTTACCGCATCATCAATCAGGAACGCTGCTTCGTTCTGGCCGGATGCTTCCAGCTTATGGCAGATTTCATGAAGTTCTTCTGCATGGCTCTTATTATGCTCCAGCATATAGGTAATAATGGCAATAGCCTGCTGTGGGCTGTCAAAAGCAGTAATATTCTCGTGAAAATGCTCGTGGGTATGTGAACTTAAATCATGCATTGGTTTTCCTCCCTGCTACCTGGTACATAAAATCGTTGGATATCTCGCTGGTTACATCCAGTTTAAAGTATTTAAATATTTTTGCAAGAACGCCTGCACTGATCAGGCCAGTCGATACTCTCGCTGCTACACCTTTATGGTGATTATCAATTTGTTTTTTGCTCATGCCATGGGCTACGGTGAGGGTTCCTCCCTCGTTCAGCAGTTCCGATAATCTTTCGATTAAATCTACTCCGCTTGGGAAATGAGGAAAGGCATTGTACACTACGATATGATCAAATTTTCTTTCGAAATTCACCTGTTCCACATCCCCACAGATAAAGGTTACTTCTGGGAATTTTTCTTTCGCCTTTTCAATCATTTTATCGGAAATATCGATTCCCGTAACGTCCTGATAGCCTCGTTCTTTGTAGAACTCCATCATGACTCCGGTACCGCAGGCTACGTCCAAAATACTTTTTCCTTCGTTGGCTCCTCTTTCCACCCCTGCGTTATCCAAAATCGTATTTATAATTTCATCATTTTTTATCAGATCTGCATCCCAATGAGACGCTTGCTCATCAAAAAAAGCCTTAATTTCCTGTTTGTCCATTATTTCTGTCCTTCCTCTTCTGAATTCTTTTCCTCCGGTTCCGGTTGGTTTACAACCAGATTTCCCGTTCTGGTTTCTGCTGCCTGCTTTTTCACCAGATTGAAAATCCAGGACAGAATATACATAATCAGCGGAACCATAATCGTCGCGAAAATGCTGGCCAAGAACAGGCCATGAGTATTTTCGTTTCCAGTTAAGGCCAATATTAACGTGGTAAGGTATAAGCCGGCAATAATGACAAGTCCGATGATTGCCAGAACCTGTTTCAATTTCTTATTCATCAGAGTAATTTTTCCATTTTTTCCCGGAGTTCATCCGAATAGCCTACGGTAATATGGGTATAGTTGTTTTCCAAGAAGGAAAGTACCCATTCCACATCATGCTTTTTATTTCCAGCGATGGTAATTTTCGCCTTCGGGCTGGTTACAATAACCAGAGAATATTTCAGTTTATTTTTCTTTACCAAAGGATTCCAAGTGCCATAGGAATACGCCCATACTACATTAAACAGCGGAATCATCCAGATATTATGTTTGCCGATATCTACAATATAGTTTTCCGTTACATGAATATTTCCGGCACTAATCAGGAGAGAATCCCGAAGCTCCCGGTCGATTTCAGAAAAGTCTTCCCCATCCAGTCCGAACCGTTTCAGACGTCTGCAAGAAGGATGCAGATGTGGCAGGAAGAGAAACAGAACATTGATAATCATGTAAAGAACACAAATAATCAATACCGCGATAATCAAGCCTGCGATAATCATAGTTAGGCCAGGTCGGTAGTCAAACTGACTGACAGCAAAGCCAAAACTAATCTCTTTCAGGGCTTCACTATCCCAGCCGATGTCCTGGGCAAAACCGTTTAAGAACGTGTCAAACCGCACATCTCCGGTAATGAACCGAGCTTTCGCATCATACAATTCCAGAACATCTGCTTTTCCATTGGTTTGTTCGGATGGAATCAGGAAAAAGACACAGGAAGGACCATTTTCCTCATCCAGCTTGTAATAATAAGCCGCCTGTCTGCTCTGTTTATTGGTATAGTAATCAAAATTACTGTAATTCAAATCTGGAATGGATACATGAACATACTTAGCCCCACTGTTGTAAATTCTTACGATGTCTTCAATGGAGCTAGCGGTCGGTGGATTAAAAACCTGCTGAAAAGGAGCTAAAACAAGAATAAGAATCATTACAACCACAATGATTCCCGGAAATAGCAGATTCTTTTTTGAAATGGATTTAATAGTATCCCGAATTGACCTGTTCATAAGTAAAAGTATAAGTCAATTTGATAATTTTATCAACAAAAGGTATAATCCATACATAAACGAAAATAACCTGACTTTTAGGAGGAAATATGGATTATATATTAAGAGCTACGGCTGCCCGTGGACAGATTCGTGCCTTTGCCATTAAATCAACCGAATTAGTAGAATTTGCAAGAATTCACCATAACACCAGCCCTGTTGCTACGGCAGCTTTAGGCCGTCTGTTAAGTGGTGGTGCCATGATGGGCATTATGATGAAAGGGGAAAAGGATGTTCTGACTCTGATGATGAAAGGCGATGGTCCAATCGGCGGCGTTACTGTTACAGCCGATTCCAAAGGAAACGTAAAAGGCTATGTAAATAATCCGATGGTTCTCATTCCTTTGAACTATGCAGGGAAATTAGATGTAGGCGCTGCCATCGGCTATGGCGAGTTAACCGTCATTAAAGATTTGGGAATGAAAGAACCTTATGTGAGCCAGACTCCATTAGGCACCAGTGAAGTAGCAGAAGACCTTACCTTCTATTTTGCAAAATCAGAACAGACCCCAAGCGCTGTTGCTTTAGGAGTTCTGATGAGTACGGAAAACACCGTGGCTCAGGCGGGTGGATTTATTGTCCAGCTGATGCCGGGAGCATCCGATGAAATCATCGATGTTTTGGAAGATAAGCTTTCCAAAATCAAATCCGTTACGGAAATGATGGAAGAAGGCATGGGTCCAGAAGAAATTCTGCAACTGGTTCTGGGCGATTTAGATTTAGAAATCTTAGAAAAAATTCCTACACAGTTTCACTGCAGCTGTTCCAAAGAACATATTGCCAGAGGCCTGGTTGCTTTAGGCAAAGAGGAACTCCAGTCTATGATTGATGATGGCCAATCCATTACCGTCAACTGTCATTTCTGCAATACGGACTATACGTATTCCGTAGACGAGCTGAAGGAATTATTGGAATTTGCCAAAATCAAAAGTGCAGCAAAAAAGGTAGGAATACTGGGGGAAGAAAACTTATAGATTACAGAAAATCGTAACCTTCTCCTTCAATAACACCCTTTAAAATTTCATCTGAAATTTCACTATTCAGTTTTAATACGACGATATTTTTTTCGTGATCAGGGAAAGCTTCCGCAACTTCCGGGAGCTTTTCTAATGCGCCTTTTACGCGTTTTTCGCAATGCTGGCACATCATTCCGCCTACGTTAATTGTTTTTTCCATCTTCTGTCCCTCCGTTTGTTCTGTGTTTGTTTTCAGTTCTTCATTTATCAGCTCTACGAATTCTCCAATATCGGCAGAAATCATAGGTTTTGGTTTTCCTTCTTTATACGGGTTATACAGATTCAGCCGTAAGGCATTCATTACTACGCAGAAGCTGGACAGAGCCATGGCTGCCGCTCCTACCATTGGGCTCATGGCCCATCCAAAAATACCCGTATACACTCCTGCAGCCAAAGGGATGCAGATAATATTATAAATAAAAGCCCAGAACAGATTCTCTTTAATATTCAACAAGGTTCTACGGCTTAAGCGGATGGCTGCCGCAATATCCAGAATGGAGCTATTCATCAAAACTACATTGGCCGCATCAATGGCAATATCTTTTCCCGCTCCAATGGCCATACCAATTTCCGCTGTCTTCAAAGCTGGCGCATCGTTAATTCCATCGCCGCACATAATGACTTGATTTTTATAGCCAGCTCTTACGATTTTTTCCGGAACCGTCATTAACAGGCCTTCGGATTTTGCAGAACCGATTTCATAAGGTTTTTGTAAGGCCTTTACGACCATACCTTTTCCGCCAGGGAGAACGCCCGCTACAATATGTCGGATGCCTACCTGGGCTGCAATTTTTCTGGCTCTTTCAATTTTGTCGCCAGAAAGCATAACCACCTGAAGTCCTAAATTCTCTAGCTGACGAATCCCCTCTTTGCTATCTGCTTTTGGAACATCGCTTCCCACTTCACCGGTTGTAATGGTACCAGTTTTATCCAGAACGATAATTCCCGGCTTTCCAGTCTGCTCTAAAACCGCTGCCGTTTTAAATAAAATTCCTTTTCGGGAACCGACGCCAGATCCTACCATAATGGCAACCGGAGTCGCCAGCCCTAAGGCACAAGGACAGCTAATAACCAAAACAGAAATTCCTCGAGAAAGAGCAAAGGCTAAAAGGGAGCTTCCACTGGATAAAGCCACTTCCGATTTTCCACCAATCAGCATCCAGATAACAAAGGTCAGAACAGCGATTCCAATAACTACCGGAACAAATACGGCGGAAACTTTATCTGCAATTCTTGCGATTGGCGCCTTGGTTGCAGAAGCTTCGCTGACTAACTTAATAATCTGGGAAAGGGTCGTATCTTCTCCGATTTTCGTTGCTGCACAAACAATAGTGCCATCGGTATTCATGGTCGCTGTGGATACTTCATCATTTTCTTTTTTCAGTATCAGTTCGCTTTCTCCCGTAAGAGCCGATTCATCCATTTTCGCCTCTCCGGAAAGAACGATTCCATCTACGGGAACGCTCATGCCCGGTTCTACGATAAAAGTGTCCCCTACGTTGATTTCTTCAACAGGAACGGTCTTCAGGCCGGTAGTTCCTTCTGCCGGTACTAAGGCCGTCTTTGGAGCCATTTCCATCAGGCCTTTGATGGCATCGGTAGTTCTTCCCTTGGAGATGGATTCTAACAATTTGCCGATCGTAATCAGCGTCAGAATCATAGCCGCCGATTCAAAATACAGATGTGGCAAGCCCTGATTCAAATAGTTACCACTGACGATATATTTAATAAATACTACGAGACTGTAGATATAAGAAACGCCGCTTCCCATGGCAACTAAAGTGTCCATATTGGGACCACCATGGAAAACGCCTTTGATTCCGTTCGTAAAGAATTTTCGGTTGATGATCATAACAACGAGGGCGAATACGGCTTCGATGATTCCGATGATCAGGCCATCATTCTGTCCCTTGGTCCAAGGAACGGGCCAGCCCAGCATGTGAACGCCCATAGAAAAATACATAAGAATTAACAAAAAGATGCCGGAAAAAATCAGACGTTTTACCAGCTTTGGAGTTTCGGACTGCTTCAGAGATTTTTCCAAATTTGCTTGGTCTTCTCCTGCCTTTACCTTCTCTGCTCCGTAGCCAGCCGCTTCGATAGCTTTGATAATGAACTCCGGCTTTGCATTGCCTTCAATAGTCATGGAATTAGTCAGCAAATTTACAGCGCATGAAGTAACTCCATCCACTGATTTTGCTGCTTTTTCTACTCTTGCCGCACATGCTGCGCAGCTCATGCCTGTTACATTATATTTATCCATAGTTTCGTCCTTATTGGACCTGTATTATACCACACTTTTCCATGTATTGCATTTATACAAAAAATGCTATAATTAGTTCACCACAAAGTAAGGAGGAATTTTGAAATGGCAAAAGAAACAGTAAAAGATCTTGTCGAAAGAAGAAGTATCCGAAAATATAAACCAGAACAGATTAAAGACGAAGAGCTGGACATGATTTTGGAAGCTGGTGTATATGCTGCAAGCGGAATGAACAAGCAGCCTGTAACTATCGTAGCCGTTCAGGACAAAGAAACCCGTGACTTACTTGAAAAACTGAACAAAAAAGCCGGAAACATGCCAGAAGAAGCTGCTCCATTCTACGGAGCTCCTACGGTACTAGTAGTTCTGTATGACCCAGAAGCAAGTGGCACCGGAATCTATGATGGCGGTCTTACCATGGGCAACCTGATGAATGCTGCTCATGCTCTGGATGTGGATTCCTGCTGGATTCACCGGGCAAAAGAAACTTTTGAATTCCCAGAAGGCAAAGAATTGCTGAAGAAATGGGGTCTGAAAGAAACTTTAGTATGCGTTGGTAACTGTATCTTAGGATATCGTGATTGCCCATATCCAGAGAAACCTGCTAAGAGAAGCGACATTGTTGTTTACGTAAAATAAGAACAAACAAAATAAAAAGGGTGGCGATGGAAATCATCGTCACCCCTTTTTTTTCTTTAAAAACAATTATCTGCTTTTCTTTGCATAGAGACTTGTGGCTGTAATAACAGAAGCACCTGCAAGGGCAATTACAATCCAAAGAGCTACGTTGGAAGCATCGCCAGTTTGTGGATTATTAGTTGGCTCTTTGTAGTTCGGATCCTTTTCACCACAGATGGTGCATGTTCCATCTTTGAAATTATGTTTATCCAGCTTAGGGATAGATTCGCCTTCTTCGAAAATCTCTTCACACATACTACAAACCTTATCTCCAGTATATCCCTCCTCTTTGCAGGTAGGATCCTTTTGATTCTCTAATACGATATTATGGTCAATCATTGGATTTTTTCCGTCACCAGCTAACCAAGCATCAATATTGTTGATCGGCTGTTCGCCATTTTCGTCTGCATAGTACCAATCCCATCTAGCGTTTTTCCAATATGCTTTATGTCCATCTTCGGTACATGTTGCAGGAACCTCTTCATACGGAATCAACAGATAATCGTTCTGCATAACAGTGTATAAATCAGGTCCTGGTCCTTCCGGTCCTACAAACCATGGAAGGTCCTCCCCATAAATCCATCCACAATAATGTCCTTCATGCTCCGGCATCTCTCTTAAATCGCGCGGAATACCAGAACTGCTGAACGCCATGTAAAGTTGTTTACAATCCACACAAAAAGCGAATTCATCACAATTAGCTAATGTTTCTACGGAATTAAGATCAAGAATGTCTCCCACTTCTATTTTTGTTGCGTTGACCGTAGAATCTGTATAAGTTTTAGCAAAAGCGGTAATGCTCATTCCAAGTACAAGTACGGCTACCAGCAAAGTTGCAATCAGTCTCTTTTTCATAACTAGTTCTCCTATGACATATTTTATATGTGCTCTATATTACTTTATGTTTCACCTTTTTGTAAAGGTTTGATATCGGTGAAAACAGCCAGGTGAAGAATAATACGATCGGGAAAATCTCCAGACGACCTAACAGCATGTCAACAATAAATACGATTTTGGACGCCGGATTAAAGTTCGCAAAACCGCCCATGCTGACCGTACTGATATCAATACCATTGTTGTTAAAAGTGGTACTAACATAACTAAAGGTGGTCGTGAAATCCATCTTTGGTTCAATAGAAACCACAATCATAGAAACAATGTAAATCAAAATAAATATGCCGAAATAAATCAATATTCCGCCGACTACATCGTCTTCCACCGCTTTTTTATTATACTTCACCACGTTCACGCTTCTTGGATGAAGTTTTTCTTTCAGGTATTTTTTCACCGATTTCGCCATAATGATGAATCGGGAAACCTTAATACCACCCGCCGTACTTCCAGCACAGCCTCCAATAAACATAGCTAGCAGCAATAATCCCTTTGAGAACCACGGCCATAGGTTGTAGTCATAAGCGGCAAAGCCCGTAGATGTTAGGGCCGAAGCGCCTGCAAACAGGGACTGATGCAAAGCCTGTCCGAAGGTATCAAACTGGCCTCTGGTCAAATATACATTCAGAGTAATCGCCAAGGAAATTACGACAAAAACAGAAATATAAGTAATAAGTTCTGAGTCCGTAATAGCTTTCTTTATTTTTCCGGTAACCGTCAAGAAGAATAAACCGAAGTTCATGCCCGCTAAAATCATAAATACGGTTACAATCGCTTGCTGCGCAACCGTAAAGGAAGCCAGGGAACTATTCAGGTAGCTAAATCCACCGGTTGCCAAGGTTCCAAAAGAAATCAGGAAAGATTCAAATACTCCAAGTTTGGCAATAACTAAAGCAATAACTTCCAGAATTGTCAAAACGAAATAAATTAAATACAGATATTTTGCTGTCTGACTGATTTTCGGGCTTAACTTTTCTGTCGTTGGTCCAGGAGCTTCTGCTCTCATGATATGCATGGAAGCGCCTCCGGCAATCGGAGTCAAAGCCAGCATAAAGACCAAAACGCCCATGCCGCCGATCCAATGGGTCAAACTTCTCCAGAACAGGATGGCATGACTGGCAATTTCAATATCCGGAACAATCGTAACTCCGGACGTGGTAAATCCGGAAACTGCCTCAAATACCGCATCCAGATAATTTGGAATCAATCCGGAAAGTACATAAGGAATGGCTCCTACCAAACTCATGACGATCCACGCCACAGCAACAATAATAAAACCGTCCTTGGCATAAAGTTTCTGCTTCGTCGGTTTCAAAAGGAACAGCAGTCCACCTACAATAGCCGTAGCTACAATGACCATGGCAAAGACTTTCCAGTCCTGCTCCCCATATACAAAGGCAACGACCATTGGCAGCAACATAAAAGCCGCCTCAATGATTAGAATAAGCCCTATGGTTTTTAAGATAATTTTTCTCATATCCGATTAAATAAATATATCCGCGATACGGTACATACCGCTTTTTGTGGTAACAACCAAGACGGTATCTCCCGCTTCTATGGTATCATTTCCACCTGGAATAAAGGATTTTCCCTGTCTGGTAATATTTGCCAGCAACAAGTCATTCTTTAATTTCAGGGTCTTGATTGGTTTTCCTAAAAAGTCCGCATCTTTTCCAATCAGGAATTCCAAAACTTCTACTTTGTTATCGATAACATGGCAAAGAGATTGCACTTCATCCTCGATAACGTTCTGCATAGCACGTACATAACGCAGAATATGGTCTGCTGCAATATACTTTGGATTAAATACGCTACCTACATTCAGATTAAACATCAGGTCTTCGAAGTCGGACTTCTTAATCTTCGCAATCATCTTCGTGTCTGGCGCATTCTTTTTCACGTACATGGAAATCAGAATGTTTACGGAGTCTTCTCCCGTAACCGCTGCAACTGCAGAATATTTCAGTACACCTTCCTCTTCCAGAATATCCGTGTTGGTAGCATCCCCGCAGATAATATTCGCCAATGGAAGGGCGGAACTAAGGTTTTTACAGATTTCTTTGTCTTTATCGATAATTGTCACCGGCATAGCATTTTCTACCGCCATGCGGCCTAAATAATAGCCTAAACGTCCTCCGCCGATAATTACCAGATTCTTGGAACGTCCGGTTTCGTTTCCTAATTTCTTGAAGAATTTTTCTGCGTCCTGCTGGGTCGCAACAAAGGACAAGGTATCTCCTGCTTTGATTTCCGTTTCGCCGTTTGGAATAAATACTTCTCCGCCTCTTTTTACCGCACAGATGAAAGCTTTTGTTTTCGTAGCAGAATACAAATCTTTAATCTTAACGTCGCATACCGGCATACCGTCGGTAATCTCGCAGGTCATAATTTCATTTCGGCTTTTCGCAAAAGTTTCTACCTGAATCGCAGAACGGAAACGAAGGGAATTAAACATTTCTCTAGCAGCTTCCATTTCCGGATTTACTACCATAGAAAGGCCTAAGTCTTCGTTAATTACGTTGATTGTTTCCCGGTAAATCGGATTTCGCACACGGGCGATGGTATGTTTTACACCTAATTTATTCGCTACCAGACAAACCATCAGATTCGCCTCATCGTTGTCCGTTATGGCCAGCATTAAATCACTGTTCTCTACGCCCGCATCTTTCAGCACAGAAACAGATCTGGCATCTCCCACGTAACACATAACGTCCTGGGAGTTTCTGATATAACTTAAACGTTCTTCATCTACGTCAATGACAGTAATGTCATGGTTTTCTTTACTAAGTTGTTCGGCCAGAGTCGTTCCGACCTTGCCGCACCCGGCAATGGCTATCTTCATGACAAGCCTCCTTTATTGGTATGGAAATCCGTGAAACGAACCTCCATCCCCACGTTTGTTTCATTTTCCGAAACGATACTTTTTTGACAGTCATATTTTACCACATTTTTAGATTCCATTGTGTGAAAAGTATGTTAATGCCACAAATGGTTTTTCTATCCGTTCCTGAAAAACATAATCTGATTCTTTTCTGAAATGTTACGTAAGAATGCAGTTTCTGTACAACTTTTTCTGTTTTCAGCGAAATTGTCGAGATATGTACGACCACTTTTTCTCTTTTCTGCGAAAATGTTGAGATATGTACACTCTCTATTTCTTTTTTCAGCGAAATTATTGAGATATGTACTAATTTTTTCAATTATTTAGCTATAAAAACTAAAAAAACTGTACATATCTCAATGTTTCTGCAACAAAACTCTTTACGGCCTGTACATATCTCAATATTTTTGCAATAAGGTGTTTTACGACCTGTACACATCTCAATTTTTTCGCCATTATCAGCATTCATGCAAGCATATTACACGTTTCTTGTCGCTTATGCATATCCCTGTGGGATTGCATTGCAGTCGTTAAGTGCATTCATACAAGCATGCTATGCTTTCATCATTACTTGCAACAAAAAGGACATCCTTTCGGATGTCCTAAGAGCGATAGACGGGGCTCGAACCCGCGGTCTCGACCTTGGCAAGGTCGCGCGTTACCAACTACGCCACTATCGCATATGTTGTTTTCACTCGTCTCGCGACGCAATACGTAATATACCTTAACCCCTTCGATTTGTCAATCCTTTTTTCAAAAAAGATTTCAAGCAATCCACACGATAATCCGCTCGCAAATAAAAACTGCTGCGCAGGCACAAAGGGCAACAACTACCAGGCTCTTTTCCTTGTAAGCTACGATAACCGCAACCACCAGACCAGCGATGCCCGAAATCAAAAACTCCGTAGAGCTTAAGATTGCAGGGAAGGTCATGGCTGCCAGGCAAGCGTATGGTACATAATATAAAAAGGACTTTATGAAATTACTATTTATTTCTTTGGTAGCCAGTGCCAAAGGAAGCATACGAATCAGGTAAGTAACGCCGGCCATAACCAGAATGTACAAATAAATGCTCATGATGCGGCCTCCTCTTCCTCTTTAACCGGCCTCAGCCATGCGGCCAAAGCTGCTACCAGAACGGTTACAATGATAATGGAAAAACCGGAAGAAATTTTATTCAGTCCCGGGATATATTTGAAAGCAGAACTTAACGCCATGGCTAAAATAATGACCCATACCAGAGTCTTATTTTTCTTCGCCGGCGGAATAATAATTGCCAAGAACATGCCATAAATCGCAACGCTTAAGGCGCTGATAATAAAGTTTGGAAGGATGGATCCGGCAACGGCGCCTACTAAAGTACCTAAGGTCCAGCCAGGGATGGCTACCGCCATAGCGCCATAATGAAAGAACGGGGAAACTTTTCCAGAGCTAGCAGCGCTGACACCAAAAATTTCGTCTGTCATACCAAAGGAAATAAAGAATCGATGGAAAAACGGATAGCGTTTATCCAGCTTTTGGGAAATCGTCAAACTCATCAACATATATCGTAAATTGATGATAATCTGAGTAAATGCCATCTCCCATAAGGTTCCATTAGCGAAAATAATATCCAGTCCGGCAAACTGTCCGGCGCTGGTCAGATTGGTCAAAGAAATCAGAACAGATTCCCATATATTCAGGCCACCCTTCACCGCCATCATACCAAAAGTAAAGGATACCGCGAAGTATCCCAGACCAATCGGTATTCCGGCTTTCAAGCCTTTTTTGAAGTTCTCCAAATTCATGTTTTTGATTATACTGTATAGAATATTAGTTTACCAGCACTTTATTTTGGCTAAATTTTTTATTTAAGAATGACATCCAATATGGTATACTATCTTCGTGTTTTTGGAACGGTTTTTACGTCTGGTTTTCCTTTAAAACCTGAGTACTTCCGCAACAAAAACAACGCATAAACATAAGGAGATGTAAAAAAATGCAGAGAAGAGTTGGAACTATTTCAAGAGGTCTGCGTGCACCTATCGTAAAAGAAGGCGACGACTTAAGAAAAATCGTTGTTGACACAGTTTTAGATTGTGTAAATGCAGGCGAATTTGAGATCGGTAAAAAAGATGTATTAGCAATTACTGAATCTATCTTGGCTCGTTCCGAAAAGAACTATGCTACAACAGAACAGTTAGCAACCGACGTACGTAATAAACTCGGCGGCGAAACCGTTGGCGTAGTCTTCCCTATCCTCTCCAGAAACAGATTCGCTATCTGCTTAAGAGGAATCGCAAAGGGCTGCAAGAAGGTCGTTTTGATGCTTAGCTATCCAAGCGACGAGGTCGGCAATCACCTTCTCGATATTGACTTACTGGATCAGAAAGGTGTAAATCCTTACACTGACGTTCTGACACAGGCTGAGTTTGAGGGAATGTTCGGCAAGTCCAAGCATACATTTACCGATGTTGACTATGTAAACTACTACAAGGACTTAATCGAAGAAGAAGGCGCAGAAGCTGAAATCATCTTCGCAAACAATCCTCGTAAAATCGTGGACTATACCGATCATGTCATCTGCGCAGATATCCACACACGCAAGAGAACGAAACGACTGATCCTGGAAGCTGGCGGAAAAGTTGTCCTTGGTATGGACGAACTGTTAAACGCTCCAGTAGATGGCTCCGGATTCAACCCAGACTATGGTATTTTAGGTTCAAACAAAGCTACCGAAGAAACCATCAAGTTATTCCCTATTAACTGCCAGGAATTCGTAGAAGGCGTTCAGGCAGACATCAAAGCTGCTACCGGCAAAACCATCGAAGTTATGGTTTATGGCGACGGGGCTTTCAAAGATCCTGTTGGAAAGATTTGGGAACTTGCTGACCCTGTAGTATCCCCTGGCTTCACTTCCGGCCTGTTGGGAACTCCAAACGAGCTGAAACTGAAATATTTAGCTGACAATGAGTTTGCTGAGTTAAAGGGTGAAGAACTGAAAGACGCTATGGTAAAAGCTATTAAAGAAAAAGATGCGGACCTTAAGGGAACCATGGCTACCGAAGGAACTACTCCTCGTCAGTTAACCGACCTGTTAGGTTCTTTATCTGACCTGACCAGTGGTTCTGGTGACAAGGGAACTCCTTTCATCTACATTCAGGGATATTTCGATAACTATACCGATGATTGATTAACCTAAGTTCTTAAAAAATAAGCCCCCTTTTCCATATGGAGTAGGGGGCATTTTTTATTTCTCGTTATGATTTAGTTCCAGCGATAAGGCTCTGGATCTTCCATGCCTAAGGTTGCAAACAATACTTCAATCAGTCTGGTTACACATTCTTCCGCTTTCTCTCTTGGAAGTTCCCCAGAAGCAAAGGCTGCCAGAATATTATCCACATCCGACTGTTTTGCCGGCATAATTAAATCGTTGCCTGCAATAGCGCACTTATAGGCTGTCGCGCTGCCATTGGAAGTGCTGGTCCAATCCGTCATGACAATTCCCTTGAAATCCCATTCGCCTCGTAAAGCAACCGCCAGAATATCACTGTTATTTGCAGCGGATACACCATTAATCAGATTATAGGACGTCATAATGCACATTGGCTGAGAAGCCTTCACTGCAATTTCAAAGCCTCGGATATAAATTTCACGAAGCGCACGTTCGGACAAAATGCTGTTAGAATGCATCCGGTTTTCTTCCTGATTGTTGCAAGCAAAATGCTTTAAGGTAGTTCCTACGCCAGGAATGCTCTGGACGCCATTGGTCATAGCTGCTGCCATCGTACCTGTAACAAACGGATCCTCTGAATAATATTCAAAGTTTCTGCCACAAAGAGGGTTGCGGTGAATGCACATACCCGGTGCCAACCACCATGCAACATGAAACTCTTCCATCTCTTCGCCGATTAATTTTCCTAATCCTTCTACTAATTCCGGATCCCAGGTCTGAGCAATTAAAGTTCCAACTGGAATTGCCGTCGCATACATATAATAGGTGTCAATATTGGTACGGTGATGATCCGTTGCGAACAGTCCGCCACGGACAGCAGACAAGAATCCGTCGCCCCAAATCAGGCCGCTTTCCCGGTCTACATCATAGTTCTTTCTGAGACGGATGCCGGCTGGTCCATCGGTCATGGAAATCGCCGGAATTCCGTATTCTTCTGTAAATTTACAGCTGGTCTCGCCTGCAGCTCCCGGAATAAACATTCCGGTCATAACCAGTTGATTGTCTTTGATATTGTCCTGACCCTTGGTGATTTCGCCCATGAGCATGGCCGTCAGTTCTTCTTCGCTCATTTTTTCTGCAATGGCTTTCGCTTCTTCATAGAACTTACTTTCCGGAAGTCTCTTGATTTCGATTTCTTCTGGTGCGAAAGCACAAATAGCAACGTTCTTCTCTGCAGCCTCTTTTTCCCAAGCACTTCGTTTTTCTTCAATTACTTTTCCATCTGGGCGGATTTCATTCAGTTTGGTTTCTTCCGTATTTTGAAGAGGAGCAATATGCTGTACCTTTTCAATTACGCAGTCTTCCGCAACTTCCAAAACGCCAGCCACCTGAACCTGCTCTACATTTTCTCCCAAAAGAAGGAAATAACGGCCTTGTTCTACCACCCATGCAGACGGAGCATAAAGGAAGGAGGCCAGATTCTTCGCATCGGCTGTAATGGTAACCGTTTCTGCCTCTCCTGGATTCAATTCTTTCGTTTTCTGGTATCCAATCAGGCGCTTTAATTCTTTGCCGTCCGAGCCCTGAGGACAAGCTGCATACAACTGAACAACCTGTCTTCCGGAATATTTCGCACCTGTATTCGTAACTTTCACAGTTACTTTTACCTCGTTGCCACCTACTGCAACATCTTCCGTTTCCATTACAAAATCAGTATAAGAAAGGCCATATCCAAACGGATATAATGGTTTCACACCAAAACTGTCAAAATAACGGTATCCAACATAGATGCCTTCGTCATATTTTTCATTGGTGGTGTCCCCATTCAGATAACTGAAAGTTGCTGCATTCGGAAAGTCTTCGTATTTTACTGCCCAAGTGGTAGCCAGTCTTCCGGAAGGGGATACTTTTCCGGTAACAATGTCCGCGATAACATGACCTGCTTCACAACCTGGCTGAGATACGTAAACAATCGCCTTAACAGCCTCATTCATTGCCAGTTCCGAAATATCTACCTGTCCGCCGGCATTAATGATAACAATCAGGTTCTCATTATATTTTAAGATTTCTTTAATCTGCTGTTTTTCTTCTTCTTTCAGGAACCAGTCGCCTTCCGACAGATTCCGGTCATAGCCTTCCCCTGCGGTTCTGCTGATGATATAAAGAGCTGCGTCTGCTTCTTTCAGTTCCGCTTCTACCACAGGAATCGGCGGTGTGGTTTCCCGGTCGGTGCCCGCAAGGACTCCTAAAAAGGCCATATCACTGCGTTTTTCCATTTCCTCAATACGTTTTAATACCAGCTTGCTCCAGGCAAGAATAGAGGCCTTTTCGTCGTCCACATACTTTTGTGCAGAAGCTTCATTTACTATGGTTACACCTGCTGCCCGGAAGCCCTCTAAAACGGATACCACCTCTCTTGAGTTTACATCGCCAGAACCAGTTCCGCCCTTTACGATTTCCGCAATACCATTGCCAAATACAGCGATTTTTCCAGTGGTTCCCAAAGGAAGTACGCCTTCGTTTTTCAGCAGGACTACGCCCTGGGCTGCTGCTTTTCTGGAAATCTCCCGGTTTTTAATCTCTCTTGGAGAAATTTCGTTGGTTAATACGCCGCTATAAGTACGTTCTTTAACTTTCATAATGACCTCTTTTCCTAGTGACAAAAGCGCCTTTTTTTACAGCGTTATTTTATCATCTGTTTCCATCCTACAGCAATAAAAATCGATCACATTCCAAATACAAACCAGATAAATAAATAACCAATGGTAACAGCGGTTAAAGTAAATGGAATTCCGATTTTGGCAAAATCTTTTATATTTACTTTATAGCCTTCTTTTTGAAGAATTCCAGTTGCAGCGATATTGGCAGAAGCGCCTACTGGCGTCAGATTTCCGCCTAAAGTTGCTCCGGACAAAAGGCCAAAATACAAGAGGTACGGCGCAATTCCCAGACTTAAGGAAATGCTCTGAACCACTGGCAACATGGTCGCTACATAAGGAATATTATCGATGAATGCAGAAAGAAGAACGGACATCCACACGATCACCGTATAAAGCAGAAAAATGTTATTTTTTCCTAACCCACCAATAAAGTTGGCCAGGTCGTTGATGACGCCGATATTCTGAAGACCTGCAATCACTACAAACATTCCCGCCAGCAAAGCAAGCGTCTGATAATCAATGCTTTTTACGGAATGAAGCAAGGTCTTCGGTTTCCGGTTTCGAAGCAGATCTACTGCCATGCAAATTACTGCGATGGCACAGCAAATCAAACCATTCGTAAGGTCTGGTTTTTCCGGAAGGAAAGATGCTGCAATAAGAAATACAACGATGCCTATCAGTGCGAAGGACGGAAACAGGCTTTCCACTTTTGTATGGCTGTCGGAAGATACGGCTGCCTTTTCTTTTCGGAATAAGATCATCATTACCAGAACAGTTCCTAAGGCTCCTAATTCCACGGCCCAAAAGATTCCTGGCTTTCCGTTGATGAAAAAGAAACTCATAAAGTCCATTTTGGCGTAAGCGCCAAGCATAATGGACGTGGTGTCTCCGACTAACGTAGCTGCTCCTTGCAGATTGGACGAAACTGCAATAGAAAGAAGCATGCCTGTCGGATTAATATTCAGTTTTTTACAAATGGCCAGGCCAACCGGTGCAATCATAATAACGGTTGCTACATTGTCGATAAAAGCAGACACAATACCTGCAAATAAAGACATGAGAATAATGACCATTTTTACGTTTTTCGAATGCCGCAGCAAAGATTCCGCAATTAAGTTCGGCATTTTGGATTCAATAAAGTAGTCCACCACAATCATGGTTCCGGCAATCATCATCAAAACATTAAAATCGATGGCACCGAAAATGTTACCGATTGGCGTGATTCCGGCAATGCAGAATATTAAAGCTACCGCTAGAGCCGCATAAGTGCGAAAATTTGATTTTGCGATCATCACAATGTACATTGCGACAAATAAAATAATGGCAAATATTTTCATATAATCTCCTATGATATTCTATAAAAAAAGACTTTTACCACGCAAATAACGTAGTAAAAGTCTTGCTGTTCGTTTGGAATTCTGACCCGGGATTCCGTCCGTACTGACGAGTCAGACAACAGGCAATGCCTGCCAGCTACTCCCTTTTCACTTAATTTTTATTTACTATATATTTCCAGCATTGTCAACAAAACTATTTGTGAACAATTACTGAACCGTATAAACCTTAATGGTGTCCGTATTTCCAGCTGCTCCACCGATGGTACCGCCAGTTAAAACGACCTTGTCCCCAGGCTGCAGATTCAAAATTCTTACGGCTGCTTTCAGGCCTTCTTCAAACATAATATCCTGAGACTCATATTTTTCATTCAGTACCGGAGTTACGCCCCAACTCATGTTCAATCTTCTCCAAGCCTTTACATCGGTGGTGGTTCCAATGATATGAGCCGGACAACGGAATCTGCTGACCAGACGAGCGGTCAGACCGGAAATGGAATTAACAACGATAGCCTTGGCGCCAACATCTACTGCCATAGAGCAGGTCGCATGGGAAATAGCATCTAAATTGCTGTTAATCTGATATTCGGTGCTTTCGAACCATTTTTCATAATCGATATGCTCTTCTGTATATTCAACGATGGAAGCCATGGTTTTTACGGCTTCTACCGGATGCTCGCCACTTGCGGTCTCTCCAGATAACATAACTAAAGAAGTTCCTTCATAAACTGCATTAGCAACATCAGAAGCTTCTGCTCGGGTCGGACGTGGATTGTGAATCATGGATTCTAACATTTCAGTCGCAGTTACGACTCTCTTGCCTCGAATTCTGCATTTGTTAGTCATTTCTTTTTGCAGAACCGGTACTTCTTTCAGCGGAATTTCTACACCTAAATCGCCTCTGGCAACCATAATTCCGTTAACTACTTCACAGATTTCATCAACATTCTTTACGCCATCTGGGTTTTCAATCTTAGCAATAATACCGATTCCAGAGCCCCCATTTTCATTCAGAAAGTTTCGAAGGTCTAAAGCATTCTGTTTTGTGGACATAAAAGACGCTGCAACGAAATCTACATCATTCTCAATACCGAATAAGATATCGGATTTGTCCTGCTCGCTTAAATATTCATGGCTCATGATCTTTCCAGGAAAATTCATGCTCTTGCGGTCAGAAAGAATTCCTCCCTGAATGACAGAACAAATAATGTCATTTCCGGAAATTTCATCTACTTTAAGCTCTACCAGACCGTCATTTACCAGAATCTGCTGGCCAGCTTCTAACTCCAGAGGAAGCTTCGCGTAATTTACACTAACTTTCGTCGCGTCGCCGTCAACCTCGTCAGCAGTAAGGATGAACTTATCTCCCGTTTTTATTTCCACAGAGCCTTCTGCAAAAGTCTTTAACCGATATTCCGGTCCTTTGGTATCCAGCATAATCGGAAGGGGAAGTCCTAACTCTACTCTTACTTTTTTTAATCGTTTAATGGTCTCTAAATGGCTCTCATGGGTTCCATGAGAGAAGTTTAATCTGGCCGTATCCATGCCTGCCAGACATAATTCTTTTAATATTTCTTCGCTATCGGAAGCAGGTCCGATGGTGCAAATGATTTTCGTCCTTCTCATTATTTTCTCCTAAAATCGGACATCAAAAAACCGTCCAAAAATAAAATATTCAGGTATTACCTACCTGAACATTTTACATTTTTTACAAGCGTTCGTCTATATTTACCGCTAAATTATGATGGGAAAAACGTAGCGATATCTATCTTTTGGTATCCTCCGAAACTTGCCGGACAAGAAAAGATTTTCTCTGCTAAGTCCTGTCTTAAAAACATTTCCGTAATTTCATTCAGTTTTTCTGTAAGATCAATATCTTCAAACTGTTCCGGATATACGCTCTTTGCTAAAAACCAGGTGTTCGCCAAAGCGATTTCATAGTTCGTATAGTAAGCGTTATAAGCCATCTGCAGATAAACTTCACCGTCTTTCCAAGCTTTCACCGTATCAAACAGCCGCACGTCTTCCTGATACAAAGGCTGGATATTTTTTACGGCTGCGCCATCGATAAACATCAGGTCCATATCACTGCCAAGAGAAATAAACTTCTCTTCTTCGATTGGCGTAACTCCCGGAGTTCCCAAGCCGGTAACTACATTCTTAATATTGGCCACATCGAAAGATGCATATTGTTCCGAAGTCATTAAATGGTCTGTGGTTCCCCAGTTCCCAAGACCGCAAATATAAACGGAAGGTTTTTCTTCTTCTTTGATATCTGTCGTTCTTTCGGATATTTCCGCCTTTTCTTTCTCTACGAAAGAAATTAATTCTGCAGCCCGATCTTCTCTTCCCAAAAGCATTCCCAGAAGGTTCATGGAATCACAGAAGGCTGAATCAAATACGCCATCGGGACCGGCTTTTAAGGTTACAACCGGAATTCCTAACTGTGCCTGTAAGGCGTCTGCTTTTTCTACGTCTTCATATTCGGAAATCACCAAATCCGGATTGCAGGACAGTATTTTCTCTGCTTCTGCCGTTTGAGCGTTCGGTCCGCCTACACCGCAAGAAGGTAAGGTTTCAAAGATTTCTCCATATGCCATAACATAAGGTCTGGCCACAGAATCAAACATTTTCGGCCGATTGGTAAGGGATTCGTTATCGATGTCCTCTACGCCACAAAGAAGGCCGATATCACCAATATAGCTATACATTCGTAAGGCTCCAGCGCCGATGCAAACGATTCTTTGATAAGAGCCTGGGGCTACGGTCAGTTCACGACCGATTAAATCCGTAATTACCGTTTCCGCTGAACTATTTCCGTCAGCCGATTCCGAGGTTTCCGAAACCGGTTCCTCTTTGGAGCCTCCGCACGCGGTAAGACCGATGGATAAAACCAGTAACACCGTCAAGCAAAGCATCGTTTTCATTACGTTTTTTATTTTGTATTTTTTTATCATTTATCCAAATTCCTTCCCGGCAAGAATAATCTTCTTGCCGTCTACTTCTACAATATGCACGTCTACATCAAAAATATCTTTAATGATTTCCGGCGTAAATACTTCGGTTCCGCCGGTATATTTTATTTTTCCATCTTTCATCAGGAAGAACCGGTCTCCCATATCCATAGCCTGGTTCAGGTCATGAAGAGAACTTAAAATACTGATTCCTTTTGCCGCAGAAAGCTTTTTCGCTTCGCTGATAATCAACTGCTCATTGGCTAAATCCAAATTTCCCGTCGGCTCATCTAAGACTAAAAGATCCGGTCTTTGGGCCATGGCTCTGGCGATAGCGATTTTTTGCTTTTCTCCACCGGAAAGTTCCTCTGCATTTCGGTCTGCATATTCTTCCAGTCCCATTTCGCTTAAGATTTCTTCTACTATATCCATGTCTTCTTTACCGGCCCTGGTTCCGAAAGAAGAAACCCTGGACATTAATACGGCATCAAAAACGCTTAACTGACCGAAATGGATATGTTGCGGAACATAAGCAATTATCTCTGCCCGTTTCTGCGGAGACATAGCTCCCAAATCTTCTCCTTGGAACAGCATTTTTCCGGATAAGGGCTTGTTAATTCCTAATAAATTGGAGAACAAAGTGGTCTTTCCAGAACCATTTCGTCCCAAAACGATTCCAATTTCTCCAGCCTTCAGTTCCAAAGAAACGCCGTCTAAAACATTCTTGCCATTTTTCTTATAACGAAAAGTGAGGTCTTCTATTTTCAGCATGCGCTTCCCTCCTTTTTCGAAAAGATAATGGCTACGAAGAACGGAGCTCCGATTAAAGAAGTAATCGCTCCTACCGGAAGGGCGGAACCGCTACCGATGCTGCGGGATAACGTATCTGCTGCCAGTAACAACAGACTTCCCAAAAGGGCGGTTGCCGGTAAGGAGTAAGAGTGCTGTGCTCCTAAAATCCGTTTTGCAATGTGCGGGCAGATAATACCCACAAATCCTATAACTCCTAAGAAAGAAACGCATACAGCGGTAATTATGGACGCCAAAAGCAATGATATGAAACGTAAACGCTCTACATTAACGCCTACACTCTTTGCGGCCGCATCCCCTGCCAAAATCGCATTATATTTCCAAGCCATGAGTTGGAAATATACGATGCCGATAACAACTACCACCAGCATAATCAAGTCCGTTTTATAGGTTGCTCTGCCTAAATCACCGAAATTCCAGATAACGGCTGCAGAAAGTCCTACATCCGTCGCATAGAACTGCAAGATGGTGGTGGCAGCGGTCCAAATGGCTCCGATTGCAATACCCGCTAATACCACTACGCCCGGTGAAAAGGTCCGTACCTTGCATAAACCTAAAATCAACAAAATGGAAGCCACCGAGAAAATAAACGCCATCAAAGATGTGGCAAAAGGATTGGCCCCTGCTGCCATGTTCTGTGGATTATTTCCTGTAGATAAAAAGCCACCAGAAAATACGATAATCGAAAGGTTTGCGCCAAATACTGCAGCATTGGAAACGCCTAACGTAGACGGAGAGGCCATAGAGTTGTTCAAATTGGTCTGCATAATCAGGCCGGAAGAAGAAAGGCCGGCACCTGCAATAATCGCAGCCAGAACTCGTGGAATACGGATGTTTTGGATAATACGAACCGCTGCGTCAGTTCCTTTTCCAAACAGCGCCTGAAAGCCTTCTGCAAGGGTCATATTGGAAGAACCTATAAAAATGCAGACAATAGCCATTACAACGACTGCTACCGCAATCCCTGCAATAATCCATTTCTTTCTGGAATTTTTCTTCTGGATTTTTGAGTTCATCTTTTCCCCCACCTATATGGTTTGATTCTAAACTCCCAGGGGATGGATTTTAAGCCCCGTGGGGGGATAAAAATATGTTCTTTTTTTCAGACAATGCTCGCCGCTGACAATACAAAAACGGCGGAGCCTTTCGGTCCCGCCGCCTTCTTCGTAATTAACTTACGAATTACTTATTGCGTTTTTTACGTCTCATTGAGAACAGTCCAGCTGTTGTTCCAAGTGTTAAGGAAGCTAACATCGTTACTACCCAAAGTGCTGGGTTGCTTCCGTCACCAGTCTTAACATCTTCATCCAGAGTATTTCTGATTGTAATGATTACTGTTTCAGCCTCTCTTGGCTCCTCAGGTTCTTCTGGATCTTCTGGAACGATAGGTTCTTCTGGATCCATAGTTGCCGTCAAGATTGGAACCTCTGGTACTTCTGGCACCTCAGGATCTTCTGGCTCAATGCTTGGTTCTGGAGCAACATAATCTAACTCAACAGTTGCATCAGCTGCTCTCTTAACTTCGCCTGCGTCTGTAATGTAAGCTACGTGGTAATCCTTTGGAACTTCCTCTTCTACGTAGTATACAGACTTGGTGTCTTCGTCAGAAGGATCATCTGTGAATACTGGAAGGTTATCCCATTCGTACTCCCACTTCTTACCGTTTTCAACGATTTCAACTGGATCGCCGTATGGCTTGCCATCGCGGTACAGCTGAATCTTGATCTTAGTAGGTCTACGTTCGTAGAGATCGTCTTCATCCTGCCACTCTTTGGTTACTTTCAGTTTACCAGTTGGAAGAACGTTTTCAGCTACAGCGCCCCATCCAATGAAGCTGCCTTCATCATCGAATAATTCTTCGGTTACAACAGTTCCGTTGTATGCGCCTACGTTGTTGGTGCCGGTCCATGTAAGTCGACCACGAATCATGGTTGAACCATCATCACCTACCAGGAAGTCACCTACTGCAACTTCAGCTACGGTTCCATCTTCGTATTCGATGAATGCTTCGGATACTCTGTAGTAAGCAAACAGTTCACCTGCGAGCTGAAGATCTGTAATGGTTGCAGCCCAACCAGTTTCTTCTGTTACGGTAATGTATCCATCAACTACGGTCTCACCATCTGGAGTATTGACTGGCTCCCAAATGTCGATATATAAGCCAGTTTCTTCATCTTCTTCAACCTTTGTTGCTTTCTCAATGTAGAAGGTTACTTTTGCAGGACGTGCCAGCTGTGCCCATTCATCTTCGTCACCAGTCCAGATCTTCTGAACGGTAAGTTCGGTTACATCATAGGTGTTGGTGATGTCCTGAGTAATTGGCTCAAGGTTGCCTTCTTCGTCCTCTGTAAATACGCTACCGTTTTCACTACCATAAGTGATTGTGTAATTACCATATTTACCAGGTTGCAGAATTTTCTTGCCTTCTTCATTGGTCTCAACTACTTTGTAGATAACTGGTGTTGGGTCTTCGTCCCAATCTAAGTTAACTACCTTAGGAAGGTCTTCCCATGTTGCAGACTGAACGTTTACAATCTTGCCTTCTTCATCATACTCAACTTCAAGTTTCTGAGTTGTTTCAGAAGTTGTGTGAACGTCGCCATCATCGTAAAGGTCGCCTTCGATTTCCGGATCATCGGTAATCAGTTCGTCCTTCGTTACAGGAGCCCAAGCTTCCTCATCACTTGTTCTATACATCAGAGTCAGATAAATCTCTTCTCTCTCATCATAGAAGTTATCGTAGTCTTCCCAATACTTGATTGCAGTGATGTCGCCCTTATTTGGATAGTGGATGTTGGAAATATCAATAGCACCCTTTCCGTTAGACGGATCAATAGATACGGTCTTCGGAGCAGTTGTTGTGTATGTTCCAACGGTCTCGCCATCCAGAATTTCTTCGATGGTGTATACAGAAGGTTCTGTATCACTGCCATTCTTGTAGGTTGGCAGGTTCTCCCATGTAACGACATTCTGTGTCTCTGTTGTAATTACTCCTGTAGCAATTAAGTATGCTGCCTTGTCTTCTTCTGCAACATCGGTTGGCATATCTCTGTAAAGATTGAGTACAAGACCCTGTCTCAGGTTATCTCTGTTCTCTTCATCTTTCCAGTTCTTTACTACAGAGAGATATGTTGTTGACAGTTTATTTGTAAGTTCTGTTTGGTAAGTTGTTTCGCCACCCTCTGTTGTAGGTGTTGTTGCGGAGGTGTAATCGAAGTTGCCGATTTCGCCTTCGGTTGCGTAAACTACTGCACCAGTAGGATCCTTAACTTCTACTGTCTTGTCGCCCCATGTCATAGATACTTCTACTACACGGTACTTGTAATTGTTTCTAAGTCCTTTACTGAATTCAGCGGACCAGTTGTTGTTTTCAGTCAGGGTTGCTGTTCCGTAATATGGTACGTTAGTCCATGTCTGTCCATTGTCAGCGCTGTACTGAAGCTGTACTTCAATGCTATCTGGCAGAACCTCTTTGTAGGTATCCAGGATGTCTTCGCTAAGATCCCAATTCTTATGAACTTTAACCTTAGAAGGTTTATCCAGTGTGTTCTTAATATCTACATGAGAAGCAGTTTCTTCTGTATCAACGGTTACAGCATTGCTGTCGGTTACTACATAACCTGGATGATCTTTTTCAACTACTCTGTACTGAACCTTTGTGCTTACGCCATTTACAAGAACATATGCGGAAAGGTCCTTCCATTCGTCTTTCGACCATGTATTTGATTTAGCATTTCCGGTTAAGGTCTGCTCGTTAGCGCTTGCGGAGAAGATCTTCGTGCCATCATCAGCATTGCCTTCTGGTCTGTCAGCGATCTTCTTGTTTTCAATAACGATGCTGTTGCTTGCATTTGCATCAACCCAAGTCTGTCCACCGTCAACGCTGTACTGGAGAAGCAGCTGAATGCTTGCATCACGGAGTCCGTAATAGTTTGTATTGTCATCCCAGTACTTGGTTACGTCGAAGGAAAGAACTTCTGGAACATGAGTATTATCAATCGTAATCTGCTTAGAAGCTGTTGCATCAAGTTCTGTCTTAGCGCCTGCTGCTGTAGTTGTAGGAGTTCCACTTCCTAAGGTGTAGGTTGTGTCATATTTCTCATCAACTACTGGTTTTTCGCTCAGGTCTTCTTCTACGTAGTAGGTAGCCTTAGTTCCATCAATTGTATAAATTGGAAGGTTCTTCCACTCATGGCTCCATGCCCGGCTATTTAATACTACGGTATCAATTACCTTATCGCTTGTCTTGCCGAGTACAGATTCATTTCTGTGAAGTTTTACTTTAATTTCATCACGGAATCCGTCACGGTTATTTGCATCAATCCACTCTTTCTGTACGTCGATTTCGCCGGTTTCCAGAGTGTTCTTAGCAGCTGCTGTCCATAAAGCTTTTTCAACATTGTATGATACATCTACCTTAGCAGTATATGCACCAACTTTGCCGTCTGGAGTCCAGGTGCTTCCATTGTCCTTGGTTGTGAAGGAACCTTCGTCTGCATAAACCTTGTTACCATCGAAGGTGATGTATGCTTCAGATACTCTGATTTCATAGTTGAAAGGAATCTTCTCAACTTTTGCACTCCAGTTGCCATCTGCCTTCACAGTAATCTGACCCATCTTGATCTGTCCATCCTTAGAATTAAAGGCCTCAAATTCATCGGTAGATCCTTTAATCTTGTACTCAACCAGGAAGGTTACGGACTGTGGACGAACCAGCTGTTTCCAGGTATCATCGCCTTCCCAAACTTTAGTAAGTTCAAGGCTATTCTCCTGCATGGTGTTGGTTACTGTCTGATTCAGTTCAGAAACTTCTTCGGTAAATGTTTCACCATTTACATCGTAGCTGTAGCTTACCATGTAGTTATCGTAAGCTGGGCTTGTTAAGATGTTTCCATCTTCATCCGTTTCTACTACTCTGTAGTAAACAGCAGTTCCTTCATTTGTGAAGTATGGAACGTTCTCCCATACAGCAACTTTCTTCTGTTCAGCTGTCTTAGCAGCTACATCGATTTCCTGAACAATTGCGCTTGTTGTATAAACGCCATCGTCTGGATAATTCTTGTTGTCTTTCTTAACAACATCTGCCCAGGTATCGGTTCCATCTACTCTGTACTGAAGTTTGAAGTAAATGGTTCCTGGTCTTGTGTTGTAATAGTTTTCAACATCGTTCCACAATTTAGAAGCATTAACTTTTCCAAGTTTTGGCTCGTAGTGGTTCGTTACTGTAATCTGTGCATCGTCTGCATCTGCTGCTGCGTTTACAGTAGCTTTCGTGTAGTCGGTGTTCTTATCGCCGGTACCTACAGAATAATAGGTTGTGTAGGTCTGGCCATCTTTCCATGTAGCAGTTTCTTTTACAGTGTATACAGATTTGTATGCATCAGTATGGCTTGTAGCATCATCTCTGTACAGAGGAACGTTGTTCCAGGTATGTTTGATTTCGTCTGCCCACTTGCCATCGGTTCCAGCAGTTAATGTAACAGCTGTACCATATGCTGCACCGTCTCTGTAAAGCTGGAATGCAATGCTTGACAGTCTGGAGTTATCTCTGTTGTCTTCATCATCCCAAATCTTTTCTGCAGAAACATTACCTACGGACAGGCTGTTAACAGCAGTTGCTGCGAATCCGCCATCATCAGAAGCAGTTTCAACCTTACTGTCTGTATTACCGAAGGAACCTGCGCTATTAATAATATAGGTAGTTCCATCTTCTGCAAACTGTCCGCTTACAGTTACTGTCTTAGTTCCGAATGTTACTTCAACTTCGGATACACGGTAGCTGTAGTTGTTACCATCTGCATCCACTTTAGCCAGGCCCTCAAAGAGAACTTCTGTCCATTTCAGGATGTCTTCGGTAGGTTTATTAATTGTTACTTTTCCGTAGTCATCAGTCTTTCCGGTTACCTCAGTCTTCTCTCCTGCTACAACTTCTGTGTAGTTGTAGTTGGAAAGAGCCTTCCATGTTGCTACAGCGCCGTCTTCATCTTCAACGCCATATTCAACCTTAAAGGTGATGGAATCTGGAAGTACTAGTTCTTCATCTGCACCATTCAGAGCCCAATCCTTGTGGATGCTTAATGTTGTTGAATCCATAGTATTCGTTACTGTGGTCTCAACTGGTTCTGAAGCATCTTTAACAAGTTCCACACCATCTGCAGTAAATGAATACTTGATAGTGAATCCGTCTACGGAATCCTCTACTACTCGGTACTGAACTTTCGTCTGTTCATTATCGAAGTATACTGGCAGGTTATTCCACTGTGCATAGTTCCAATTCTCCGTTGAAGAGAAATATTCAATGGTCTGTTTTGGATTTGATGTAGTATAAATGCCCTCGTTGGTGTATGGAACAGTATCCTGTTTTGTAATGTCTGTCCATACGCCCTGTGCGTTCTTGTACTGAAGTTTTACAGTTACGCTGTCAGGAACGACCTGTTTGTACCAGTATTCCGGAACATCCCACTCTTTTTCAGCTGTAATGCTGCCTTTTGCAGGGTTATGTCTGTTGTTAATGTTCAGAGTCAGTTTGCCTCCGGACATAACACCACTCTGTGGGCTGTAGCTTACTGTATATTCTCCAGCTTTACCGTCAGTTACTACGGTGTTACCGATCTTAATTTCTTCTACCTTATAGGTTGCTGGATTACCATTATGATCTTTTGAAGGAATATTCTTCCATGTATAGCTCAATCCGGTATTCGATGTTAAGTTACCTGTAAGGACTGCTTCCAGAGTCTTGTTTACGTTAACTCCGGTTAATTTAACGGTGATTGCATCTCTTAACTGATCACGATTGTTTTCATCGTTCCAAGCCTTCTGAACTTTAATCTCACCACTTTCGTAGGTATTGGTCAAAGTGAAGGATGGTTTTGTTGCTGGATCCGTCCAAGTTGCTGGATCGCTATCCGTTACAGTTAAGTTGCCAATCGTTGTGTTATTTCTTGTTACTGTTCCGCTAGCATAAGTTGCAGATAACTCGATTACTCTGTACTTAATTGCAACTCCTGTTGCTGTAGATTTTGGTAATTTAGCAGCAACTTCTTTGCCAGCATAATCATTTAAGGTATTAAATGTGAAATGACCTGCGTCTTTTCCATCTTCAAGCTGTGTTGGAACTGTTGTCCATGTAGTACCATCGGTTGAATACTCAACTGCCATCTCAAGGCTTACTGGCAAAGCATCTAAATTAATCAGTTCCTGAAGCTGAGTTTTTGTCAGTGCACTATCCTGGCTGTTATTCTTCCAGTTCTTGTAAACCATAATGTCGGTTGTATCAAGAGTATTCTTAACTTTGGCAGATTTTGTTTCCTTATCCGCTAAGGTTACACCATTGCCTTCATAAGAAATGCTGTAGTTATCAACCTTTGTCTCAACAACCCGATACTGAACCTTATCTGTCGTATTCTTGTTGTAGTATACTGGCAGATTTTCCCATGCTACTGTGGAAGCGGTTCCGTCCGCATTAATAATAATTGTCTGTTTAGCTGCGGAGGTTGTATATACACCATTATCTGGATACAGACCATCTGCGTCTAAAGCTTTCTGTGAAATTGCAGTCCAGTTTCCAGAACCAAGTTTGTACTGAAGAGTAACTTCTACAGAACCTGTACGTGTAAGTTCTTTCCAAAGGTCATCTCCAAGCCATTCTTTTGTCGCATTAACCGTACCACGCTGTGGAACATAAGTATTGATTGCATTAATCGTAATGGATGTTCCAGACTCAAATGTTCCACTTGCAGTTTCTGGATCATAGGAAATGGTATATTCTCCTACTTTTCCTGAGGAAGCATTTGTTGAGCCAAGCTTAATCTCTTCAACGGTGTAAGTTGCTAAAGCACTCTTATCATGATTCCATTTTGGAAGCTGTGAATAACTTGCAGACCAATTGTTAGCTGATAATGTAGTAGTTGATGAGTAATTAACGTTTACACCAGTTACTTTAACAGTAATTGTAGCTTCTCGGCCTTCACGGTTTGCTTCGTCTTTCCAGATTTTCTTAATATTAAGCGTACCGTATTCATATTCATTCTTAACAGAGAAGGTAGGATTTGTAGAGCCATCCCAGCTTAATACAGCTCCATCCGTTACGGTAAAGTTACCAATAACATTTCCGCTTCTAGACTGAATATCACCACTCTTATATTTTACAGAAAGCTCTGTTACACGATATTTATACGTATTTCCAGTTGCATCATAACGAGGCAGCTTTCCTTGTACCGTTAATCCGGCATAATCATTATAAGAATTAAATACAAAGTGTCCTTCGCTCTGTCCATCCTGTAATACAAATGGATAAACCTTCCAATCGTCATCGGTTGGATTTGCAGCGGAAGTGTACTCCAGGAGCATTTCCATCGTCTGTGGAAGAGCATCCAAATTAATTCTGGTCTGGATCTGAGCTTTGCTTAAAGAACCACTATTCCAAGTCTTCTTAACAACAAACGGTGTTGACTTTAAGGTATTGGTAATCGTACCTGTATAAGACATCTTTGCATCTGTCATGGAATAAGTCAGAGTTCCGCTAGTATTGTTAGCACCATAGTTTCCATTATCCGGAGTCAACGTCTCTTTTACGCGGTACTTGATTAATTCTGGAGTTCCATCAACAGAATTGTCTTTCCAATATTTGTACAGATGGTACCAATGAACGGTCTTAGAAGAATTAATCTTCTTAAGATCTGCTGTATCAAAGGTTACGGTCTGACTAGCAACAGGTGCCGGTTTATCTGCAGTAATTGTTGTATCTGCAGGATCGTAGAAGTTACCAATGGTAGCTGCAGTCATATCAACCCACTTCTGAGTTGTACGATCATAGTACTGAAGGGTAAATTCTACGGTTGGACGAAGGGTATCGCCCCAGAACTCATTTTCACCAGCCCACTTCTTCGTTGCTGCCAGATCAATGGTCTTTCTATCTGTCTTCTTCAGCGTATTGCTGAGATTCAGATAATAAGCATCATCTTTTGCACTGTAGATAATCTTATTGTTTTCATCTAACCATTTGTACTCATACTCTGCCGGTGTAGTTCCCTGTGCCGTCTTTTCTGAGAATTTCTCTGAAATGTCATAGTTTGTGCTGTTCAGTTCTACCACACTAATATTTGGAAGGTAGAAGTAATCAGACATGTAAACACTGTCGCTATTGCCTTTTGTAGTCAGAGTGTATTTGAAGGATTCTCCTGTTGCTTTAGAAGTAAGAGTAACCTCTAAAGATGCAGGTCTTGTATTATCGTAACCCTTATCATCTTTCCACTCTTTTGCCAGTCTTACTTTCTGAGTTTCAATTTTGTTCTTAGCTGCAATGGCAGTAGCTTCATCTTTGGTTGTTACTCCGAAGGAGCTTTCCATGCCATTGTCCTTGGTTCCGTCAACATACTCAATAACCTTAGTTCCAGGAGCTTCGGTTGTAATCCATGTTGCAACTTCTTTCATGTTGTACTCATAAACTTTTCCGTTCGCATCCTTGCTTGGAAGGTGTTTCCATGAGTAGGAACCATTAAACATTGTATAGAAGGTTGCTGCTGTAATCTTGCTAAGGTCAAGGTCGTATCCAAGAACGTCCTTGTTGTTATAAGATACAGTATGTTCTGCATCTTCTACAGTAGAAGCATCTATGGTCTCCCAAGTTCCGCCTGCAACACGTCTTAATACAACATACTTAAGGTCTGTTGGAAGAGCGTTCATTGCACGGAGTCTCTGGAAGGTTGTCCAAGAACTAAGATTTAATTCCTGACCATTATCCGTATATGTCCAAGCCTTCTTAATTGACAGAGAATGTTCATTCTCTAATTTGTTTGTGATAGATCCGTCTTCGTTAATGCTCTTTAATACATAGTAGTCGTTGATCTTATCACCGACCTTCTCAGCTGTGAAGTTTCCAGAAGATTCTTTTGCTACATAATATGTATATTCAGCACCCAGAGGATCAAACTTAACCAGGTCTTCCAGTACTACAGACCATTTGTTTGACTTCGGATTATCGGATTTCTTCAAAACAGCAGTTGTTGAATACTTCGTATCAACGCCGTTTTCAGATTTTCTCATAATGGTCAGAGTAATTGTATCTGGACGATATTTGTCGTTGTCTACATATTCATCTTCCCAATATTTGATTGCTTCGAAGTCTTTCTTATCGCCTTCGTAAACATTCGTAAATACTGCAATATCTGAATCCTTACCGATATTGGTGTGAATGAGTTCACCGTCTTCATTTGTACGAGTTTCTGTAAGAGCGATGTACTCTTCGTTTTCAATTGCGCTCTCAACGCTCTTGCTACCAATCTTCAGATACTGATCATAGCCATCAACTTCGTTTTCAACTACAAAGTATTTGTAGATTCCGCCAGTAGGAGCGATGTATGGTAATTCTTTACCAACAATGGTGCTATCCAGATCTTTATTTGTAATCGTACGGAATACAAACTGAATTACTCCATCATCAACCGTGGTAGGATCAACTGTCTGAGTTGCAAACAGTACTGGTTCACCAGCTGCTACTGTAGGATCATCCTGTTCAAAGGCCTGAGCGTATAAGGAAATCGTTACAGGTGCAAGCTCTTTCAGCGTTAAGCCATTCTTTAATGCTGCTGTGATATCCCAGTCTTTTTCTACTCCAACTTCTGCATATTCTTTTTCGATATTGTATGCATTGGTTACATAGAAGTCTGCTGTGTTGTATTCAACACCGGTAACTACTGGATATCCTGCTACTTCCGTATCCTCTACTACATAGTAGTAATAGGTCTGTCCATAAGTATTGTATTTTGGAAGTGGATCCTGATTATCACCGTATACTTCCTGTGTTACTTTGTAAGTATAGGTTGGGAAGTTAAATACGCCTTTGCCATCTACGTTAGCATCTTTCGTATGAAGCTTAACTTCCAGAACTTTTGTTGCATTCTCTCTCGTAATCCAATCCTGAACGTGCTCATTGTAGTATTTAGCTAACTCTTCTGGAGTAATTCCATTTGTCAGAGGAGCTAAAGCTCTATACAGTGAGAACTTAACTTCTGGCATATTATCGTCTGGAATAGAGATACCAGCAGGCATCTTCCAAACTTTTCTACCGCTGATAGTACGCTTGTTTTCACGATAGTTAACAACAGTACGTGTAAATACCTTACCAGGATCTGCTACGTTCTGACCGTGAAGTTCACCATCACTAAGAAGTACGAAGTAATCTCTTTCTTCTGCTTCAATTTCTTCTGCTACATCCAAAGCGCCCTTAGGAGATGTTACAGTAGCACTAAGGTCGGTAGATTTAACACTATCAAAGTTGTTAATGTTAATCGTCTTGTATTCAGAAGCGGCAATATTATTTTCTTTTGCGAAGTAAACCAGTTCGTTACCGTTGCTGTCGTACTGTGGAACTGTTCCAATTTCGCATTCCCATGCCCACTGGTTACCATCGGTTGTCCAGATACGGTCTTCGGAAATGGTCTTATATGGCTGTTTTCCTGCTACATATAAGCCCAGACGATTCATAAAGTCTTCATAGGTTACATTGCTATTGTCTTTGTAAATCTCATCGATATAATCGCGTACGGTGTTGTTATCTTCATCGATTACTGCACTATCGGATACTGCGAAAATATCAAAGTAAATCTGTGGACGGAAGGTGTTCTTAGCCTTTGATCCATCATCGTACCAAACTTTGAAGAAGTTCAGGTCGTAGGAACCAACTAAGGAGTTGGAAGCTTTCCACTCTTCACGTCTGTTGTCATGGTGGAGATAGAAATCTGGAACCACGGTCTCCTGATGAGCCATAGTTACGCCATATCTGTCACCAGCGGAAATAAGAATTCCGCCATTTTCAATCTCAACCCATTTGTTTAAGCCTTCATCCCACATATGGGTTTCAATTAATCTGTAAGTATACTGGTCTCCGTTGTAATCATATTTTGGCAGTCCGTCAAAATAGATCTTGGAGGTTTTACCATCGTCGGTTCTCTGGTATGTGAAGGATCTTCCCTCTGGATCGGCTACAGCTACAGGTTTTGCATCTGTTTCCGGATTATTTCCGCCTAAGATAAATCCATCATCAGCATCGAAAAGAACGACTTCATTCTCACCAGTGTAATCCATACGGATGAGTTCGAACTTGCCTTCTCTTCTAGCGCCACCATCTGCCCATGCTTTTTCCATGGAAACATCAACAGTAGCTACTCTCTGGTTTGTCCATGTGTAGCCTGCCTGTGATGGCTGTGGCTGAGTTACAGTACCAAATTCACCAAATACGTTATATGAGTAAACTGATTCTCCAGTAGGATCACTTTCATTATCAGCCAGAGTCATGATAACGTCTTTTTCGGTACGGGTTTCCCCGGTTCCTGCTACTTTATTGCGGATTGCTGTCAGTTCTGCAGGAGTTAATTCAAGATAAGTATGCTCTCCATATTTTGCCATCAGGGCTTCATCTGTCTTAGAGGTACCAATTTCAACGATGACAAAGTCCTGTGCTGGATTCTGATCTTCTGCTTTAAGAGCTCCAATGGTAGCGCCTTCTTTATTTTCTGTGTATTTACCATCTGCTGAAATAGCATACTTGTAAACGGTAGAAGCGCTAATCCATCTAGCGTCATACCAATTATCCTCTTCGTTTAATAAAAGAGTATCGTCAATAAGGAAAGCTGTTCCATCTGCATTAATTCTGTACAGAGCAGCATATACATCTTTACGGGTGCTAATATCGCCACCATCCAGCCATCTCTTTTCAGCACTTAACCATAACTCGCCTTCTGGGCCTTCAGTATTCGCAACAATCGCATCTGTCTGTTTAACTTTTGTATTATCTGGTCCGTCTACAACACTATTTCTGTAAGTAATGTAGGTTGTCCAGTTCTGAATGGAATAACTACCTGGGTTAATACCTGTTTCAATTGCAGAATACAAGTATTCATGTCCGCCAGCATCGAAACGATTTAAGTCGATCAGTCTTTCAATCCAAGCAGTTCCATTCTGTGCTAAGTCGTCATTGTCTAAAACAACATCGTAAACAACTTCGCCATTCTTATCATATAAAGCATCATCGCCAGGAGTTTCTCCAGGAGTTACGCTTCTCTTACCATCGTCTCGGGTAATCTTGAAGGTTGCAGAACCACCTGCTTCTCCAACAGCCTGAGTAACGTTTTCACCTTCACTTGTAGACCAAGTTTTGATGATTTCTACGTACTGATCTGCCTTAAT
Source organism: Lachnospiraceae bacterium (assembly GCA_024403615.1). Classification (GTDB taxonomy): domain Bacteria; phylum Bacillota; class Clostridia; order Lachnospirales; family Lachnospiraceae; genus RGIG5612. The sequence goes on from JAKSRM010000002.1 coordinate 129,995, forward strand.
TGCATTTACAATCTCAGAATACCACTGGCTGCCTGTCAGTGTTTCTGCAGACATATCCGCATCCAGATATACGCTAGTTGGTTCGCCGTTTACACCAGGAGCAAGGTCGCCCATGTTCATGAACTCGCTTGAGTAAGCAACGCCTGGTTTTGTTTCGCCTGGTTCTGTTTCATCTTCTGCAATCCAAATGATGGTCTTGTCTTCTCCGTTGTTCAGACTGATTGTGGTCTCTTTCCAACGGTAATTAATCAGATTGCCATCTTCATCATATTTTGGAACTGGATCGCTTGCTACAGTATCTGCTAAACGTTCGGAATCGCTGAAGACAACATCTGTCTCGATAGGCTGATCCATTGGAACGCCTGCCTTAGAATCTACTAAGTCACCGTTTGTAACAGGAACCCATTTTCCTGCTTCTGGATCCCATTTCTGGAGTTCCAGATGAGCTACAGCTGCATCCATACTAGCCATAGCAGTAGCTTCCAAAATAACATCTGCAACAACTGTTACAGGTTCTTCCAGCCAGTTATCAATAGCACCGCCATTAATAACATATTTCGGGAATGTGTATGTTCCGCTACCATAGTAAGTATTTGTAATTTTGTTCAGCTGGCTGATAACCTTCGCATTTGTAGCTGTGTTTGGATACCATTTGTCGCCTAAAACTCGATTACTTAAATTAAGTGCTCTTGTATTATCTACGTTTGCCATATATCCGCCTTCAAGGCCGGTTTCAAATGCGAAGTAGATAATCTTTCTTCCCATATCATCGTAGAGTGGGAAAATATAGTAAGCAGCTCCTGTTGAAAGTAACTGATCTAAGTACTCATCATTCTCGTTAGGAACTTTTGTAGCTCTTGTATCATCTACAGGTGAGAAGTGGTTCGGATCAACTACGGTACCTGCTTCCTCTGCTGCAAGAAGCTCATCTTCTAAGATGCTGTATAAGTGTAAAGATGGAGAAGGTCTTTCGGAACCTACTGGATCTGTCCAAGTCTTGTCATAATAGAATGGAAGACTATCATCAAGAATTGCTTCTAATGTACCACCTGTAAAAAGACCGGTTGTATTGGTTGAATAAATATCATCATTTTCATAAGTATTGAGATATTCACTGGTAGCTGTTGCAACAGCTGGATTAACTTCAATATCAACCTGAATGAAATAGTTCAAGCCTGTACCGTCTTCTGCATAGTTTGGAAGGCCGTTTAACTTCCATACATAGTTGCCATCCGCATCTTGTTCAGATACTAAATAAGCTGCAGGATTTTCAACTTCTTCTGCTTTAGACATGTTCTCATCGGAACGATAACGGAAGATTTTAACACTATCCAATAAGTCAACTGGACGAGTATTATATGCATTTTCGTTATCTACAAACACAACATCTGCTTCATACAGAGTCTCAACAGTATTCAGAATACTTCCACCCATGACGATAACGCCGTCATTTGTCGGATCACAATAATTCTCAAAAGCTTCTTTCTGTACAACAGTGAAGGAAAGCTGTTTCTCTTCGCCGTCTACAACAATCATCTTAGGGAGCTTATTATCGGCTTCATCTGTTGCTTCGAATTTGAAGTTCCATCTTGTAACGTTTGTTGTGGTATCGATAAGATTGCTTAAGGTATATTCTTTGAAAATCTTAAGTAAACCTTTTGCTTTTGCGTCAGCTTCGGAAAGTCCTAATGCTTCTGCAAAGTTTGCAAAGGTCCATTCTTTCATTTCGCCATCGCCAACAGCAAAGTATAAGTCATAATTTCCATCAATTAACTCATCTGTAGGTTCTGGTCTGTTTCCTTTATTTGTAACGTCTTTTGTTACATCGCCGGTATTGTCGTTTAATATAACTTCAAAGTTGGCTCTATTGTATTCACTCTCAAGAGAAATCTGGTCACTGGTGATTTCGATTTCGTATTTTCTATTATCATCTGCTTCATCATAGAATACGATTACACCACTCTTGTTAGGTCCAGCTACGGTAACATTGCTGCCGTCTACGCTAACATCTCCGCTTTCAGCTGCAAGACCAACCATCTTAGAAGCATCAAGGTCTGGAAGAACTGCCTGCAGGATCGTTGCGAGAGATGCTGTATAGGTAGGTTCTGTTCCCTCCTGGTATCCGTTTGGATATCCCTTGATTTCGTATGAATATTTCGTTTTAGCTGCAGTAACATTAACAACGAATTTTGTTCCATCTTCTGGATCAGTTAATGTACATGTTCCGGTTTCACCAACATTTAATGAAATCTCAGTAGTAGTCGGATCATAATTCATATTTGAACTAAAGCTAAAGCGATTAGCAACCAACAGACTATAGTAATAATCTGTAGTAAACTTCTCTGTTAATTCGTCTTTATATTTTTCTACTAATTTTGATGGCCAATCTTCAAGATCCCAGAATTCAGCTGTTACTACATCATCTTCAGCTTCAACTGTAATATCGATCGTATAGGTATCGGCCTCAGAAGCTGTCGCATCTGCCTTAAAGAAGATATAAGTTGTAGGATGTCCACCTGTGAAATCCAGTTTTAATGCCTTGAATCCAGTGCCTGGTTTCACCGTAACATTACCATCAGAAATGGAAGGTGCATCGGTACCTTCACGGGTAATAGATTGTGGTGTGGCAGTAATTCCTAATGCCCCCAGAACTTCTGACATGGCAACGGTAGTATCACCTTCTGAGAAGATATAGTACTTAACCTCTGGCTCCTGTGCATTAATATTATTTCCTTCATAGAAAGAAATAATATAATCGGAAAAGCTTTCTGCTACGACTTCGATAACAGATTCTGCGGTAGAATTTTCATCTACTACTTCTTCGGAATCCAGTTTCTCTGCAGTAATAGTTTCTTCTTCCTCTGCGATATGGTAAACGTCAAAGGCAACGTCTTCCTTCGCTACGGAAAGATCTAAACCTTCTGCTAATTCTGCAGCTTCTTCTTCCCCTACGCCTAAAGCTTCGCTGATCTTTTCAACCATTCCAGCCTTAGCATCTTCTTCGAAGCCTGCTGCAATACCAGAAACGTTGGCCATTTCGAAACGGACAGAAACCTCTCCGTATTCGGAATTCGGCTGAAGTTCATTACCTTCGGCATCATATACCTTGATATCCAGAACGTAAGAAAGAGTATTTTTCTCCCCTTCTTCTCCTTCTTCGATTCTGGCTTCTTCAACTGCATCTAATGCAGCCTGAGCTTCCTCGTCATCTGAGTCTTCTGTACCGACATAACGCGCGTCGAGATAAGCACCATCTGGGAATACACCCGCTGGAGCTTGTACATGAACCCAGATCATCTGGTTTTCATCAATATAAACTTCTGCTTCTTGGTCAAACGGTGCGGAAGGCGCATCCAGGCCCTCGCCGTCAAACTCTGAAACAGTGTTTCCGGCAGCATTTACTATATTACTTACAGCCTTTCCGCCGGTTTCAAGCGCCATTTCTGACGTAGAATACTCTGTGCCCTCAGCTGCATAAGAAGTAATAGCACCCACATCGCTTAGAAGCATGGATACTACCATACACGCAGCAAGAACAAAGCACAAAGCACTCTTGACTAATTCTTGAAAACGTTTCATAAATTTGTACCTCTTGTTATTACTAATAAACCTATGATTTATTTATACCCATTAGTAGGCTCATTTTCATACGTAATCCAATATTGATGCATTCATTTGGGGAAAATTTGTGCACAAAATACTTTTTACATACAAAAATAAGCCTAGCTCCCCAATTAGGCAATTTGCATTCTACCAAATAAACGTGTCAGACGCAATTATTTTGTAAACAAAAAGTGACTAATGTATGCATTCATTTTGTACAATTTTTTTAATATTTTCCCTTGCGAAATGAAAAGACCCCAGAAACTTGCGTTTCTGAGGTCTGATTTTTGAAATTCCTTTGAAAGGATACGACTAACGTTTTGAGAACTGAGGAGCTCTTCTTGCGCCTTTGAGACCGTATTTCTTTCTTTCTTTCATTCTTGGATCTCTTGTTAAGAATCCTTCTTTCTTCAGAAGAGGTCTGAAGTCAGCGTCTGCCTGAAGGAGGGCTCTTGCGATACCATGACGGATAGCGCCTGCCTGGCCTGTAAATCCACCACCATGAACAGTTACAGTAACATCATATTTGTCTGCTCCGTTAACTGTCTCAAGAGGCTGACGAACGATAACTTTAAGAGTTTCTAATCCAAAGTATTCGTCAATGGATCTCTTGTTAATTGTAATGTTTCCTTTACCTGGCTCAACATATACTCTAGCGATGCTTTTTTTACGTCTGCCGGTTCCATAAAATTTATTAGCCAATGTTATTTCCTCCTTTCAATTAAAGTTCTAATGCTTCTGGCTTCTGAGCCTGATGTGGATGTTCTGCTCCTGCGTAAACGAATAACTTCTTAATCATCTTACGTCCAAGAGGTCCCTTTGGAAGCATTCCTTTAACTGCCAGTTCAATAACCTTTTCCGGTTTCTTAGCGATCATTGTCTTCAGATCTGTTTCTTTCATTCCGCCTACATAGTCTGAATGATTGTAATAAATCTTCTGCTCAAGTTTCTTGCCGGTAACAACGATTTTCTCTGCGTTAACTACGATTACATAGTCGCCTGTGTCTTCGTGAGGAGTAAAGATAGGTTTGTTCTTTCCTCTTAAGATCTTAGCGATTTCTGCTGAAAGACGGCCTAAGTTTTTGCCAGATGCATCAACTACGAACCATTTTCTTTCAATAGCATCTGGATTAGCCATAAAAGTTTTCATAGAATTTTTTCCTCCTAAATGTTTTTTATTCGTTCCAACCGGCTATTTCTTTCCTGCCGCAATGTCCGGGCGGCAACTGATATAAGGAATAGTCTCATCGTTCCGAATAGCTATATACATTTTACTTTCGGTGTATTCTTGCAGTTTCGGGGCTGGTGAACCTGCATAAATTCCCACCGTCACGGTTAGATATTGTATATTCTGGAAGACCTTGTGTCAATAGGATTTTTATACTTTATTTAATATAAATCTCCTGAAGTTTCTTCCGGTCAATTTTATTGTTCTGGTTCAATGGAAGCACATCCAGTTTCACGAATTCTCTTGGAATCATATGCTTTGGAAGTTTATCTTTCAGCATGGTCCGGAGTTCTTTTTCTTCATATTTTCCTACATAAACCATAATGATCTTTTCTTTTGATTTATCAAAGATGCATGCGCACTGCATGGTATCGTCTAAAGAAGAAGCTGCCAGTTCGATTTCGCCCAACTCTACTCTGTGGCCCATCTGTTTTACCATAAAGTCCCTACGGGTCTTAAAGATGATTTCGCCGTATTCATTTTCTTCTACGATATCGCCTGTACATAAAATTCGTTCTCCTGGCTTCACCGGATTGTCCTGGAATTTTTCTGCAGTTGTTGCTTCATCGTTTAAATAGCCCAGAGCTAATCCAGGACCAGCCAGACAAAGCTGTCCTTCTTCGCCTGGTGCAGCTAAGGTACCGTCATCTTTAATAACGTAGGCGGTAACAAATTCTGCCGGATAGCCTAAAGGAATCATCTCATCATCCGGAATATCTCTGGTCATTGTATATAAGAAGGTATAGAAAAATTCGGATGCGCCATAGCCCTGACGGTATTTTGGATCCGGAATAACTTTTTTCATCTTATTAATAAGTTTGGTAGAAGCTACATCTCCTGCAAAGGTGACCGTACGCAGGCATTTATTTAATTCTTCCTCATAACCTTCCCATGCGCTGAAACGAGAAATAACCGTAACACCACTAGCAACCCAATCAATAATGGAAATCTGTTTTTCTACAAGGTATTTTACGAGTTCTGCTGGCTGACTGAACAACCATTTCGGCATAAAGTAGCAGGTTGCTTCTGCTGCAATACTGAAGTACAGGTTTAAAACGCCCATTACATAATATAATGGAGATTGATTTCCAACATGGTCCGTAAAGATAACTTCTACATCGTCTCGGTTGGCAATAGAACAATAAACAATGGTATTATGGCCAATCAAAACGCCCTTTGGATTTCCGGTAGAACCAGAAGTAAAAATGACGCTGGCAACTTTATAGGAAACGTCCTCTTCCACAATTTTTGGAATTTCGAAATCGTTTTTATCCTGTTCCATGATGTCTTCGTAAATTAAAACCGTACCATCAAAGTTAAGGCTTCTTGCTTTTTCTTCGTTTTTTCTGTTTGCCAGAAGAATTACAGGTTTTAATGTACTGAATATTTTCTCAATACGTTCGTTTGGCATGGTTTCGTCAATACAGGAATACGCATCCCCTGCGTAAAGAATGCCATGGAAGCAAGCGGTAATATCATTTCCCGCTTCAATCAAAGTAGCGATGTATTCTGGCTCTTTTATCTGCAGATTGTTCAGGTCTTCTCCTGTCGTTTTTAAAATAGCTCTTGCTACTTTAAAGGAAGCTTCCTGCATCTGCTTGTAAGTCATTTCTCCTGCTTCATCCACAAAGCCAATTTTTTCCGGAACGTCCTGAACTGCCTTGTCTAAAAACTCTGTTACTCTTTTAAATTCCATTTATTTAAATCCTCCTAAAACTGGGCATAAACAAATTCCGTATTCGCAACGCTCAAGGATAACATAATCATAAGGATAACGAACCAATAAATAAGGATTCTTATCGGTAGTTTTTGTTTTGCAACCAAATCCGTAATTTTTTCCCTGAAGTTATATTCTATGACAGAACCTACCAATAATGCAAGGAAACCAAGGATTAATAATATCCATTGGATTTCATCTAAACCAAACTTGAAAAGTCCCCCATCGAAAACCTTTTTTATCCGGAAGTCCGTGAAAATCTTACCCAAGTAATTGATAAACTGGGTAAAGCTTGCAACGCCAATCATGATCGTCGGGAACCATGCCAAAAAGGCGGTACGGAGCTGCTGCCAGAATTTCCATATTGGGTTACTGGTAAGTTTTTCATGGCTTTCATCGAATTTTTTGCTGACTGGTTCCAATAAATAGGTCAGAATAAATACGATTCCGCAATAGATTCCCATGAATAGGAACTTCCAGCCAGTACCATGCCATAAGCCCATGAAAATCCAAAGAATCATTAAAGCGGCACAGGAAGCCAGCTTCGTGCGGCTTTTCTTTTTTTCTTTTCCTGCAGCTTTAATAAATTTCTTCACTGGCTTGCTCATCATCACCGGATAATAAATATAGTCTTTCATCCAGGAACTTAAGGTAATATGCCATCTACGCCAAAACTCCGGAATACTTCTAGAAAAATACGGCTGACGGAAGTTCTCCGGTAAATCAATTCCCAGCATCTGTCCGATTCCTAAAGCCATATCCACACAACCGGAAAAATCTGCGTATAAGTTCAACGGCATCAAAATCAGGCAAAGCAATACAATGGAGCCTGCAGCTTTTTCATTGGCTCCTACGGCTGCCATAAACGCCGCTGCCCGGTTGGCAATTACCATCTTTTTAAAAGCACCCCAGCCGAAACGAATCAGGCCTTTTTTGATTGTTTGTAATTCAAATTTATGTCCGGTCCGGAACTGGGAAGCTAAGGCTTCATACCGGTTAATTGGTCCTTGGGATATGGCTGGGAAGAATCCTGCAAAAAGTAATAATCTTGCATAATTCTTTTCCGGCTCAATGGTTTCATTATAAACGTCTACCAAATAGCCAATCAGCATCAAGGTGTAATAGGACATACCTAAGGTGCTGATGAGTTTCACCGGAACAGCTTTCAAGGCGATAATTAATACAATCAATATCAGAGAAAGAACCAGTACCAGGCCTTTCTTTTCCCTTACCTTTTTCGCTGCCACAAATACAATCAAGCTCTCCAAAGCCAACGCTAAAACCGCTGGAATGGATAAAGCCAGATAAAATACTAAGCTTCCTGCCAGGAGAAGAATCCATTGGGCTTTTTCCGGCAGAACATAATATAAAATAAACAGAACGATGAAAAATGCAAAAAACAGCAGACTTAAGAAGTTCATTGTTCCACCTCCCCTAAAATCATCTCTTTGATAGAGTCGGTGTAGACGATGGCACCAGCTTCATTCAGATGGTCTGCATCATCAAAATATTTTTCATCGTAACTTGCGAATTCCGTATCAATATGAACGTTGGCAAAACCTGCATAGTCCTTTTTCAGCTGTACAAAATACTCGCTGAACGGCTGCCAGATCTTTTTGCAGTCATCATACGTCGTCGCAATCAAAGGCATATTCAAAGAATATACTTCGATTCCATTCTCAATACATAAATCAATAGTCTTCCGGTAGTAGTAATCCAGAGTCTGAAGGATGGTCAGGCTTTCCATATCATACTCGCCGGACGTTGGCCACCAGCTGACAAAGGTCTTAAAACCTTTTCGGTTCACCATGTCCTCATAAGAGGAACGGTTGATGGTTAATCGGTCTTCTTTCAAGGCATTTACCAGCGCGGACATATATTTTGTTGGAGATTTGATACGGTATTCCAATAACGTCAGTTTTCCTTTTTCTCCGTTGGAATTTAAAAAGGCTTCCTCGCCCAATTTCTTTGCCTGATTGATTACTTCAATGGCCTCTTCCTTGTTTAAAAATCCGAAATAAATGTCCCGGGACCAAAAGCCATCAAAGCTGGAAAAATGGTAAGCGCTTTCCGAAAGAATGACGGTCTTCGGAACGCCCATATGCTCGATGTAATTCTTTAAGGTATAATAAGCTTCTACGGAAGTCGAACCTCCCTGAGCCAAATTATAGCAACCGTCGGAAAGCTCGGAAGGAAGCACTCCGGATTTCGCTTTGGAATCGCCAAGGACGATAATATCGGAAGGCTTTAGGTCCGTCTCGCCATAAATATAATCCTTCGTCTGGTTATACAGAGAATACTCTCCATCCATATAATTCATTGGAAAGGCAGCAAGAAAGACCCATAAAGCAATTACAGGTAATAAAATCAATATGACTTTTCCAATGACTTTTAAGACTTTCATTTTACAATACGGACGACACCATTCTCCTTGTTGGTTTCATCTAATAATTCCATCATAACATCGATAACTTCCTCTGCAGAAAGCATACGGCCACGTTCGGACTGCGCTGCAACCGTGTCTTTCATAATTTGAGGCATGTCATCTAAAAATTTTGTATCTGTAAGGTCTGGGGCCATGGCATTAATCTGAATATTTTTTCCGCCATATTCCTTGGCCAGAGCCCTGGTCAGACCACTCATTGCACTCTTCGTAGAAACGTAAGGAGCCAGGAAGTTCGGTGTTCCTTCTTCGGTTCCATAGTAAGAAGACATGAGAATAATCTTTCCGTTCTTTTCTTTCGCCATTCTTGGAAGAACCTTCATCAAAATCAGAACGGCAGAACGGAAAGAAATTTCCATATTGGCACGGAAAACGTCCCAGGAAAGTTTTTTAAACTGTAACGGTTTTGCCTTTGGAGCCGGAAGATGGATCACATCGGTAATCACGTCCCTGCCTTCCAGGTCGTCATTCAGCTTTTCAATTTCGTCCATATCGGTCATATCTACGCCCCGGAGAATCAGCTTTTCTTTCAATTCCGGATAGGTGCCCGCCAATTCATCCAGCTGCTCTTTCGCATCAAAATAGGTTCCGTAGATCCATTCCACGTCTTCCAGTCCGGTTTTACACATCCGCTCGATTAAGGCGATACCAAAGGCAGAATCTGCTGCCGTGATTAAAAATCTTCTCATTCCATTACTCCGATCTGCATGCTTGCTTTTACTTTCTTTTCTCCAGCTTCATTTACCGCATTTACTTTCAATACAATGAATCGGAAGGTATCATTCTTTTCCGATACTTTCCCGGTAAATTTCAATTTTTCTCCTGGGAACACAGGCTTGGCAAATTTCACTTCCACGCTTTGAATCAAAGAATATTTTCCCGGCATATATACGCCAGCCATGGTAGAAAGAAAAGAGGCGGTTAACATACCAAAAACCACTTTCCCTTCAAAACCTTTCTCTTTTGCGTAAGAAGAGTCGTTATGCAAAGGATTCACATCCTCCGTAACGGTTTTAAAAGCTTCCATCATTTCCTCTGTGATGGTGATTTCAAAGCTTTCTTCCTGCCCAACCTGTATTTCATCAAATCTGTATTCGTTCATTTCGTACCCCTGTCTATCTCTGCTCTACTCAAAATCAAAAATTGGATAATAATCCTGAATAATCGTGGTGGAATAGGTGTTAATGACCATATCCGGCTGTTGCTCCCGAATATATTCTTTAATACTGCCTTCAAAATATCTCGGATCGATTAATTCCACTTTTTCACAATCCAAGGCCAGGAAAGAAGTTACCGGAATCATCATGGAATCTCCTACGATCAAGATGTAAGTATCATTCTCTGGCTGATTATTTGTTACAGAAGACAGGCCCGTTCCTTCGAAGGACAATAATCCCAAATAGCATTCCCGTTTATAGATTTTCTCTGCATCGATTTGTTCTCGGTTGTAGGTAACGTCAAAGGTTCCTCTTACATCAATTCCCTTTGAAGTCTTAAAGGAAATATCGGTTTCGAATTTTGGATAAAGGAGCGTGAAATCGTCCGGTTCTACGGCTGCTAAAGTCGCCCGTTTTCCTAAAGATCCCAGGTAATAATCTTCTAATACTTCTTCCCGGAAGTTTTCCGGCTCATATTTCGCAAGGTCCAACTCCAGACCATAATTTTCGTTTAAGTACGCTGCGATTTCCTGCGTTGCCCAAAGCGCCGTCTCCTGTTTCCAGTGATGGTCCGTTTTATAGAACAGGCTATGGAAATCCTCCAGTTCTTCATGAACCGTATCTCGTAAGTCATAGCAGTTAATTCCACTGCTTCGTAAATTGCTTATGAGAAGGTCCGTATTATAATTTGCGAAGTCTTTTACTTCGTTTAATCCTTTGTCTGCATATTTGTCCAGATTTCCCGGCGTCTGAATATATAAGAATTCCGCGCCAGCGTTTTCTGCCGTGGCCCGAAGCCCTTCGATCTTGGTAGCTATTTTCTGGATATCTTCTTTCGTCTCTTTTCCGTTGGCGCTAGCTAAATAACCATTGTCCAAATAAAGGATGCTGTTATATTCTCCTGGCGCATAGATTTTCCATCCGATCAGATTCTTATAACGGACTGCGTTTTCCACGAAAGTAGTTCTTCCTAACAGCAGGTCGTTAGAATAGGCGTCCACATAATTTTTACCAGCATACACCGCATTAGAATAGCCTTTATACAGCTTATCCAAGTTTCCATCGTTTTCTGTAATCTCATAGACCTTGGTTTCGATATCATGGTCCATCTGGAACAGGTCTTCTGCTCCTAATTTAATAGCAACAAAACAAACGATGATTGACACGAAAAAGGCAATCATGATTCCGAAAACGATGCGGGTCATCACTTTATGAAATTTGTTTTCGTTTTGGTTTTCCATAAATTAAAAATTAAAGTAAATGAACGGATTGTAAGCTTCCGTAATTACTAAAAGTACGGACAAAATAAAAATTACCAGCGTAAGGATTCCTCGTGCGATTCCTTTCGCTTTTTCATTTGTCACTTTATTGCTAATACTTCTTGCTAGCGGCGTACAAAGCAGAATTCCTGCAAGAAGTACGATTTTTCCATTGTTCAGATAATCGAAAAAGGCGCTGTCCACAAAACCGGCACTGGTGCCGCCAAACATGTTCTTGATATAGTCCCAAGCTACAGGAAGGCTTTCTGCCCGGAATAATACGTAGGCAATCAGCAAGAAGAAAATAACATAAATGTGATAAAAGATTTTGCTGACGGTAAAGCCTTTGGTGGTCGCTGCTTTTAAGGCCTTCTTTCCAAACTTAGAGATGCTTTCAAAGCTCATGAGTACGAAGAATAACAGTCCCCATACGATGAAGTTCCAGTTGGCGCCATGCCAAAGTCCCATAGCTAACCAAAGTGCCAAAAGGGATAAAACAGCAGGAACGAATTTGCCTTTTTTCTTTCCAAATTTCTTTCGGGACCATTCGCCCAGCTTGATGAAGCCATTACTCCTCTGTAACGGATAGAACAGATAATCCCTCATCCAGCTGCCTAAGGTCATATGCCATCTTCTCCAGTATTCGGTGAAAGATAAGGACACGTATGGATAATCGAAGTTCTCTGGGAACTTGAAGCCAAAGATTCTTCCTAAACCGATGGCCATATCGGAATATCCGGAAAAGTCGAAGTAAATTTGTAAAGTATAACAAATAGTTCCCAACCAAGCCGTTAAAACAGAATCGGCTCCCGGACTTAAGAAGGCATAATCCGCAATAATGGCCAGATAATTGGAAAGAATAACTTTCTTTCCAAGGCCATACACGAATCTGGTAATTCCATAAGTAATATCGGCGCTGGTTTCCTGACGGTTCAGAAGCTCTTTTGATACGTCCTCATAACGGACAATCGGTCCTGCAACTAGCTGTGGGAACATAGAAATATAAAGGCCCAACAGCAAGAGATTTTTCTGTACCCGATCCGGCGCACTATAGACATCCAGAATATAAGACAGAATCTGGAAAGTATAAAAACTAATTCCTAATGGAAGAGCGATGCTAATATTTCCGCCGAAAATCCGTGAAGCAAAGCCTAAATACTTAAATACAAACAGCAGTCCGATGTCCAAAACAAGGGCGGCTGCAAACAGCAATCTCCGGGTGGAAAGCTTCTCGTACGTTCCCAGGCCCAGTCCGATGAGCCAGTTTAAGACTATCGAGGCCATCAAAATGAATACAAATTTCGGTTCTCCCCAGGCATAGAAAACAAGACTTGCTACCAGCAAGACTATATTTTTAAATTTTCTTCCGCCGTCACTCATTTTTTTGATGAATGGATTAAAGTAAAAAATGAGTACCAGAGGCAAGAAAACAAATAAAAATATATTTCCTGAAAATACCATTACTCTGCCTCTACATAGGACCGATAGGATTCATATAATCCGTTCCAAATTGCTGCTGTGGATTCCGGATTCTCCTCTTCCGTCTTTCTCTTATCTTTAAAATCGCAGGTCCGTTTCATATACTGGGCTAAATACCTGCTGATTTTTTCACTTCCGTAAACGTTAAAATGGGAAGAAGAATCGGCCAAATCCGTTTTCTCGTCAATTCCCATTTCTGCCAAAGGCTCCGGCGTATTCATCTCAAAGAATTCCAGGCCTTCCTCTTTAGCAAATTTTGTTACTGCTTCATGGATGTCTTTCGTCCAGCCTTTGGAAGGCGTTTTAAAGAGCACCAGACGAATTCCCTTGGATTCGCAAAGTTCCCGCATCAAACCAAAGTAATGGCGGTTCACATCCGTGATTTCTGTTACATATCCAGCTCCCAGTTCTTCATTGGTCGGAAGCCATGGATAGTCTTTTTCATAAATATAGTGGTCTTTCGTAGCCACATAGCCCATAAAAAGATGCTCGTACTTGTCGTGATATTTGCTGTATACCGTTCTCTCAAACAGTTCTTTCCAACGGCTGTGGAACTTATACAAAGGAATCAGATAATTAATCTTTTTATAATTATCTACGGTAATGCTGTTATCTTTTTCATCATCTTCCTTCAGCTCGCTAATCAGCTTCAGCTTGTCAAAATTCAAAGGCATTTTGTCTAAGGACAGCTGGTTAAAGGAAGCTTTTCCGTAATTATATTGAAAGCCGCTGGTGTCGAAAAATACCACCTTTGGCGTATGTTTTTTTAATTCAGTTTTCAGCTGATAGTAATTGATAATAATCGGTGCCTGTTCGCTGGAAAGGTTATATCCCACATAACCTGCCTCGTCCCAAATGACGGTTGGATTCACATCATAAAAAACATTGCTGGTTCCCAGGACGATATAATCCAGGTCTTCACAACCTTTGGAAGTGTCTGCGGAAAAATCCGTTTGGGGCATAAATAAAGCGTTTGCTCCAATCAGCAGCAACAAAAGGATCAATATGAAAATAAGCGCTTTTCCTAATTTTTTCATTTAAAATCCCTGATAAATAAAACTTCCAGCCTCTAAGTTGCCGCCATAGTTTCCTACAATAATTACGACCAATAACATTACCAACAGAATCAGCCACCGGAGGACAATATTCATGTCCGAAAGGCGGTCTCTTATATCTTTCTTTTTGTGGAGAGTGGCCAGCACAATCCAAAGAATTACGCCCAAAAGGATGACCACAAAATCTAGCAGATCTACGCCTAACAGTTTTATGTCGGTAACCTTCTCAATTCCCGTTTCTGGAATGCTGATAAGACCCTGGACCGGCTTTTTAAAGATATTACCAAGGTAGGCCATTCCTTCTTTGATGGTCGGCATAAAGAAAAAGAAAGCTCCAATCATGGCCAGAAAATAGGTGCGTGCAGCACAGAATACTCCATAAGCTTTGGATGCCACCAGTTTTGGAAATCTGCTGTCAAATTTCTTAATTGGACCGTCCAGTACGGTTGCAACAATAATAATCAAAGCATAGTAAAGACCGGATATGATATATTTCATTTCCAGTCCGTGCCATACTCCATATACAATCCACACCAGCAAAACGCCGATGCAGGTAACTAAAACGGAAGCACCTTTTCTTCCGATTTTATCTTTCGCTTTTTTGTTTAATAATTTTGCAGGCTTTGAGGTGATGAAACTATACATTACATAGTCTCTAAGCCATGCGCCTAAGGTAATGTGCCATCTTCTCCAGAATTCCGGAATGCTCTTGGAAAGGTATGGATGGTCGAAATTCTCCGGAAGACGGATGCCTAAAATTTCCGCAGCTCCCAGTACGATGTCCATGCATCCGGAAAAATCCATATACAGATTCAAGGAGCATAAGGCAACAGCTAAAACAATCCATCCGCCGGAATAGAGGTTTTCCTGCCATCCTGTGGTTAAGGTTCCTACCACTGCAGAAAGCCGTTCCGCAACCACCAGCTTTTTAAAGAAGCCCCAAATCATCCGTAAGATTCCATAGGTAAGGTTTTCATACTGGAATTTGTGATAGGTAAAAAGCTGTTTACTTAACTCGTCGTAGCGGTTAATCGGTCCCTGGGTCAGCACTGGGAAAAAGCTGATAAAAGTTAAAACCTTGGCAAAATTATTCTCCGCAGGATATTTGTCCCGGAACACATCGATGGAATAGCTGATGCCAGAAATGGAATAATAAGAAATGCCTAACGGAACGATGTAGTTCAAGGAACTGCCTGCCGTCTTTCCTGCGAAATTCAGCTGTCCTAACAGGCTTGCAAAGCCTTGGCCAAACCATCCGGCATATTTCAAAACCACAACGATTCCGAAAATCAAAACTAGTTCCAGAATAAATAGACCTTTTGATTTTTTTGTTTCAAATACTTTGGTAAAAGCGAAAATGAGTAACGCTTCTACCAACACAAATACTAAGAAACCTCCGCTGGCCAGGGCGTAAAACCCAAGACTTGATACCAAAAGCCATACCCATTGAGCGTTTCCGCGCAACAGATAATAAACCAGCGTTACGATGCCTAGAAATATTAAAAAGTAAATTGAAACAAGGCTTATCATTTACTTACTGCAGATCTTCCACCAATTCACAAATAGAGTCGATGGTTGCAAACTGCTCTTTTGTTATATATTTTGCTTTAATAGAAATATCAAATTCATCTTCCAGGGCAGAAACGATTTCGATAATGTCCAAAGATGTGATGATTTCATCTTCTAACATATTGTCGCCATCGTATTCTTCAATGTCTTCGTTGATTTCTGCTAAAATGCTGATAATTTTTTCTTTCATGGTTCCTCCAAAATAGTATTGTATTTATGCTCTGTTTTCCGCCAAACTAGACGGACAATATTCTTCCCATCAGATGGTTGTTCCCCGGGCTTTAATGATTTCTACCATTTCTCCTACGTCTTTCATGCCGTTGACTTCTACCATGGAGAACTTCAGGCCAAAGCGTTTTTCAATAGCTACAACCAGATTGATATGCTCTAGGCTGTCCCAGTCTTCAATGTCATCGGAAGTTGTAGAAGCTTCCACAACAATCTCGTCATCATCAAAAATGTCCTGGAATATTTCGTTTAATGCATCATAAATTTTTTCTTCCATTGTTTACTCCTGTTATTCGTTATTTATCGTAATTACTTTGCACTGTTTTTGATAATCATTTACGGAAAGTTTCCATCGGTCTTCTTTTTCTTCAAATCCCAAAACCGAATATAACTTTGCTACCATGGCGTTTTTCTTGGTTGGATAATAGTAGCCAATAATGGTTTCCACGTTTTTTGCTTTTGCCTTTTCTACTAGTTCGTCCAGCATAGCAAACTCCAGGTCTCGTTTCAGAACCCGGCAACTCATCAAATTCAATCGAATATGAGCTTCCTTTCTTTCCGGATTTTCCTGTGAGGTTAGTATTTCAGCAGCTTCTACTGCAACCACGCCGTTATCGCCGAACTTATCTTCCAGTCTTCCGTAAAGGGTAATCCAGTTTTCACTTTCCGCCATTTGTTCGATATCCGTTACACTGCAACGCAAAGTGGTCAGATTGAACTGATTGCTTTTGTTGGTCAGCTGGGAAATTCTCGGAATGGTTTCCGTTCCAAAGGCTTTAATATCAGCTTTCATTTCCAGACTTAATAAATAGTCTTCGTAATTTTCAAAAGCAGACTGGGCCTTTTCCCGCTCCATATTGGCTTTATACATTTCGTTTCTTTGGGTATCGTCTTTTGACAGATTGGTTACTTCAAAGAAACCGGATTTATCTAAAATATGGATATATTCTTCCGGGCCCGTAAGTTCCGGAACCGCAACACCCTTCACCTGTTCCCGGACAATATGCCGCTCCGCCGGATTGTCATCTACGAATACGAAAGAATCCACGCCTAAATTCAGTTCTTCCGCAATGGCTAAAAGGTTTCGGTCCTTCGGTTCCCAATTGGCTTTCATGCAAAGAAAGTCGTCTGGTCTTAAGGCTCCTCGTTCTAGATTTAAGCCTGCCAGAGCGTTTTCATAATCATTTTTGGAATCAATGTTCAAAAGGACGCCGATATCTTTTTGAGCCTTGATGTACTGCTGAAATTCCAGAAAAGTTTCTGCTTCGGAACTTTCTGCTCCCACTTTTACATTCTCTGGTCCATCGTCTCCGATAATGCCGCCCCAAAGGGTATTATCCAGGTCCAGTACCAGTGCCTTTTTATTTTTTCCGTAAATAGATTTGATGATATTGGCTACGGAAAAGCAAAGGGTCGGCATCAGGCTTACCTGTGGACAATATTTATACATGTTCCAATAAAACGGATCGCACCATTTTTCCAATCCTTCACAAGCAGAAAGGTAATTTACATCGTGAATAAACATGTTTTCCTTACTTTCTGCATATTCTGCAAAGCGTTCATTCAACCGGGAAATAAAATGCACTCTGCCATGGATATCAGTGGCATCTTTATTGCCCAACAGTCTCCAAGTTGGCATCTCAAAGTTGTTCTGAATGATGACCGCTTTGGTCTGTTCCAGATTCTCCCAAACGTCTTTAAAGTAATTAAAGACGTTATCTTCTTTAGTAAGAACTTCTTCCGGACTATCATTAACGGAAGGCCAATAGTTGATATTATGGATGCTGGTATGAATGTAAAATACATCTGCTCCAAAGCTTTCCAACTCTGGATTTTTAAAGCAGGCATCTTCATAGAATTGATTGTACTCGCTCTCATAAAACGTAGCTTCTATTCCTGCATTCAAAAGAAACAGGTCCAAAATCTGAGCAACAAGAGCTGTTGTAGAACCACCAAGAATCGCAATATTCTTTTTTATTCTGACGTTACCGTCTTTCATCAATTCCCTTCGGAATGATTTTTTCTTTTGCAAAATCAAATCACTGTCAAAGGGGTATTCCAGTTCTTTCATACATCCTCCGGAAGATATTTTTTACACACCAATAAAATATGCCCTTTTCAAAGCATATAATAAATCAAGTTATTATACTTTAATTGAGAAATCTCTTCAATCATAATAAAAAGAATAATAAAGAAAAAATATGAAAAAAGTGGGAATGAAATCCCACTTTTTCTACACCTGCGGGTAACAGGACTTGAACCTGCACGGTCTCCCACTAGATCCTAAGTCTAGCGCGTCTGCCAATTCCGCCATACCCGCGAAAGATATCGGCAACTGACAGAAAAATCTGTCAGCTGCCGGATTAATTTAGTTTGCTGCTGCCTCCGTAGGAACTTCGGATAACTCATCCACAAGGGTTACGTTTGGTTCCAAAGCTTCCAGTACTAAGTTATATTTGTACTCCAGATTTTCAAAGAGATATAACCACTCTTCGCCGGATTGCTCTTTGAATTCTTCTAAGTCGTAATACTGATTATATCCGCTACGTCCCATATATTCAACAATGCACTGATCCAGACCTTCTTCGGTTACTTCCAGTTTCTTTTCTTTGATAATCTTGTCCAGAATCATGACGATATCCATGTAGTAATGAGCTTCTTCCAATTCGTATTCCTCTGCGGAAGCGTAGCCCATAGCCTGAGCGTAAGCATCGGTCTCAAGGCCGTACATCGCTGCGTAATACTCTAAGGATTTCTTGGAATAAGCTACCAGATCTGCTTCTTTTTCTTCGTCATAAGAAATAACCTTCGCTTTTCTCTGAATGTCCGCCATCATAGCGTCATGCAGATAGAAATGATAAATGTAATCTGCTACATAATCCTTCAGTTCTGCAACCGTATTTAACTGTTTTGGAAGGGCGTCATAAGAATACTCCTGAACGAATTCATCGGTCAGTTCTGGGGTAATTACAACAACCTTGGAGTGAATCGTTACTTTGAAATTAACAGCTTTGCCTGCCATCTCACTATTTCCATAATTTTCCGGGAAGGTAAGTGGAAGGTTCACGGTGGAACCGATTTCTTTTCCAATCAATCCATCTTCAAATCCAGAAATAAACTGTCCTGAACCAATGGTCAGATGCTGGTCCTGAGCTGTGCCGCCTTCAAAAGCTACACCAGTATCTGCATAGGTTCCTTCGTAATCAATATGCAGTGTATCGCCTAAAGCTACAACACCGGTCGTCTGTTCTTCTGTGGTCTGCTGAGAAGAAAGGAGCTGAGTAATATAACTATTAACGGTTTCTTCTGTTACATCTACGTCAGAACGTAATACTTCAACCTGAGAATAATCGCCTAATTCAACTTTGGAACCGGATTTTTTGCTTCCGCCGAACCATCCCATCTTGATTCCAACAAATGCAAGACAAGCCAACACAATTACGACAACAACTGCGCCTACAATAATCGCGATTTTTGCTGATTTGTCCAGTTTCTTTTTCGGTTCTGCTGGAGATGCTGGTTTTTCTACAACTACTTCTTTGATTTCTTCGGTAGTCTCTGTAATCTCAGAAGTGGTCTCTTTGATTTCTTCTGTAATCTCAGAAGCTTCTTCTTTTACTTCTTCAACAACTTCTTCGGTTGCTTCTTCTACCAGTTCTTCTGTTTCTTTCTTAATTTCGTCCATGATTCAACCTCTCATTTATCTCAATATGCAAAGCATATATTCTGCTAAACACCAGTGCATTCTATCACAGGCCATGACTGGATTAAAGTGAAAAATCCGTGTCTTATTCGGACCGTAAGGCAATTACCGGATCCCTCTTTGCCGCTTTCTTGGAAGGAATCAGACCACCGATAATGGTGATGGCAATACTGATAACAATCAGGATGATTCCGTTGGTAATCGGCAGTTGGGCGCTTAAATCCGTATTACCCATAAGTCCATGAATGATGGAATTTATCGGTATTAGGGCTAGTAGAGATATACCTACGCCGATAATTCCCGATAGGCATCCAATAATAAAGGTCTCCGCGTTGAATACCTGGGAAATATTGGCTTTGGAAGCACCTAAAGCTCTTAATACACCAATTTCCTTGGTTCTTTCCAGTACGGAAATATTCGTAATAACACCAATCATAATACAGGATACGAACAAGGAAACTGCTACGAATCCAATCAGTACGTAAGAAATCGCATCAATGATGGTGGTAACCGAGGACGTCAGTAAAGAAACGTAGTCGGTGTAAACGATTTTGTCATCTTCGGCTTTGTCTTTATTGTAATTATCGATGGATAAAGCGATTCCGTCTTTTCCTTCGAAGCTATCGGTATATAAACTGATGGAAGAAGGTGCATCCAGACTGATCATACCAAAGGATTTCATGTTGTCGTCATAGCTGGTGCTGTTCATAAACTGATCATAATAATCTGCCAGCATCTTCTGGGTTGCCGTATTATCCAGCCAATACTGAACTACGTCCGCCATATCTTCTTCATCCATGGAAAAATCGATGCCACTTACAGCAGAGCCTAAATCCAAATTAATATTCAGGTTATCGCCCCAATTGTAGTCATAAGCAATACTATCGAAATCGATATCTTCCAGTTGCTCTTGTAATTTCTCCCAATCAATTCTTGGAAGGGTTGTCGGCTCTTCTGTGGCCGGCTCTTCGCTGGTAGGTTCCTCACTGGTTGGTTCTTCTCCTGTCGGTTCTTCCTCTCCAGTGGTTTCTTCAGAAGATTCTTCTGTGGAGTCTTCTTCCGTAGTTTCTTCTTCCGCAACGGTTGTAGTTTCTTCTTCTGCCGTCGGTTCGGTTTCATCTGCCGGTAAAGTTGGAATATCGAAATCAATTTCGCCGGAGCCCCAGATTTCGCTGGCGCCTACTTCAAAAGCTTCTCTTGCAGAATCTAACATAGACTGCATAGCCTGATCAAAGGCAGAATAAATAGCTCCTCCGATTGCAGAACTTAATTCTCCGCTTAAAGCGTCCATCTGCGTCGTCATCATAGCAGACATTCCGCCTTCGTAATCCATCATCATAATGGTAGAAAACAGAGCCGCTTTATCGTTGGTGTCCTGTTTTTCAATATAATCTCTAGCTTTTTTCGCTTTTACACTTTCCGTTAAATCCTGGTCATCAAAGCGTTGACCCGTAAGAACGTCGATTTCCGGTTTTGCCTGCTGAGCCTTCACAACATCGCTGTTATTGGAAACATCAATAATCTTTTCTGTCAGCAAAGTAGAATATCCTACGGAAGTTGGAATGTTCTGGTTGGAAGCGTCTTCGTTTATTTTTACCAGGCCGACTACCCGTAAATCGATACCATTTTGAACGGCCTTTTCCATTTTCTTTTCATCGTTTCCGATGTGACTGAAGGTTCCGTTTTCGTTCTTCTCATAGTAAGCCGCAGCCGGAACCACCGTAAATTTCTGCTGACACAATCTCTCGTAGGTGAACTTCAGCTCCTCCGCTTCCTTGCCTTCCTTGACTTTTTCCATGGCACTCTTATATTGCTTGTCATTAATAAATCCAAGCTGATATAACGTTCCGGAGAACAGGGTGTTATTTCGGTTAAGGACTAAAACGACTTCGTCATAATCATCTGGCCAGCTGCCATAAACTAAGTCGTAATTATCTTTTACCACGTCACTAACAACTTCTCCATCGATGCCTGGCATCATTTCAGAAAAGTTTTCTGCATTGTTATTTTCAGAGCCGCCCATAAGGGACGCCATATTGCTCATCATCAGAGAGCGGGCTTCCATCATGTTTCCGAAAATACTGCTTTCCTCTTCGTACTCGCTGCTGGTGCTGATATCGGTATCCACCAGTTTATTATTGGAATCATGGGTGTAAACCTTAAAGTCAATATCGTAAGTATAAATAATTCCGTTTTCTCCGAGATATTGATGAATCTCGCTGTCCGGATTGTCTAAATATTTTTTGAAGTCCGTTAAGTTATTTTCTTTGAAGCTGGTCGTAACCGCATTGGTAATCTGAATGTCCGCATAGTTTGCATAAACCATGTCCGGATCACGCTCTACTTTTGCTGGTTCCTCTGCCTCTGCTTCCGTTTCCTGTCCGCCTCCACTCGGAGCGCCAAACATCGAAGCCAGGTCAAAGCTGGTAGAGCTGATGGTAATCGGATAGCTGGTCATGGTATCCTTCTGGATTTTATCAATATAAGCATCTACACCCGTTGACATGGAAAGAATCAAGGCGATACCGATAATACCGATAGAACCAGCGAAGGATGTTAAAATCGTTCTGCCCTTTTTCGTTTTCAGGTTGTTAAAACTTAAAGCCAGAGACGTTAAGAAAGACATGCCGGAAAGTTTTTTCTTTTTGGATTTCTTTTTCTCTGGTTCTTCCGGTTCCATCTTTTCCTGGTCTACTTTTACTTCTTCGTCGGTATAAGGCTGGCTGTCATCGATAATTTTTCCGTCTTTTAATTTAACAATTCTGGAAGCGTATTGTTCCGCCAGTTCCGGGTTATGAGTAACCATAACAACCAGACGGTCATCGGCTACTTTTTTCAGAATATCCATAACCTGAATACTGGTTTCTGTATCCAAAGCACCCGTTGGCTCATCTGCCAGAAGAATATCCGGATTATTTACCAAAGCTCTGGCTAAGGCTACACGCTGCATCTGTCCGCCAGACATCTGGTTCGGTTTTTTATGAATCTGCTCACCTAAGCCGACGGCTTCTAAGGCATTAATGGCAAGCTGTCTTCTGTCTTTGGCAGAAACGCCGCCGATGGTCAGAGCCAGCTCAACATTAGCTAAAACTGTTTGATGTGGAATCAGATTATAACTTTGGAAAACAAAACCGATGGAATGATTTCGGTAAGTATCCCAGTCTCGGTCTTTATATTCTTTGGTAGAAGTTCCGTTGATAATCAAATCGCCGGTATCGTAACGGTCTAATCCGCCGATAATATTCAAAAGGGTCGTTTTTCCAGATCCGGAAGGTCCTAAAATCGCAACAAACTCGTTGTCGCGCAGATTCAGGCTTACATCATCCAGAGCTTTCTGGACCAACTCGCCGGTCTTATATTCTTTTTTGATATTTTTAATTTGCAGCATTAATCTTTTCCCTTTTACCTTATTATTTCATCGATTCTGTAAAAGTCCTTAGATTAGTCATCATTAAATCAATATAGGTTACGCCTGCATCCATTTCTTCCTGAGTTACGTTGTGGCAGGAATGAATCATGGCGGTATTTCCTCCGATAGAGTCCGCAATTACGTCCGCAATCTGGTGATTGGAAAACTCAATATAATAAATAGTGCTTACTCCCAACTCTTTCGCATCATCGATCAAACCGGTAATGGTCGCGGCACTCGGTTCGCTTCCCTCATAGCATCCCGGGAAGGCCGCTTCATAAGAAAGTCCGTACTCTTTTGTAAAATATGCAAACGGGAAACGGTCCCCGAAAAATACGGTTTTATTCTCCACGGTATCGAAGAATTTATGGAAGTCCTCGTCTAACTGAAGGATTTCTGTAATATAAGCCTCTCCGTTCTGGCGAAACCGATTGGAAACTGGCTCCTCAGAAGCAAGGCCTGCGGCTTCCTGCTTTTCATCACTAATGGTGCAGAGTTCTTCTTGAATGGCCTGTACCATTACTGCCGCATTTGCAGGAGAAGTCCATATATGTTCGTCGTATTCGATTTCTTCTTCATGGCCCTCTTCATGGTCATGGTCATGGTCCTCGCCCATTTCATCTTCTTCCATGAGTTCCACGTAATCCATCAGCTTTAAGGTCCGTACCGGTTCGTCCATGGAATCTAAGATTTCTTCCACCCATTCGTCATTTTCTCCTCCTACGTAGATAAACAGATCGCAGTCCTGGATTTTGATAATATCCTGAGGCGTAGGCTCGTAAGAATGGCTCTCCATGCCTGGAGAAAGCAGCATATGAACATTCCCGTTGATGGATTCCGTTCCCTCGCCAAAAACAGCTTTGGTAAAGTCGTAAAGCGGGAAGTTCGTGGTTACCACGGAGATGACATCATTTTTCTCTTCCGGTTTCGGCTGGGTACAGCCAGACAGCAAAAAGATAACTACTGCTGCCATAAGTAACGCTATGAGTTTTGCTGTTCTTGTCTTTTTCATGGGTTCTCCGCTCGTCTATCCGGTTATTCACTTCGAGTAGTATAAGGGCACAATATGTCCATATTATGACTAAATAAGTATATTACCATAATATTCCCCTTTTTAGTATTTTTTCTTAATGATTTCTTCATTTTCTGTACACAAAACCAACACATTATATAGTGACAATATAATTCGTTTGTGGTATCCTACTTGGTAGTTTTTCTATTATAAATAAGAAACAAAATAAAAAGAATACCGAGGAGAGAAAAATGAAAGTTATTTTACAAGACGGCACCGTTCAGGAATGCTCATTTGACGAGGAAGTTGGACGCGAAGCGTTCCGACATACTACATCTCATATCATGGCTCAGGCCATCAAAAGACTCTACCCTACTACGAAATGTGCCATCGGTCCTGCAATAGATGATGGTTTCTATTATGATTTTGAATTTGATTTTGACTTCACCGAAGAGAATTTGGCTGAAATCGAAGTTGAAATGAAAAAAATCATTAAAGAGAACTTAAAGCTTACTCACTTCACCATGGAGCGCGAAGAAGCTTTAAAAATCATGGCAGAAAAGAATGAGGACTATAAGGTCCAGCTGATCAACGATCTTCCAGAAGACGCTGTTCTTTCCTTCTATCAGCAGGGCGAATACTTAGAGCTTTGTGCAGGTCCTCACGTAACCTACACAAGTGCGATCAAGGCATTCAAGCTTCTTTCTGTAGCCGGTGCTTATTGGCGCGGAAACGAAAAGAACAAAATGCTCACCCGTATTTACGGAACCTCTTTCCCGAATAAGGAAATGTTAGATGAGTACCTGTATAAGATTGAAGAAGCAAAGAAGAGAGACCACAGAAAATTAGGTAAAGAATTAGGTCTGTTTACTCTGCTGGATGAAGGTCCTGGCTTCCCATTTTTCCTTCCTAAGGGAATGACTTTAAAGAACCTGTTATTAGATTACTGGCGTCATATTCACCAGCGCGATGGTTATGTGGAAATTTCTACTCCGATCATGCTGGACAGAAAGCTTTGGGAGACCTCCGGTCACTGGGATCACTACCGTGAGAACATGTACACAACCGTAATCGATGACGAAGATTTTGCAATCAAGCCGATGAACTGCCCTGGCGGTCTGCTGGTTTATAAATTAGAGCCTCATTCTTACAGAGACCTTCCTCTGAGAATCGGCGAGATTGGTCTGGTACATCGTCATGAAAAATCCGGACAGCTCCATGGCCTTATGAGAGTTCGTTGCTTCAACCAGGACGATGCTCATATCTTCATGACACCGGAACAGATTCCTTACGAAATCAAAGGCGTAGTTAAACTGATTGATGAAGTTTATTCAAAATTCGGTTTCAAATATCACGTAGAACTTTCCACCCGTCCAGAAGACTCTATGGGTTCTGATGAAGACTGGGAGATGGCTACCAATGGTCTGAAAAATGCATTGGATGATTTAGGCCTTGCTTATGTTATCAATGAAGGCGATGGTGCTTTCTACGGACCTAAGATTGACTTCCATCTGGAAGATTCTCTGGGACGTACCTGGCAGTGTGGAACCATCCAGTTAGACTTCCAGCTTCCACAGCGTTTTGAAGTAGAATATATTGGACAGGACGGCTTAGCTCATAGACCAATCATGATTCACCGTGTATGCTTCGGCTCTATCGAACGTTTCATTGGTATCTTAACCGAGCACTTTGCCGGCAAGTTCCCATTCTGGCTCAGCCCAGTACAGATCAAGATTCTTCCAATTTCCGAGAAGTACACTGGCTATGCAGAAGAAGTTGAAGCTAAGCTGAAGAAATTAGGCTATCGTACCGAAGTGGATGAGCGTGCAGAAAAGATCGGTTACAAGATCCGTGCTGCTAGAAACGAGCGTGTTCCTTACATCTTAGTTGTTGGTGAGCAGGAAGAAAACGCAGGTACCGTTTCTGTTCGTCGTCGTGATGATGGAGAGAACCAGGATCTTGGTGCTATGGCTATCGACAAATTAGTTGAAGTTTTAGAAAAAGAAGAAAAAGCATATTAATTAAGAACTATCTTAGGGGTTTACAGAGGAATGTCTAAAAAAAAGGCAATTAAATTTTTTACACATTTCAAGAATTACAGTTTAAGACAAATAATAAGCGCGGCAATATTCCCCGCTGCGCTTATTTATTTTGAGTTACTCTTCCGAAACATATCAGTAAAAGAGCCGTCAACTGGAATTTGGTGGTTGTCCATGATTTTTGCTTCCCTGGCCGGAGGCTGTCTCATGGACATGCTCTGCACCATCTTTAAAAGTGAAAAAATGAATAATTGGTTTGCAGCGATTCTTCTTCAGGCAACCAGCGTTGTGTTCATGATTATTCATTTTGTCGGATTGGAATTTAATATTTACATCGGACCACAATCCGTTATCGGTGGCGCCAACGGTGTCGCCACCGAAGCCGGGGATTATATTACGGCTATCGTCATCGGAAACTGGCCAACCATTCTTTTATTCGAAGCTCCGATTATCATTTACGTTCTCTGTCTTGCTATTTTCAAACTTCCAAGTTTTAAACGGTTTAAAGGTCTGGGTTATATCCAGATTCTTATTGTTACTGCGATTTTTGAATGTGCTGCCGGTGTTCCTTTATGTAACATGTCCCCATCCTGGGAATTACTTACCAGTGAATTTAACTTTGATACTGCTGTAAAATATTTTGATTTGCAGACAGCTACCAAGCTGGATTCGGTTTACAGTATTGTCGGAAATCCGTTTAAGAGTTCTTATGTTATTGAGCAAGAGCCTCCGGTACTGGAACATCCAGAAGAATATAATATTATGGATATTGATTTCGATCGTCTGATAGATGAATGTACGGACCCGGATATCAAAAAGATCCATGACTATGTTCACAGTCTTACCCCTAGCAAGAAGAACGAATATACCGGTATTTTCAAAGGCAAGAACTTAATCCAGCTAACAGCGGAATCTTTCACGCCATATCTTCTGGACGAAGACCTGATGCCAGTGCTCTATCGCCTTGTAAATAACGGCTTCGTTTTCGAAGATTATTATCAGCCTTTATGGAACGGTTCTACTACCACTGGTGAATTCCAGATTATGACTAGTATGCTTCCTTCCAACGGCTTTTACTCAATGCTGAAGACGGCAGAAAACAACATGTATCTGACCATCGGAAATCAGTTCCTTCGGGAAGGATATATGAGCATTGCATACCATAACGGCACTCATACTTATTTCAACCGTAACCTGACCCATTGCAATTTAGGTTACAGCAAATATGTAGCAAACGGCACTGGTATGGTCGGCCTTTCTGGTGACAGAGCATGGCCTCAGAGTGATATTGAAATGATGGAATATGCAATTCCTCGTTTCATTGGTCATAGCCCGTTCAATATCTATTTTATGACCTTAAGCGGCCATTCCAAATATGACTCTACCAACTTCGTTGTTAACAAGAACATCGAGGAAGTAAAAGCCTGGGCAAAGGAAAAAGGCTACGACTTCACGAATACCGTTTTAAGTTATTATGCTGCCAACCTGGAATATGAGAAGGCTATGGAATATTTGCTGGAGTGTCTGGAGGAAGAAGGCATTCTGGATAATACGGTTTTCGTTATTACCGGCGACCATTATCCATACAGTCTTTCCGATGATTATGTAATTGATGACACTGGTCATGTTGATTATTTTGACGTTGAGACAAATCTGATTAACCTGTTTGGGTTTAAGCCAGAAATCGGACCGGATTATTCTCATAACAGTTTAGTTATCTGGACGCCGGAAATGGAAGGTGAAAACAGTGTCGTTGTAACAGACCCGGTTTACAGTGTAGATATTCTTCCAACGGTTTCCAACTTATTCGGTTTTGACTATGATTCCAGACTGATGGTAGGCAGAGATGTTTTGGCTCCAGAAACGGAACCTTTGGTTATCTTCTCCGACTACAGCTGGTTGACGGATTTAGGTTATTACGATGCTACCTCAAAAGAATTTACTCCGGCAGACCAATTAACGACTACCAAAGAAGAGGTTGGCATGAATCGGTATATTGACCATCCTGGCTGTAAGGTGATTACCTATCCATCCGTTGAAAATGGCGGATTTGCAACATTGGATGAATATATTAAGCATATAAATACCGATGTTAAAAATAAGATGATTCTTTCCCAGAATATTCCGTTAGATGATTATTACGGCATCATTTGGGGAAAAATCGAAAAGCCAGAGGCGAATACGGAACCTAGATAATTGATGGATGGTCGCCAGGTTATTGACAGATAATTGCTAGTAAATTTCTATCAGAAGGTTTTGGATTCCAATTATTAAGAATTGCACGCTCCCGAAAATTTCGGGAGCGTTTTTTACATCAAAGCAAATACGTTCGGATGATCTGATGAACAACGAAAGAATTGATAACCGTTCCGTCCTTTTCATCTGCCGTCAGTATGAGATTAACGCCCGGAACGAAACCAGCATAAATATAGTTTTTGATTTTCTCCGTGGCACGTCTTACATATTCTTTGTTTGACATCAAGCCCAGATGTTCCCAAATGATATGCTTTCCATTTATCGTATAAATTTCAAAATCCGGCCGATAGGTTTCTCCATTTATGAACAAAATGTTTTCATAACGATACGGGACGCCGGTGGCGAACAAGGAGTCCGCAATGATGCATTCAGATTTGCTCCGCACAAAATGGCCTTGTGCCGTTTGTATGGTCAATTCTTCTTCGCGGAATCCCGTCTGGTCATAAGGCGCCTGAGCCCAGCTCTTCAGGTCAGGGGTTCCTTTAAATATCTTCGGAGCAATCATTGGTGAGATTGCAGGATTATCTTTCAAGAATTGTGTGGGCGATGACAGATCTCGCCGTACACGGAAATAAGCCTGTAGCGCTGCAATTTCATTCTCTGCATACTTTTGAAAATGAGTTAAATATGCCTTTTGCGCCAGCTTGCTGATGTATTCCGTTTCCGAGTGGCTTATGTACGTTTGTTTTCCATTCTGATAACAATAAAACTCAAATCGATTCGAACGGGAATGTACCACCAGCCTCCCCTCCGGCATTTGAGCTAAAACCTTATTGCATCGAATCAAATTGCATTCTAATTCCTGCAAGTAACTTTTTGCTTGTTCATAAAAGTCCATATATTCTCCATGTGTAGTGAAAATTTAAAGATGAAAAGATTTGCGCAATAAGTATATATGTCAACATTTTCCATTGCAACGTTTACATTTTCAAAACTTTTAAGAATAATTTTACGCATCACAAATACATAAATTTGTTCATTACTGACATTTACCCTGATCAATTTAGGCAAATAGCCATACATTTTATCTGTTTTCAATCCTCTTGTAGGGGTAAACGCCATACATTTAAGTCAGTTCATGTATAAACGTATGCAATTCCACTCTAAAAAGCAGGGCAAACTTGAATTAACGGCACAAAAAACCATAAAATCGGCAGAAAACAAAAGATTTGTATGCCATCTGCAGAATTTCCATCCCCAGTCATCAATTTCTGCTATTCTGTCGCATGTTTCATGTCGCATTACGTTTTTTATATAGCATTCCCATTAAATTATATATTTTGTCAATGTGTCATTGTTTTTAAGACATATTGTAAATAATTTAATTGCTTTCCATCATTATTATATATTTTTCTGCCATAATGTCATATGTTTTTTGTCGTTACGTCTTATAATTTTTGACGCTTTGTCATTTTCTCCCCTAAGATTCTGGAAATCGCTCCCGTTTTTGCCAGAGTGACGAATATTTTATGCCGGTTCGACATAATTTATATGACGGTTCGCATATTTTCTTCACAATATTTCATTATTTTATTTATTATTTGTCGTATCGTCATAATTTTAATGTCGTTATGTCATTATTTTCTTGTCATTCTGTCTGCGAAAGTATGTCATTCTGGCATAATTTTGTTGCCAGAATGGATCCTTTTCACCTCTCTTTGCCAGAAAGTGTCATATTTTTGTCATTTCGTCACGTTATTTATGTCGTTTTGGCATATTTTTTGCCACTTTTTCATTTTTCCTATTGACTATTATATTTTTCTGTCATATTATTTATGACAGAATGACATATAAGTATTGTCACTTCGGCAAAAATCTATCAGAAGATATCAAAAAGGAGGCTGTAATGTCAAAATTCGCAGCATTTCTTAAAAAACAGGACATTGTTTTTTCGCCAAAGCGTTATTTCGTAGATGCGCTCGGTGCTATGGCCCAAGGTCTTTTTGCTTCTCTTCTTATAGGAACGATTTTGAAGACTCTCGGTGAACAGTGTCACTTTGATTTATTGATAACTATTGGTGCTTTTGCAACCGCGATCATGGGCCCTGCCATGGCAGTTGCCATTGGAAAAGCTTTAAACGCTCCTCCACTGGTTCTCTTCTCCTTAGTAGCAGTTGGCTGGGCCGCATGTGAATGCGGTGGCGCTGGTGGACCTTTAGCAGTTTATTTTATCGTCCTTATCGCGACGGAATTCGGTAAATTAGTGTCCAAAACTACTCCGGTGGATATTATTGTGACTCCACTGGTGACCATCTTTATTGGCGGTCTTTTGAGCGTATTTGCGGCACCTTACATTGGCATTGCTGCTTCCTCTGTTGGAAACGCAATTATGTGGGCTACAGAGCTCCAGCCATTCTTAATGGGTATTCTGGTTTCTGTCATCGTAGGTATCGCTCTTACCCTTCCAATCAGTTCCGCTGCAATCTGTGCAGCCTTAGGTCTTACCGGCTTAGCTGGTGGTGCTGCTCTTGCAGGCTGCTGCGCACAGATGGTTGGATTTGCAGTTATCAGTTTCAGAGAAAATAAATGGGGCGGCCTTCTCGCTCAGGGAATCGGCACAAGCATGCTCCAGATGGGAAATATTGTTCGTAATCCTAAAATTTGGATTCCGGCAATCGTAGCTTCTGTCGTAAATGGACCAATCGCGACTTGTCTCTTCCACCTTCAGATGAACGGCGCTGCTGTTTCCAGTGGAATGGGAACTTGCGGATTTGTTGGTCAGATTGGTGTTTACACCGGTTGGATAAATGACATTGCCAGTGGCCTTAAGGGTGGCGTTACTGCAATGGATTGGATCGGATTAATCGTTATCAGTTTTATCATTCCAGCGATTGTTTCTTGGGCAGTATCACTTCTGCTCCGCAAGATTGGCTGGATCAAGGAGGGAGACCTGAAGTTATCCCTGTAACCTGGCAGTTTTTATTAGAGGCCTGTGGTGTCTGGCGTCGTGAACTTACAATTATTATTTAAACCCTTTTAAATGCCCAAACCCTTTTTCAAGTTCACGTTGTCAGACACCTTCAGAAAAAAGAAATGAAGTACACAAAAGACGAAATCATTAAAATAGTGAAAGAAGAAAACGTTAAATTTATCCGTCTGCAGTTTACGGATATTTTTGGCGCTATGAAAAACGTTTCCATCACTCCAAGTCAGTTGGAAAAAGCGCTGGATAACAAGCTTCGTTTTGATGGCTCCTCTATCGACGGCTTTGTACGTATTGAGGAATCCGATATGGCACTTCATCCAGATTATGACTCCTTCGTTATTCATCCTTGGGGTCAGGAACATGGAAAAGTTGCCAGATTAATCTGTGACGTATGTCGTATTGATGGCGAACCTTTTGAAGGGGATCCACGATACATTCTCCGGAAAGCCATCGCTCATGCAGCTTCCCTGGGATATGAATTAAATGTAGGCCCAGAATGCGAATTCTATCTTTTAAAAACCAATGAGAGAGGTAACCCTACTCTCGAATCTTATGACACCAACGGATATTTCGACTTAGGTCCAAACGACCTGGGAGAAGAAGCTCGAAAAGACATCGTTCTTGCTTTGGAAGATTTAGGCTTTGTTATCGAAGCTTCTCATCACGAATGTGGTCCTGCTCAGCATGAAATTGATTTCAAGTATCAGGAAGCTCTTCATGCGGCTGACAGCATCATGACTTTTAAATACGCAGTAAAAACTATTTCAGAGAAGCATAAACTCTATGCAACCTTTATGCCAAAACCGATTTATGGTCAGGCCGGAAACGGTATGCATTTAAATATGTCCCTTAGCAAAAACGGAAAAAACATTTTTATTAACGAAAAAGACAAAAATGGATTAAGTAAAGAAGCATATTCCTTTATGGCCGGTATTATGCATCACATCGAAGGCATTGCTATCGTAACAAATCCTCTTGTTAACTCTTATAAACGTCTCGTACCGGATTTCGAAGCTCCAGTCTATATCGCATGGTCTGCTCAGAACCGCTCCCCACTCATTCGGGTTCCAAGCAGCCGCGGTCAAAGTACTAGAATAGAACTTCGAAGTCCAGATCCATCTGCAAATCCTTATCTTGCATTAGCCTTATGTTTGGAAGCCGGCCTGGAAGGAATAGAAAATGGAATGACCCCTCCTCCATCCATCGATAAAAATATCTTTGAGATGAGCAGGAGGGAACTGACCCGGAGCGGTATTAAAAAACTCCCGGCCAACCTGTTCGAAGCGTTAAATAAAGTTCAGAAAGACAAATTTGTGGCCGATGTTTTAGGTCCACACATTTACGACAGATATATTGAAGCGAAGAAACGTGAATGGAATGAATACAGTCTCCGCGTATCCGATTGGGAAATTGAGACCTATCTTTCCAAATATTAAAGGAGTTTAACATGCCTTATGCTTACGTAGACGGCAGCTACAACATTGCAACGAAACAATTTGGCTACGGCGTAGTCTTTTTTACCGGCGTCACCGATGAAAACGGTGAGCCGGAATATTTTACTTTATCAAAAGCTTTTTCTGAGCCGGAACTGGCAGAAATGAGAAACGTGGCCGGCGAAATCATGGGATCCGCCCAGGCCATGAAATCTGCAAGAGCCAGAGGCTTCAAAGAACTCACCATTTATCATGATTACGAAGGCATTGCGAAATGGTGCACCGGAGAATGGAAAGCGAAAAAGACCTGGACCAAAAAATACAAAACATTTTACGAGGAAATCAGCAAAGACCTTTCTGTTACTTTTAAGAAGGTGGAAGCTCATTCCGGAAATAAGTTTAACGATATGGCCGATAAGTTAGCAAAGGAGGCTGTAGGAAACAAATGAAAAGAAGAACTTTAACCAAATGCATCATCGTGGTTTTAATATTCGCTCTTTCCGCCATGCTTATGGCATGCAGTTGCGGTGGTAAGAAGCCCGTGGAGCCGGAAAGTGAATCTCCTTCCATGAAAGAGACCCAAAAGCAGACAACTACTGCCGCTCCTACCACTACAGAGGCACCTACCGAAACCACCTCCGCTACAGAAGCAGAGACCTACGAAGAAGTTGGTGGCGATGAGGAATATTACTGGTACAGTGATTACTCTATTGATGTTAACTTAGCTTACTGCACCGTAACCGTTTATGAAAATAACGCCGATGGCAGCCGTACGCCAATCAACGTTATGGCTTGTTCCTGCGGGCGGGAAGGTTGTGAAACCCCTACCGGAACATTCTACACCAGTGACAAATACGAATGGGGCTGGATGGTTGACGGTTCCGTTGCCCAGTATGTAACCCGTTTCAACGGCAGTATTCTCTTTCACTCGGTTCCTTCCTGGGACTGTGCCCCTGGCAACATGGAAATCGGTGAATATAACAAATTAGGTAGCCCTGCTTCTTTAGGATGTATTCGTCTTTGTGTTGCAGACGCCGCTTGGATTTACTGGAACATGCCTTGGGGAACGGAAGTTAACGTTTTCTATGACTGGGACAGTGCAGGTCCTTGGGGAAAACCGAGCAGTTATAAGATTCCAGACGACATTGCTCCATTGAATCAGTGGGATCCAACGGACCCTGCAGATGGAAATCCATGGTACGGTTACTACATTACCATTGATACGAAAACCATCACTCTTCCTGTAGGAAGCAACAATAACGACCTTTATAACAAAATTTCCATAATCGATTGCTACAATAACGATGTGAAGAGCTACGCTTACATAGAATTTGACGGTGATTATAATGTGCCTGGAGACTATCATGCATACGCTTCGATTTATTTAGGCAACGGTTATGCAGAAGAATACATTCCAGTCACGATTACGGAGTAAAAATAAATGGCAGCAAAAAAGAGAAAACGCAAACTATCAAAAAAGCAAAGAGAAAACCGTAGAATCCGAATTGCAACCTATCTGGCAGTTCTCATTCTGATTGCAATCGTTGTAATTATTGTAGTGTCCTGCAATAACAAGAAAGCAAATAAGCCTGCAGATCCAACAGCGCCTGCGGAAACTACAACCGTCAGTGACGATATCCCAAAAGAATATGTGGAGCCGACCTACTCCAGAGACGATATTGAAATTACGGATGAATGGGCAACGGTTGGAGACAGTACCGACTATTCTCTTTACGTAAATACCGCATTAAACGCTACCACTCTTTATAAAGTGGACGGCGACGAATATACCCCGCTCCGCGTTATGGCTTGTTCTACCGGTCGTAGAGACGGACATGAAACTCCAGAAGGTACCTTCTATTTAGGCGAATGGATTATCGGCCCAGATTGTGAATGGTGTTACATGGCAGACGGAACGGAAGGCCTTTACGCTTACCGAATCATCGATGGAATTAACAACGATATTATGTTCCACTCTGTTCCATTCCTGGAGACAGACCACGGAACTATCGAATATGAAGAATACAACAAATTAGGTGATTATGCTTCTATGGGTTGCATCCGTATGTCCATCGCCGATGTAAGATATTTAGGCCAGCTTTGTGCCGGTGGAACGGAAGTATATATTTACTACGACGAGAACGAAGTATTACCAATGGAGAAGCCTACTCCGTTGTTTATCCCTCCGACAGTTGAAGAAGTATGTGGCTGGGATCCAACAGACCCTGTAAGCGATAATCCATGGCATACTTACACCTTCACCATGGAAGTTCCTAACAGTATTGAAATAGAAAAAGATTCCGAATATTCCGAAGAGCTGGTATTAAGTCAGGCTGGTGCTACAGACTGCTACGGAAACGATGTATCGGAATACATTGCCTGCTCCGGCAGCGTAGATACTTCCGCCAAAGGAAAATATCCGGTAACCGTAACCTTAGACTTAGGACAGTACCATGGAACAAAAGACGTTGTGGTAATTGTGAAATAATAATTTAATAGTTATCCGATATAAAACAAGCCCGCTGTTTTCGCAGCGGGCCTTTTTGTTTTTATAATACCGGTCAACATCTTCCGGCTGTCATCGGTCTTCTCGGAAGTACGACAGTCCCAGACTCTCTGGTGGCTGATTCTCCCTCTTATTTCGAACAGATGTAATAATCAGAATAATGATGGTTGCCAGATATGGAATAATCTTGTACAGTTCTTTATTTGCCAGGTTAACTCCAGTAGGGATGTAGTTGTGAAGAATGAACAATCCACCGAAAATGATGGAAGCCCAAATGGAATGGCCTGGACGCCAGATGGTGAAGATTACCAGTGCAAGGGCTAACCAGCCTCTGTCACCGAATGCATCGTTGGACCAGATACCGCTGGCATATCCCATTACGTAGAACAGTCCGCCTAATCCAGAAACCATAGCGCCAATGCAAGTTGCAAAATATTTATACTTTCCTACGTTGATTCCTGCTGCATCAGCCGTTGCCGGACTTTCACCAACGGAACGAAGGTTTAAACCAACTCTGGTTTTCGAAATAATCAAAGCAGCAAGAATTGCAAAAAGAATTGCTACATATACCATGGTGCTGTAGGAGAATAAAATTTCACCAACCGCTCCCAGCTTCGATGCGCCTGGTAAGGTGGCGCTAAAAAGCTTACTGGTTCTGGAAAGAACGATGGATGGAACGTCTGCACCAGAAATCTTAATCAGAGAACCTCCGAAGAAGTTTCCAACACCAACGCCGAAGGTAGTCAGGGCTAAACCTGTAACGTTCTGGTTTGCACGTAAGGTAACGGTAATGAAGCTGTAAATCAGACCCATCAATAAAGATCCGATCAGAGTGCACATCAGCGGAATGAAAACACCTAAGAACGGATTCATACTATCGCCAACCGCGTTCTCATAGAAGAATGCACCGATAACACCGCAAATACCGCCTACATACATAATACCCGGAGTTCCCAGATTTAAGTTACCACTCTTCTCTGTAATGGTTTCTCCAACGCATCCGTACATCAGTGGAACGCCTTGAACAACCGCACGTGGAATAAATTGAACTAAAAAGCTAAACATTATGCCACCTCCTTATTCTGTTTCTTTCTGAATGAAATCTGATAGTTCAGGAAGAACTCACATCCAATGATAAAGAACAGGATGAGTCCAGTTAAGATGGAACCAAAGGAATCGTTTAATCCGAAAATTGTGGTGATTTCTTTTGCGCCTTTATCCAGGAATACCAGAATAAAACTTGTAAGTATCATAAAGAATGGATTGAATTTTCCAAGCCAAGCTACCATAACGCCGGTAAAACCTCTTCCTGCGGAAAGAGATGTTGTCAAAGTATGGCTTACGCCGCCAACTAATAAGAAGCCAACCAAACCGCAAATAGCACCGGAAAGAGCTGCTGTTCTGAGAATAACTTTACGAACTTTAATTCCGATATATTTTGCAGTGGATTCGCTCTCACCAACAACGGAAATTTCATAACCATGCTTGGTATATTTCATGTAAACATAGGTAGCAACGGTCAGAAGAACGGCTACGATGATAATGATCATATATTTCTGGTTAAAGATGGTCGGCAGCCATCCTTCACGAGACGCCTGGTTAATAATACCGATGTTGCTAGAACCTTTTGGATTCTCCCATACAACAACGAAGAAGGCGACAATCTGGGTCGCTATATAGTTCATCATCAAAGTGAACAAGGTCTCGTTGGTATTAAACCGTGCTTTAAAGAATCCAGGAATACCAGCCCAAATGGTACCAGCGATAATAGCTGCAACCAGCATCAGCAGTATCACTACAATGTTTGGAAGCCTTCCGCCTAAAAGAATCATTACGCTAGCGGAGCCTAAGCAACCCATTAAAACCTGTCCGTCTCCGCCCAGGTTCCAGAACTTCATGCGAAATGCAGGTGCCAAAGCTAAGGAAGTACAAAGCATAATTGCCAGTTCTTCCAGCATGTTCCATACTTTCTTGGTGGTACCGAAGTTACCTTTAATCATGGTAGCGTAAATGCTAATTGGGTTTTCTCCTACCAGAAGCAAAGTGATAACGCCACAAAGAATCAAGGCAAGAATAACCGCGATTACACGAATCGCCCAGGAACGATACCATGGTAATTCTTTTCTTCTTGTAATATGAATCAGAGGAACTTTATTCATCAATATCTCCTCCTCCCACTTTTGTCATCATCAGACCGACGGTCGCTTTGTCCGCATCCTTTCCGTCAATCAGGCCACTAACTTTTCCGCCACAGAGGACAAGAATTTTATCACATAACTCCAGAAGTACATCCAGGTCTTCGCCAACATAAACTACGGCTACTCCGGACTTCTTCTGTTTATTAATCAAATCATAAATCGTATAAGAGGAATTGATGTCCAGGCCTCTTACAGCGTAAGCGGTAAGTAAAACTTTCGGAGCATTGGCAATTTCTCTTCCGACCAGAATTTTCTGTACATTACCGCCGGACAATTTACGGACCGGGGTCGCTACGTTCGGCGTGTTTACATCCAGTTCTTCAACGACATGCTCTGCCAAATCATGAGGAGTTTTACGGTCTGCGAAAATGCTCTTGCCTTTCCGGAAGGAACGAAGCATCATGTTGTCCGTTAAGTCCATATTTCCAACCAGGCCCATTCCTAAACGATCTTCCGGAACGAAGGAAAGGGAAACGCCCATATTGGCAATTTCCATTGGGTCTTTTCCAATCAGATTATCTCTGGAGCCATCTTCCTCTACATATTCGATGCTTCCTTTTTCAATCGGCTGTAATCCGGCAATGGCCTCTAAAAGTTCTTTCTGGCCGCTGCCAGCGATTCCTGCGATTCCTAAAACTTCTCCGCTATATGCATCAAAGCTTACATCATCAATTTTAACGATTCCGTCTTTGTCACGGATGGTCAAATCCCGAACGCTGATTCTCACTTTCGGATCTACTGGTTCCGGACGTTCGATATTCAGAGAAACCGTATGTCCAACCATGGCATCCGTTAAAATCTGTGCAGAAGCCTGTTTCGTTTCATAATCACAGATATATTTTCCTTTTCGTAAGATCGCTACTCTATCGGAAATTTCCAGTACCTCATGCATTTTATGGGTAATAATGATGATGGTCTTTCCGTCTTCTTTCATGTTACGGAGAACTCTAAACAGTTTGTCCGTTTCCTGCGGAGTCAGAACCGCGGTCGGTTCATCCAAAATCAGAATGTCCGCGCCTCGGTAAAGAACCTTAACGATTTCTACGGTCTGTTTCTGAGATACGGACATGTTATAGATTTTCTGGTTTGGGTCAACTTCAAATCCATATCTTTCGCAAATTTCATTAATTTTCTGTGCTGTTTGCTTCAGATTCAGTTTTCCTTCATTGGAAAGTCCAAGAGTAATATTCTCTGCAGCAGACA
The DNA here is from genome assembly GCA_024403615.1 of Lachnospiraceae bacterium. GTDB lineage: Bacteria > Bacillota > Clostridia > Lachnospirales > Lachnospiraceae > RGIG5612. Next base: position 168,418 of record JAKSRM010000002.1, read on the forward strand.
TAACGTCAATCAACTTGAAATGCTGATGGATCATGCCGATGCCTAAATCAAACGCGTCTTTCGGATCATTAATAGAAACAGATTTTCCATTGACAAATATTTCGCCTTCATCCGGGAAATAAATGCCGGAAATCATGTTCATTAAGGTTGTCTTGCCGCTTCCGTTTTCGCCTAATAACGCAAGAATTTCGCCTTTGTAGGCGTCCATAGAAACATCATCGTTGGCAACAACCTTGTCACCGAATCTTTTCGTAATGTGTCTTAATTGTAGTACTGGTATTTTCTCGTTCAAGATTTTTACTCCTTTAAATCTTGTGTTTTGTTCTTATGAGGGAACACAAATCCATTTTATATTTTCTCATAAAAGCAACATTGGGAGGCTCTAAAAAGAGCCTCCCAAAAATTAGCAAATATAATTACAGAATGTTAATTCCATCGATGTCGATATCGAAGTATGGAGCGCTACGGAATTCTGATTCATGGAAGAATCCGTCAGCAATAACTTCTGTTTCAGGTGCGAAGTCACCCATATCATCTACGTCTGCAAGGTAAGATGTAAGAGCTTCTCCACCAACTGTGAATGCTGAGCAATCAAATACGTGACGTGTTCCAGCAATCAGTTCCTGTTTAGCTGTTTCAACTGTTTCAACTGTTCCAGCAGCGATTACAGCTTCGTTGAAGTCTGTAAGAACAACGCTACCTGTTTCGATAGTTCCTGTCCAGTCAGCGTCAATAGCTTTGCCGTTCTTTACGCAATCAAATGCATAGTCAAAGTATGGACTCCAGTCGATTCTGGAAGATACGATAAATGTGTTAGGGCAAGCGGAGATTGTAGATCCGTTGTAGGATACGTCTGGAACGCCTGCTGCTTCACATGCTGATGGAGCTCCCCATGAGTCAGCATGCTGGCTGATAAGTTTGCATCCGCCTTTGATAAGGTTGTCAGCGCATTCTTTTTCAGCTGTTTCATCATACCATGAGTTTGTGAATAAAACGTCCATTGTAACTGTTGGACAAACGCTCTTTGCGCCAAGGTAGAAGGATGTGTAACCAGATTTAACTTCTGCGTATGGATATGCACCAACATAACCCATCTTAGCTTCTTCTGCTGTGAACTGACCAGCTTCGATCATTTCATTCAGTTTTAATCCAGCTGCGATACCTGCAAGATATCTGCCTTCGTAAATTGATGCAAATGCATTGTGGTAGTTGCTTAAGTTTTCTGTATGAGCTCTTGTACCTGTTGCATGTGAGAACTGAACATCTGGGTTCTCTTTTGCAGCTTCGATGATGTATGGCTCATGTCCAAAGCTGTCTGCAAAAATGAAATTACATCCCATTTCTACAAATTCTTCTGCTGCTACCTGAGCTTCTTCGCCCTCAGGAATACCTGTTTTGATGAAGCATGTTTCGCCTTCAACAAGACCTGCTTTTTCGCAAGATGCCTTGAAAGCATCGATGAAGTTCTTGTCGTAAGTAGAGTTTTCATCATGTAAGCAGATTAAACCAACTTTTAATGTTGCTGGTGCCGGAGCTGATCCGCTGCCGCTTCCTGCTGGTGCTGGAGCTGGTTCAGAACCGCCACAAGCTGCAAGCATTCCAATAGCAAATACTGCTACGAGAACGAGTGCTAAAACTTTCTTTAAACCTTTCATTTTTTCAAGTGCCTCCATTAAATTTTTAATTAAAAATTTGATATGTTTATTTCCTCGGGCAGGGCCCGTGAAAAACGGAATTATTCCTGAACAAACTGAATGCCTGTTTCAGGGTCCATGCTTGCGATTCTTGCCAGACTTTCGATACGAACGCCAGAATCTCTCAATTTCTTTCCGCCATCCTGGAATGCTTTTTCAATCGCAATTCCGCAGCCCACACAGGTAGCTCCTGCCTGCTGAATCAAATCCATCAAACCAACTAAAGCTGCGCCGTTTGCCAGAAAGTCGTCAATAACCAAAACGGAATCTTCTGCGGTAAGATACTGTCTTTCGATACGTGCCTGATAATCATTTCCATGAGTATAGGAATGAATTTCTGTACAATAGCAATCATCAGAAAGATTCTTCGTCTGATTTTTCTTCGCAAATAAAACAGGTACCCCGAAAGCCTGTGCTACCATGCACGCAATCGGAATACCACTGGTTTCTATCGTTAATACTTTTGTTATTTTTTCGTTCTGGAAAAGTTTATGGAATTCTTCTCCCATAAGCTGCATAAAAGGAACATCGATCTGATGGTTCAAGAAAGAACCAACCTTTAAAACGTTGCCCGGATATACTTTACCTTCTTTACAGATTTTCTCTTCTAAAGCTCTCATAATACACTTTCCCCAAAGCGAAATCGGATATATCGCCAATAAAAAATCAGAATGTGTTACGTCATCTAATGCCAATTTTGTAAAGCTCTAAATAACTAACACATTCTGAATTTCAGAATTGTCAACCGGTAGTCGCAACTTTGGCGTTGCGGTAGAAACTTTTGAGCCTGTGAATACTTTTTACTCTCACTATTCAAAATTATACTGGCGATATTTAATTATAATATAAAACCATACATTTTGATATTATCGGCCCAAATTCAGTCCGTAAACATCTAAATATAGATTTGATGATAGCAATGAAACCGTTAAAAGTCAATATGATTTCAGCTTTTGCTCAGTGGCTCTCTCTTGTTTCGATATTTCCCGGATTTTTTCCGTTCCTAAGCGGGTCGCACTGCCTTCAAACCAAATAGCATCATAGGCTTTTTTCGGCGTATGACCGAGTTTTTCCCATACTCTGCGAGCCCAATAACGGATGGTAGATGGTAAGTTTACCAAAAGGATCATAAAAGGTCCTAAAACGCAGTTTTGCAGGGCATGACCAAACTCATGGTTCTTTAAATGGGTGCTGTTGCTTTTATCTTTCAGGAAAACTAAGCCCCATTCAGCTCCGCCCCAATTCTTCTTTCCCAATTCAAAATACCAACACCAGCCCCACTTATGAGGTTTGTGCCCAGTAAGGAGCAAAACAAGGCCTACAAACAGGCCAGAAAGGGTCTCTAAGGCTCCCCAGGTGAAAGATAAAAAATAAAACAACTTTTTCGATATTTTCATAAAAATAATTATAGCAATATGTGGCTAATAATCAAATAGTATCAATTTTTGTTTGGAGAAATAAAAAAAGCCCCTGATGGGCAAGAGATTTTTAATCTTCAAGTCCAGCAGGGGCTTTTAAACGTTATTTTGTTGTGATCAATTCTTCTATATCACGTCCGGAATAAAAAAGTTCTGTCAAACGATTGGCCAATTCTTGTTTTCTTCTTTTTATCGTCCTTTCAGACATTTGTAATTCTGCTTCCAAAACTGATATTGGACATTCTTCAACAAAACTTTTTAATAGGAATTTCTCCTGTTCTGTCAGTTTTGATATATAAAGATTATATTTTAACCTTTCCTTTGTCAGAATCATCAGCTCATATATAGAAGTAATCAAAGAATCCTGAATTTCCCTCAGATACCAGCCCGCATCTTCTAAAGTTGCATCCATCTGCTGAAACGAGCAATTTGTGCTGATAAAGTCTTCACGGATATTGTTTCTCGAATAAGCTGCGAGCCTATAGATTTCACTGTTGGAACTCAGTAACTTATTAAGTTCGCCTATCCTTTCGATTTCCTCTTGGATACGTAAATCCTGCGTCTGTATTTTTCTAAAAATATTATTCGGTGTTACATTTGGAACGATATTACTCATTTGAATTTTCTCCTTTGTTTTTGTTTGAAAATCCCCCAAGTAATAAAAATTGAACCTGTTGTTGATGGTAGATGGTATACATCTAGGTGTCAACGTTTACATTGTTACAGATTTTTTAAATATAATTGAGAATTTCTTTTGAATAAAAGTTGAGATTTGAATACTTCAAGAATGTTTTTTGATGATGAATACAATAGCTGCTGCCAGTAAAGTCAGAGACGTTATTATGGTTGCCAGAAAAAGGGTCCAATTATTTGTATCGCCAGTTTCCGGCTGTGGAGTTGGTGGATCTGGAGTTGTAGGAGTTTCACTTGGTGGCTCTGGTGGTTCTTCATAAATTGATACGGTCTGGGACAAATCTCCCAAATCCGAATGTTCTACGATTACCATGTCATTCCAAGTCAGCACTTCAAAGGCAACCAGATCCGCTCCGTTAAGGTCTTTTCCATTGAAAGTAAACTCCATTGTTTCCGTTCCGCAAGATTCTTCTGGAATTAATTCTTTTGTCACGGAAGGAACTTCTTCTACGTCTTCCGTCATCAAGCGCTCCCCGGAATTTTTATTCATCAGCCATCCCGTCAAGGTGTAAGTTTCGCCCGGAAGCAGGTTGGTATAAGAAACAGTATCCGTAAGATGGATTTCTTTGGTTGGTAAAAGCCGTTTGTTATCTGAATCTTTTTCCGTAAGAATTGTCTGCAGCGATGGATAATGGATAGTCTGTTTTTCATCGAAAAGGTCTGCATGACTGGCTACTTTTGTGTCATTCACATAAAGGTCTTCGAATACGACCACGTTTGCTCCCTGCAGAACGGTGGAATCCACATAATAGGTAAGCTCCACGGTCTCCTCTGCAAGTCCTTTCGCGGTGAAGGTCTTTTCTGTTTCGGAAGTATCCTTGACTGCAACTGCATCGCCAGCCTTATGCTTTGTTCCGTTCTTATCAGTGAAATCATTCTTATAAACCAGTTTGCCTTTCAGAATGTATTCTTGATTTTTTACAAGGTTCGTGCATTTTACGGAGTCGATGATTGCGGAGTCCTCTCCGACAAACCCAGTATGGATCTTGGTCTCAGAGTCCACGGCTTCCGTTCCTACGCCCGGATAGAAGATGCTCTGGTTGGCATCCAACAAATCAGCATGCTCTACAAGAATCTCCTCACTCCCCTTATAGGACATAGTCTCATATACAACAACAGTCTTTCCACTGAGGGCAGATGAATCAAATTTCATTGCCGGCATGGTGACTTCGTAATCAATGTAGGTATCGCTGCTCTTCGGAGCCTTGGAATCTTTTGTTACGGTCGTAAGGACGTCTCTGCTCTCTTTATCGATGAGCTGCGCCGTTAAGGTATATTCCTTTTCAGGGAATGCATTGGTAATCTGAACCGTGTCGGTGATGGTATCGTTCTTTCCGACTACGCCTACATGTGTTCCGGTCAGGTTATCGATGGCTTCCGTTGCGATGGTCGGTGTCAAGAGTTCGTCGATGTTGGCCTCCAGGTCAGATTCCTGGGTAACGTCCACCATCTGTGTTCCGAGGTCTATCCATGTGTCGGAGCCTTCCTTCTGCTCGTAGCAATGGAATGTACCTTTCTGTGTTGGGTTTTCCAGGATTACTAAAGTTGCGATATAGGTGCTCTCATTTACGAAATATCCTTTTGGAGCGAGTGTTTCGTTGATGACTACTGTTCCAGATGGAAGTGATGGTCTATTGCTTTGGTCATAATATAATTCATCGCCAGATACCTTAAGACTTGAGCTTTTAATATTAAGGTATCCATCTTCATCGGTCTTATATACCCAGGTTCTTGTCGGAGTCTTTCCTTCCAGGTCTTCTGCGGATGCAGCAACAGTGTCCTCATAGAATTCTAAGGTGAACTGTGCATCTGCCAGAGATGGAACTGCGCCGGTTCCTTCCACAGGTTTCTTGGTGAGCAGGATGCCGACAGGGTCCATCTTCGGAATGTCGGTGTCGGTTGCCGCCGTGGTCTTTCCCGCCGTCACGTTCACGCCCTTGCCGGTGGTGTTGATGTAGAACTTTCCGTTGGAGGGAGCAAGGTACTCCTCAAGGAAGTAGCTGCCTGCATCCAGCTTCATTTCCGTTGCGGAGGTCTTGCAGTAGATGTAATCCTTTCCGCTGGAATAACGTCCGAAGTCATAGGTCTTTCCCTCCTTGGTGGTGATTCCCTTCAGGAACTTTCCATCATCCTCGGTGGATGTTGCGGAGGCAAGGTCGGAACCGTTGATGCGTTCCACAACATAGCCCTTGCCGGATGCATCGGTGATGAACCAGCCCTGGAAGGTTCCGGAGATAGAGGTTCCCTTATAAACGCGGTAAATCGCGCCTTGTAAGGAATATCCACAGGTGGCTGGATTGGCCTTCTTGTTGAAAGAAAGTTTTCCCTCTGCCAATGTTCCGAAAATGATTTCCTGCAAGGAGTTATCACTTGTTCCTGCGATGTAGGTCTTGAAACCTGCCGGTGGTGCTGGTTTTGCCAGTACCGTTTCCTTGAGCCCTATGAAGCCTGGATCCCAGTCCATGCCAGCGCTTCCCGGTGTACGGAAATCGCTCATGAGACGTGCGGTATAGATGAACATCAGATTTTCGTCCCATGTACCGTACTCGTTGTAAACAGCCGTATAAATGGAGCTGTCGTATCCCAGTCCGTATAAGCCATAATATAAGAGTTTCACCATATTGGCGTTAGTATTCTCATAGGTATAGGAAATAGTGGTGTTCGTCGGAAGGGCTAGCTTGTCGTGCTGGGTGCAGTATGCTTTGTAAGTTCCGGATGGTCCAGTGATAGTGAATCTGCTTCCTTCAAACCACCCTCCATACCAGATATCCTCATATTTGGAGACTTTCGTGATGTTCATCGGGCCGCTGCTCGTTAAGAGCTTCCGTCCGGTCACGAACTCACGGAAGAAGGAATATCCGCCTTCCTCGGCCAGTGCAGCGAGTCCATCGATGTCCGTTCCGTAACTCTCGGTAAATCCGAGGACGTCGGATACGGTGTAGTTCTTGAAGATGGTCAGGGAGAAGAAATCCCTTCCGTCCTCGATGGTGCCGTCTTCCAGCATCGCTTCCAGCATTGCTGCAGACTCTCCCTGGTATCTCTTACCGATGAGGGAGCCTTCCTTTCCGAGATAGAAGCGTTCCTGTGCCGCCTGCTGTCTCCAGCCGATTCCCTCGTAAGAATCCTCTGCGAAGACTGCCTTCACGGTGATGTCCGTTTCCGGCATTGCGAAACGCAGGTTCTGTGCAGGCATTGCTGCATCTTCCAGAACGTTGCCCTCGCGGTCAATGATGGACAGGTCTTCCAGGTGGAAACCTTCCTCCGGGAATGCCACTGCCTGCAGGGACATTCCTGCGTCAAAGGCGAGTTCCCCGTTGCCGTAGTTCTCCAGACCGACGGTTCCGTTTCCGTTGCTGTCGAAGGTAATGCGGTAAGGACCATCCTTAATGATCTCCGTCATTTCCTCCTCGGTTTCCGGGGCAGTTGTCCCGGCGCCCTCTTCGAGGGCTGTTCCTTCTTTTCCTTCTTCCGGAACGGTGTCATCTGCCAGTGCCGTCATCGGCAACAGCGTCAGCACCATCAGAAGTGCAAGGAAAAGTCCTGTGATTTTTCTGGTTTTTTTTGTTTTCATCCTCATAAAAAAATCTCGGCTTTTCTGCCTCTCCTTTCGTGAAATTTTCCGCATCCATACGCTGGATGCCTGCGCGATTTTATTTTCACGGGCCCAAGCCCTTTAAAAATAACGGAATTTTGGCATCAAAAAAGGAAACCCTACTCAAGGTCTCCTTTTTGATAAGGTTTATGAAATTGTGTGATTTATTTATTTAATTGCGCCGCAGCTGCATTCGTAATGGTCGAGTACCTGCTCTGTCCATGCCTGGGATACGATCTGCATTTCATAGTGTCCAGTAGCATCGTGGTGGATGGAGCCGACCTGAACCTGTTGGGTACCACTTTGATCACCTTCACCCGCTAAACGATGAGCTTTCTCATGCAAATAACAATCATCATTAGTCATTCCTGCTGCATCATAATCCAGTCCACAAGTGAAACATACTGTATGGTAAGCATATTGCGGTTCATCCCATGCTGCCTCGTCCTCTACCCATACCTCTTCGGTCACTGCAGGATGGGTTACCGTTTTATATACCGCCTGCCAGCTGTGGGTATGGGATGCAGGGGTATTTCCGCCACCCGATGTATTACTGCCCGGAGTGTTCCCTCCCTGTGTTCCGGTTCCCGTGGTGCTGCCTCCGGACGTGTTCGTTCCGGATTGTTTATTATCTTTCTGTCCTTGCTGGTTATTTGCATTGGAAGTGCTATTCCCCGTGGTATTGCTACTCTGCTTGCTGTCCGACTTCTCATCGGTCTTGTCATCCTTGCCGGATGAAGCATCCTTCTTGGATTCTGCTTCCGTTTTGGCTTCCTTGGCAGGAACTTCCGGAGCCGTCATAATTCCGCTTTTAAACATATTCCAAGAGCCAATAGGTTCTTCCTTCTTCGTCAAAGCCAGAATAATCAGTACTAACACTGCAGCGATAACGACACCGACAATAATCCATATCAGCAACTTTTTCTTTTTCTTCTTTTCATTTGTTTCATTATTATTCATATTTGTTAATTCCTCCTGTTCTACAGAAAGGCCACGCTAATACAAATTTCAAATATAACATAGCACTCGCTCATTAAAAAAAGGATTTGCAGAACAAGCTGTTCCACAAATCCTTTACTTATAATATATAAATGCACGATAGAAAGTATCACATCATGAGTGCCAAATCAAGAGTATACAGGACAAAAATTTAAAAATAACGCGAATTCAAGCGTATACATTCCGAACAATAAAAAACCTCCCACATAAGTGAGAGGTTTCATGCCGCAGATCGGAATCGAACCGATACGATGTTGCCACCACAGGATTTTAAGTCCTGCGCGTCTGCCAGTTCCGCCACTGCGGCACTTAACGACCCAGATGAGACTCGAACTCACGACCTCCGCCGTGACAGGGCGGCGCTCTAACCAACTGAGCCACTGGGCCAAATA
>JAKSRM010000020.1 GCA_024403615.1 Lachnospiraceae bacterium
CGCGACAGCTTGCTTATAATATCACCCGACTTACCGATTGTCAACACTATTTTTTTACTTTTTTAAAAAAATTTTATGCGTCCAATCTCTTCTTTATTCTTCAAGAGCGGGCAACATCTATTGTAGCAAATCTTTTACAAAATGCAACCATAAAAAATCAATTTTTTCATTGTTTTTATGGTTGCATTTTCTGTTTTTTTATAGGATTACAGTAATTATTTTTCCAGTATTTCTGACAACTCCAGCGGAACATCTTTAATAATGCATCCATTTGGATTAAAAATGAATTTATCATCCAGATTCAGTACAAACTCTCCCGCTGTTCTTACTGCGTGAGAAAGATTGGATGGACGCTCAGAATCGCCAATATTAAACGTTATTATTCCTTCTTTAAGCAATTCCTCATATAAAGCAGTATCGGCCTTTATATTACAGTTTACAACGTCATCGCATTCAATGAATTTTTCTTCAAAGTTTTTATCTTCTATAACGATTCCGTTTTCTTTTACTTCTCGTATTCTACTATTCTCAATAACATCGACTGGATATTTATATGGCTTACTTTCCAAAGCTTCTGCGTCTGTCTGCGCGAAACGTTTTCGGGTTACATACATATGGATTACTTCGGTATCACTTCCAAATTCTTTGTAATCGGTAACGATTGTTACTTTCTTGCCAATGCTTGCAAGGAAAGTAGCTGTGTCGATTGCAGGATATCCGTCACCCCATACGACAACTCTTTCGCCAACTTTCTCCGGCATTCTATCGCCCGGATGATATGGGCAGTTCACCTTTGGACACGCAATAACTGCTTCAAAAGGTTTGATTTTTTCTGTGTTTCCATATACGCCAGATGGAACGCAGGATACCGCGCCCGTTGCATTTACTACAAAGTCAAACTCTTTCAGTTCTTCTACGGTAGGAGCTGTTTCCATTTTTACAGTTACGGTAGATTTTGCCAGTTGGTTCCGGATCCAGTCCGCATACCATTTCATTTTTTCTTTTCCCGGGGCCATGCAGCATCCTAAAATAGCCCCGCCCAATTCCTTCTTCTTTTCGAACAAAGTTACTTTATGTCCCAGAAGTGCGGCTCTTCTTGCAGCTTCCATTCCTGCAGGACCGCCTCCCACAACTGCAATGTTCTGAGGATTTTCTGTTTTCTTCAGTTCATCAAATTCTGGCCTTCCGCATGCAGGATTAATTGCACAAGTAATTTCTTTCTGTGCCATCATAGATTCCTGCCAGCATCCTTCCAAACAAGAAATGCATCGGCGAATATCTGCAACCTTACCGGCTCTTGCTTTGATTGGCCAATACGGATCGCATAAAAGCTGTCTTGCCAAGCCAATCATATCCGTTTTGTTATCTGCAATCAGCTGATTGCAATAATCTGGATTTCGGAAAGTATGAGTATTAATAACCGGTATCTTTACCGCTTTTTTAATTGCTTCTGACGCATAAACCGTCCAGCCTTCTGGATACTGCATTGGGTCGAAGCCTGCACCCGGACTTTCCTGAATGCATTGACTTAAATCAAGAGCATCTACTCCTGCTTCTTCCAAAACTTTTGCAACTTCAATACTTTCTTCCAGTTCTCTTCCTCCCGGTACCCATTCGTCAACCGAGTATCTTACGAGAAGAGGAAAATCTTTACCGCACTTTGCTTTAATCTCGGAGCAGATAGCTAACAAGAAACGCATTCTATTTTCGAAGCTTCCGCCAAACCGGTCATTTCGTTTATTAAGGTATGGACTCATAAAATCCGAAATCAAATATCCATGAGCTGCATGTAATTCTACTCCATCAAAGCCAGCCTGTTTTATTCTCCAAGCTGCCTCTGCAAAAGTATCCACCATTGCCAATACTTCTTCGGTCGTCATGGCGCGAACGGACTTTCCTTTTTCTTCTGCATTTGCATAAACGATTTCATGTCCTGCTGACCAAGGCAGTTTGATTACTCTGTCGGTTGAGGACATGTAATTATGTCTTGGAATAGCTGCCTGGCGTCCCGGATGCTGAAGCTGGCAAATCGCTTTTGCCCCATATCTCTGAATTGATTTTGCAAGTCTCGCCAAACCCGGAATATAATTATCGCCGTCTGCCACAAGGCCAGTTACGGTTGGTCTTCCGCTTTTTCCATCTGGGCTCGTTGCTCCGACAATGAGCATGCCAACACCGCCTTTTGCAATTTCGCTATGATGGTGAATATCTCTCTCACTTACTTCTCCATCTGCATGAGAAGAACTGACATCTGTCGGCGCATGAACAATGCGGTTTTTCAAAACCATATTTCCAATTTTTATTGGTGAAAAAAGATGATCAAAATAAGTTTCCATACGTTTCTCCATTCTGCTGCCCCCATTGCAGCATGTATTCTATTGGCAACTATTTTTACCAAATAAATCACCGAAAGCCGCACAAGGCGGCGTTTCGGGATTGTCTTGCGGTCGTCAAGTGCGTTCGTGCAAGCACGATGCACTTTCCTCGTCGCTAATACAAAAAGACTGTTGAGAAAATCTTCCCAACAGTCTTAATTATAACACTAGTTTTTAAGAATTAAAGACCAGCCTGCTCCATGAGTGATGGAATCTTGTCTTCCCATCCAAGGGTCATGATATGAGCGCCCTGGCAGTAATCTTTACACTCGCGGATAATACGAGCTGCGATTTCTGTACCAGTAATACCAGCTTTTGTTCTTTCTTTGTCAGCTTTCAGTTCATCAATAATAGAAGCAGGAATAGAAATACCAGCAACGTTATTATTCATGAAATTGCACATTCCGGCATTCTTAGGGATAATGATACCTAACTGAATAGGAACATCAAATTCTTTCTTTGCAATCTCTGCAAATTTGATATATCTCTCAGAATCGAAAACTGCCTGTGTCTGGAAGAACTGAGCGCCGGCTTTGATTTTACGTTCCATCTTAACCAGCTGTGCATCCAGAGAGTCGCTGCATGGAGATACAACTGCACCCTTTGCGAATGTAGGAGCTTCTCCTTCAAGAGGCTGTCCACCAAGGTCGATGCCCTGCTCTAACTGTCCCATTGTGTACAGAAGAGAAACAGAGTCAAGATCGAATACAGGTTTTGCACCTGGGTGATCGCCTAATTTTGTATAGTCACCTGTAAGTGCTAATACGTTATCAATACCAAACATTGCTGCGCTTAAGAGATCAGACTCAAGAGCAATCCTATTTCTATCACGGCAAGTCATCTGGAAGATAGGGTTGAAGCCTTCATCCTTTAATGCTTTGCAAACAGCAAGAGATCCAAGACGCATAACAGAAGACTGGTTATCAGTTACGTTGATAGCATCAATCTTTGTGAGATACTTCTTAGCACTCTCGATCATTTCTTCAATATGGATTCCCTTAGGAGGACCTACTTCTGCAGAAACAACAAACTTACCTTCTTTAAATAAATCTGTAACTTTCATTTTATCGCTCCTTATAAATTATTCAGATTGTTTACATTCTTTTGTAGCATCATCAGTAGAGTAATCACGAATCTGTACTGGTGCGTTTTTGAGAATATCGAGACGTCCAAGTTTTGTAAGACGTTTCTGAATTCTTTCCCAACCGCATTCCATGTTCGGATCAACTTCGCACATACCATTCTTAGCGCCGCCGCACTGTCCGTTTACTAAGCTCTTTGAGCAAGCTGTAATTGGGCAGATTCCGCCGGTTCCGTTAAGGAAGCACATACCGCACTGATCACAGTCAAATTCCTGAGGTGTAACACCCTGGAAGCCAGGAAGACGAAGAGTATCGCAAGCAGCAACAACTTTTTTGTCTTCTAACAGGCCAGCAACAGTCTGTACACCAACGCCACATGAAAATACTAATACAACATCTGCTGCTGCAATCTCGTCTTTACGAGCTTCAAGGTGCAGCTTCAGATTTTCTGGATTACAGATATAATCCATTGTTAAAATTCCAGTAACTTTACCAGCATCGCTAAGCTCTTTCTGGAGTTCGGTAGCACATTTCTCTGGGAAGTAAACTTCCTTGCATCCGAAGCAATTGAGAATAAATGCTTTACCTACCACCAATGCATCGATGGTTTCTTTTGCTTTTAATTGGGTAATCAGCATATTATTTCACCTCCATGATTGCTTGTTTGCCAGATTTGATCCATTTAACCAGAGGAATCTTAGAGGAGCAGATATACTGACAGCATCCGCACTCGAAGCAGTCTCTGATATTGTTAGCAAGAAGAGCCTTAGGATCATTTTCTTTGCCAAATTTATAGAAGTTCAATGGAGCAAGTTCCATTGGGCAAACGTCCATACAACGTCCGCACTTAATACACTCGTTAGCTTCTGTGTAATCAGTATTAACCGCAATGATACCGTTAGAGCCTTTGATGATTGGAACGTTTGTGTTCTCAAGAACAGCACCCATCATCATACCGCCCATCTTAATGGTTGCATCTTCTCTTGTGATGCCACCACAGTAGTCGATGATATCCTGTACGTTTGTACCGATCTTAACCATGAAGTTTGCAGGCTCTTTCATGAAGTCGCCAGTTACAGAAACTGCACGCTCAACGAGAGGCATGCCCTTCTGAATAGCGTCAGAAATAGCAACTGCTGTACTTACGTTAGCAACAACAGCTCCAACATCAGCAGGAAGTCCGCCGCTTGGAACCATACGTTTCATAACGTTCTTAATGAGCATCTTCTCAGCGCCCTGTGGGTATTTTGTACGAACAGTAGCAACTTCGAGAGTCTCATCGTCAGCAACCTTCGCTTCCATAAGCTCGATTGCATCTGGTTTATTGTCTTCGATAACAATGATACCCTTAGGAGCTGCAACAGCTTTCATGATAGCTTTCAGACCGAAGATAACTTCATCCGCATACTCTAAGAGAACGCGATGGTCAGCTGTCAGATAAGGTTCGCATTCACAGCCATTTAAGAGTACTGCATCAATAGGTTTTCCAGGAGTTAATTTAACTGATGTTGGGAAACCTGCACCACCCATACCTGTGATACCTGCGTCTTTAACGATTGCAACGATTTCTTCCGGAGTCAGTTCCTCAAGAGGTTTTGCTGGCTTAACGGAATCAGCAAGAGTATCAAGTCCATCGTTCTTAATTACGATAGCTTCTACGTCAACACCTTTTGAATGTGGACGTGGCTCAATAGCGATAACAGTACCACTTACACTGGAGTGTACGTTTGCGCTAATGAATGCAGATGCTTCTGCAATAAGCTGTCCCTTCTTAACAGTATCGCCAACCTGAACAACAGGTTTAGCTGGAGCACCAGCGTGCATAGAAACTGGAATAACTACAGTCTCTGGAGCTGGGAATGGTTTCAGTGGAATATCTTCTGCAAGTTCTTTGTTCTCGCTTGGATGAATTCCTCCATTGTAGCCAGTTAATCTGCTGTCACGAATAGCTGTTACGTAATCATGAACAACTTTGAAGTTTGTCTTGGAATAGTCACGCAGCTGTACATCCTGATTGATGAAATCACACTGACGTCCCTGTTTTTCCAATCTCTGGTAAATTTTCTCCCATGCGCAGTCTTTCTTAGGATCAACTTCGCATTTTCCGTTCTTTGCACCGCCGCACTGACCATTTAAGAGGCCTTTGGAGCAGTCAACAACAGGACAGATACCGCCGGTCATGTTCAAATAGCACTGTGCACATGCGCCACAGGTTTTCTGTGTTAATGCCATTCCATGATGACCAATGTAATTCAGTGAGTTGCTGGCAGCGATAACTGGAAGATCTTCCATTTCAGCGATAATCTGAATACCTAAACCGCAAGAAACAACAGCGATATAATCTGTTCCTTCTGGTACGATTCCTTCAAGCTTCTTTGCTGTCAGGAGCTGATTACACAAAAAGTCAACCTTTTTAAGACCTGTGACTTTTTTGCCCTGTTCCTCAGCGAATTTGACGAAATCTTCACCATCGGTTTCGTTTACGGATTCAAATTCCTTGAAACATTTGTTACAGGCGATAACGAAAATATTGTCTTTGCCTTCCAGCAGAGCGGTAAGTTCTTCGTTATCTTTTAAAACATATTTGGTATAATCCACCTGTTTTCTCCTTTCCATATAATTTCCTTCGAAATTTATTTTTACAAACAATCGATTTTAACTACATCAAAGCCCCTTCAGGACTGTATTGTGGTCATCAAAAACAGAAATATTGTAAAAATATTTCGAAAATCTCGTAACATATATTATAGCCGATTTTTGTGTGGTGTAAATAAAGAAATTACTAGAAATAAAATTCTTATAAAAAAGCAGAATTTGTTACCAAGATTGTACGTGTAGAAAAACAAAAGCCTATGATTTTGGAGGCTCTACCCTTCGAATTCAATTCCAATCTCTTTATATTCTGCTAATTTTGTTTTGCCTCCCAGGCCCTGAAACTCTCGGACTTCCAATTCGCCTTTTCGTAAAAGCCGAACCGCTTCCACAAAGTCTTCTATCACGTCCGTCTTACCCGGAATGCTGTGATGACAAGGCCAGGTAATATCATATTGATTTTGAATACTCAACATTCTCTGCAAAGACGTTTCATAGATATCCAGCACTTGAGAAACATCCTGCATTTCTTCTTTGGAAGTTCCCTCATTATAGGTTTGCAATAATACATGGGCTTTGCAGCAGGCATCGGCAGTATATAATGCTCTGCGGCTTTCATCAAGAACGCAAATGGAACCTGGTGTATGTCCCGGAGTAGAAAAGATGGCCAGCTTGCGTCCGCCCAAATCAAAGGAAATGGTTTTTCCCATAGTAGAATCAAAAGAGAGTTCTCCAGTGCTATAAGCCAGTTCCTCCAGTGGCAGAAGTTTTTCCGCCACTGGATTCATAAGGTCTTTACAAAAATTTCTTCGAAGTTTCGGGTCGGAATGAATTTCATAAATTTTCGCATCAAGTGGGGACATATATACCTTTTCAAAAAGTCCGCTGCCACCGATATGATCAAAATGACCATGTGTTAAAATTACTTCGATCGGCAACTCTGTCAGGCTTTTACAGATTTCATCCAAAGGAATGCTGCCAAAGCCAGTATCTAAAAGTACGGCTTTCTCGCTGCCACACAAAAGATACATGTATGCACATGCCATTCCTTCGCCCTCTTTAATAATCCAGGTACCCTCTCCGGTACATTCCACTTGATAATTCATTTTTCCCTTTATGTATTAATTAAAAAGGTGCTACCAATTTGTCCTTTGTGCCTTCCTCAATGCCAGCCAAGAAGGAGAAAGCTGGGTCCAACATGGTCTGCCAAAAATACATCTCATGATTTCCTGGTCCTTCTCGGTAAACATGTTTCACACCTGCTGCCACTAAGCTGTCCTCAAACGGTTTTACTTCTGGATAAACAAGGCCATCGTCGGTACCGCAGCACATAAACAGTTCCGGTCTTCCTTCTTCCGGAACGGTTACCCACTGTTTCACTGCATTGGCTTCGCTGTTTTCATACGCCTCTTTGCCTCCAAAGAAACGATCGAACTGTTCTTCGCTGAAGGAAGGAATACCACGGTGAGTCAAATCATACGGATCTACCGATGGCGAGAATAATGCCACCTTGCTGAAGGTATCACGGTATTTCAAGCCGTTGTAAAGAGCGCCATATCCGCCAAGGGAAATACCGCCAATAAAAGTATCTTCTCTTTTACGGGAAAGTGGGAAGGTATTTCTGGTTTCCTCTACCAGTTCCTTTCCTACGAAGGTACTGTAAAGAGTCATCTGGCCCGGCACATCCTGATAGAAAAAGTTTTCGCCGTCAGGAAGTACGATTGCCATACCTTTCAGTTCTGCCTCTCCACGAAGGCCCAGGTAAGTAATCAGCTGCATCGCAGTTGCCGTGTAACCTGGTAACATATAAAGGGTACGGAATGGTGGCTCCCAGTTGCCTGCCATCTTATCTGTTGGCAGAATAACCTTCACATGGACTTCCCGGAGCAAAGCTCTGGAAATATAAGACATTTCAAAAAACGACATGTTAATCCTCCTTAAATATCATCTGTGCGAAATCCCGAATGCACCTTCTCCAAGTATTCCATTCATGACTTCCACAGTATATTACTCTCGTGTGTTTTATATTTTTTTCTTCCAGCAGGACGTCGTCCTTTTTGAAGAACGGTAGAAATGGGTCCTCTTCGCCAATTGCGCGGAAGAACACCTTAAATTGCTGAGCAAAGTTTTCCGGGTCATCTAATATTTTCAAATGAATGTTATCGCTCGGTCCACGGTTAATTTTATCCAGCACACCGCCCTGCAGAATATCGGTGACAAATCCGCTGAACACGCCCAGGGCGCAGAAGAGATCCGGATGTTTCATTCCGATAACGCTGGTCTGCATGGAGCCCATGGATAAGCCTGCCATGGCACGCATGTCTTTCGTTTTTCCTACTCGGAACTTGCTTTCTACAAATGGAATAATGTCCGTAAGCAGCTGTTTCTCAAAAAGTTGAAAATCGACTACCGTCTCACCGTCAACTTCCGTCTGCACCATACCGTTGCTCATAACGATAATAAATGGATTTGCCTTTTTCTCTGCAATCAGATTGTCCATAATAAAATGGACTTTGCCAGAAGCCGTCCAGCCTACTTCATTTTCTCCTTGTCCATGCTGTAAATACAGGACCGGATAAACTTTGTCTTTTTCTGTTTCATATTCATAAGGCGTATAAATCGTGCAGCACTCCCAGGAATCAGTCACTTTTGAGAAGAAATATTCTTTGCGGACCGAACCATGAGGCACGTTACGAATTTCAAAGAAGTCCTCTTCGGTTTCTAATGCCACGTAATTGTAAGGTCTGCTATAACCATAGGAAATCGGCAGGCAAGGAGTAATCACCGGCGTATCGTCGATTAAAAGCTGTACATAACTAAAGCCATCCTTCATTGGATATTCTACGGACCACACGCCGTCTTCGTCTTTTACACATGGAGTCTTTACTTCTTTGATAACGAAGGCAACTTCTTTTGCCTCTGGCGCCTTAATCTGTAAATAGGTTTTTCCATCGCGCTGCACAACTCCTTTTACGCAGTCGTCTGGAACCAGTACTTTATCGAAGGCTAAGGACTGTTCTTCGATACTATATTTTTTCATGGTCGAATCTCCTAAACTGTTGCTACGATATCATTCGGAAATCGTAGGTTCTTAAATTAATTTCTAACTTTGCCTGGTGCTCTCCATGAGACCACACAAAGGTCATCTCTTCTCCATTACAGCTCACGTTGATTTCGCTGTCAAAGGAAAAGGCCGGGTTCTCATTGCGGAACCGAAGCAGCTCCAGCTGTTTTTTTACGATTGGCGTCGTAAGGCCTTCTGCGATCTGTTCCTTGGAAAGATTCGTCCGGTTAATTTCTTTATGGCCTGCAGTTCCGCTAGCAGCTACTGCTACATAATCATTTTTTCCTGCAAATAAGTCTAAGTACCACACTTGAGGTTTTCCCGGAAAGAACACTTGCAAGGCTCTCGCTGCAAGCAACTTTTTCTCGTCTTCTCCTAAGGCGCTGAAGTACGTAGCATTTACCTGATAGTATATATTTTTGTCTTTCTGGACGTTTTCCAGATTTTTAATCAGTCCACCTCTGCCTACGATTTTTTCAATCAGAGCGTCAATTCTTTCTTCCGGTACGAGTCCCTTCAGATCCAACAGCGGAATTCCATCATGGCATCCCAGCATATTTACGGTTTTTATTTTTTTATGGATGAGTTCGTCTGCCCACTGTTTCAACGTGCTTCCATCGTGATGTTCTAAGGCATCAATAATCAATCCCGGCAAAAAGAAATCATAGGTCATATAACCTTTCTCGGCAATTTGCTCATAGATTCCTTCTTCATAGCTAGCATGAATTTCCGGAAGCAATTCCATTTTTTCCTGCTCGCCTTTTTCGAAGGTTCTACAGCCTTCTGCTACCTTCTGGACTTTTTCCAGCAAGTCCCAAGTTTCCGGCTCGTTAAAAAAGTTCTTTTTCCCCTGCTCTTTGGAAGCATAGGCAAAGGCGTCGAGCCGGATAATCTTGGCTCCATAGGATGCAAGTTTTTCCAAGGTTTCTTTGTAAAACTCCCACACCTTGTCGGACTTGATATTTAAGTCCATTTGGCCAAGATATTTTTTCTTTCCGTTCTCGTCTAGTACTTCCTGATAAAACGTGTTCCAAAAAGGGACCGAATCTACCATCAGCAACGGGAGCCCTGGCTTACGGAAAAACATGTTTTCTATATAATTCGGGTCCGGTTTAATGTAACCTTCTTCGGTTCGTTCTCCGCAGCCTTCCCAAAACTCATTCCAATTAATGAAGAAATCTTTATATTCGGATGCTTCTCCTTTTTGGACAACATCTTGAAATTGCTTGGATTGAGCGGAGGCGTGATTTAAAACAAAATCCAATTTCAACTCAATTCCCAAAGATTTTATTTTTTCCAAATCCTCCGGACGAGCCAGACTTTCATTTAAGTCATAATCCACAACACTGAACCCACGGTCCATGTCATAATGATACAAGCTTGGTAAAAGGTAAAGGGAAGAAAAGCAATCCTTCAAATCTTGTGATTGCAAAAGTTCTGCTATATCACTTAAAGTTCCGCCCAAACTATCTGGATAGCAATTGAGCATCGGCTTGTTGTTCATCTAGTCTCCCATTAAATCCTTGTATTCGTCATAGCTTAAAATCTGTCCCTGACGTGACAGAATAATTTTTGCCTTTCTGGCCTGCTTTTGAATTTTCTTTTGTTCCAAGGTCAGTACCATGGTAACAAAAGGACTATCTGCAGCCGCATCTCGATTGCGTCGCACGCGATACTCCATGGTTTCCAAAGGCGTACTGTTTAACAGTACCGGAATGTCCACGCCAGTAAAGTTATCGCTGTTGGCATGGGTCCATTCGATAATCAGTACCCGAATATTAGAAAAATCAATCTCGTCGTACCAAAGTTCTCCTTCTTCTCTTCCCATGCGCCGAAGGGCAATCATTGGTTCTCCCGCTTTGAATTTTTCAAGAACCTCTGAAACTTCCTCAAAACAGATTTCCTGATCAGAACCCAGATACGCTTCTAGCGCTTCTATGCCGCCTTCTTCATAAACGCGAATCCGCTCCGCGTCATTGTCTTTCGGAATTCTTCTTGGATAATTGTCGCCGGACATATTATAGCAGCCAATTCCCAATTCATTAAAATACCAGGACAGTACCACAGCGGCTCCGGACTTTCCAGCGCCGGAACCTCCGCAAATGCCTACGACAAATTTTTCTTGACCGGATTCCACCAGCTTTTTTATTTCATTCACAATTAATGGAAACAAAACTTCTGCCCGTTCTATATGGACATCCGTAATGCTCACTTTGTCTCCTGGCATGTCTCCTTTTGGCACATCGTCCCACGTCATGCTCTCCGGAAGCTGTGGCGGTATCCAGTTTTCTATTTGATTCAATATCTCGTTAATCATTTATTTGTCCAATTCTAATGCCCAGCGAAGAGACGGCTCTAAATATTCATTCCAGAATTTCCACTCATGGATTCCTGTGCTCTCATGCATTTCAACATCTACGCCATTTTCTTTCAGGAAGTTGTAGAAATCACGATTGTAGCCAAGGAGGAAATCTTCTGTTCCGCAAGCCATATAGATTGGCTGGATTTTCTCACCTTTGGTAAGTCGTTGTTTTACGAGGAACTCTGGATCATTTTCGCTTTCTTTTAATTTGCTTAAGTCGCCAAAGACATTCTCATAATAGGTTCTGTCTGCAATGGCATTTCCTTCTGCATCTGCTGGCATCTGGGAAATTTCATTTACAATCATTGCAGAGGACAGACCAAACATTTTTCCAAAAAGGTCTGGGCGATGAAGTCCAAAACGGATTGCTCCAAAACCGCCCATAGAAAGGCCTCCAATGATGGTATCTTCCGGAGTCTTTGCCAAGCCGAAGGTATTCCGCAGATAATTGATTAAATCTACTTCAATCAAATCCTGATATTTGTTTCCTGCACCTGGCGCATTCAGATAAAAGCTGTTGTCTGCATTTGGCATAACGATTGCCAGATTATATTTTACTGCCAGTTCATTTACGTTGGAACCTGTCAGCCAATCCATGTTACTTCCGGAATATCCATGAAGTAAAATCACGGTCTTCATTGGACGATTGTAATATTCGCTATTTTGTTTTAATAATTCCGGTACGTCATTTGCCAGAATCATCTGAAATTGATTAAATCTGCACAGAGCATTTGAATAATAATTAACCTGTAAAAGTGCCATATTCGTTCCTTTCTGCAAAAACTGCTACATATCAAATCGGTACATGTCTCCGGAAGGGATGTAGTGTACCGGTACCTGATTTTCTACCAAGTCGCTGATATACTCTGCTGCATATTTCATGCCCAGTTCTTCCATTCCAAAATGTCCAATATTAAACGCTGCCTTATTTTTCCCCAACATTACCGCATCTCGTATATAAGAGAAAGCGGTCCAATCAATAACTTCTCCCGGAATAATTGCGTCTGCACCTTTGTCCAGAAGATTCATGACTTTTGTGGAATACTCGAACCAGTATCCGTCTTCATCCAATCCGTCTTCCAGAACTAACTGTGGGAGTAAATGTCCTACAATTGCAACCTTGCTGATAATCGCATCTGGCTCTCCGATGACTCTTAAACCGTTTAATCCGATTTTTTCTTTTAATTCCTTTGCTAATCCGGCTACCGTAATCTCCGGGATTTTGTAGCAGTGAGCCATCGGCCAATCACCGTCAAAGGATGTACGGTACTCTGCCCAGCCCAAATATTTTTCTACACCGGCAAAAATGCAGTCCGGCTTATGAGCATGCATATGGTCATGGTCGCGCCAAATCGTAATGCCTAAATCTGCCAATAATTGTTTCTTTTCTTCGTAAATCTTATTTGGCTCTTTGGATCTCCAAGTTGGGAAATCCGGTGTGGAGTAAAATGTTGGCTCATGTACGATTAGTAAATTGCATCCTAATTCATAGGTCTTTCGAATAACGTCAACGGTCGGAGTCAGTGCCGTTGCAATGCCCTTGCACTCGTCCTCCGGATTGCCGCATTTATAATCATCACATCCATCATAGTCCGCTGGAAACTGTGGATGAAAGTCTAAAAGTTTCTGTACTACGTCTTTATTTTTCATGTCTTCACCTCCAAGTATTTACATTATATCGGGAAATCAATAATTGTTCAAATCCCTTCCTAGAACCTAGAAAAACAAAAGAGAGTGCTACAAGCACTCTCTTTGTTTTTCGCGGAG
>JAKSRM010000021.1 GCA_024403615.1 Lachnospiraceae bacterium
GTCGGTTTGCTATCAAAGGTGAAATCAAAAAATGCCTCTCCGTCTGTCGTCCCGATTGGGCACTTTCTTTTTTTATGAGAATGATTTTTTGAATTCGTTTTGTTTCTTAGTTTTCTGGTACCAGAAGGTCCGTAATTTCCCTCATGTCTTCGATGTCTTCCAGATGATCTACCAGTTCAATTAGCTTTTCTGCTGTAGAATGTTTGATCAAGCCATAGGCATCTACCTGATCCCAGTACTTGGCCAAAAGCTGCTCTCTGGTTGGATAATTATGCATATCAAAGTCATTGCTGTCCTTGAATACTTCCAACTTGCTTCCATCTTTTTTCGTAATGGTGACGCGAATGGTTCTCGGATTCAATGGCAGTTTTTCATCATGGGTCAGACGAGTGATGCTGGTAAGTCGCAACAATTCTGGGTCATGAAGAACTTCCTCAGAATAATGTTTTACGGAGAACGGCCCCTTCAGAAGCGGAGCACATAAGGCATACTGATAGCTGAACTGGGCGTGAGTCAACGCGTCTCTTCCTGGTTCGTATGCTGGCCAATAGTACATCTCGTAATCGCCTACTGGGGTCGCCATTTCAATATCCACAATATCTTTTACATCACACTGTCCGTAAAGCTCGCTTCCTGCAAAAGCAACGATAGTTGCCGGCGTTCCGACCGGATACAGTTTAATGCTCTCTTCCATATAGAACTTTTTGCCATAGTCTTTTGTCAGATAGTCTGGATTGCAGGCGTTGTCCATACCACGGTACTGGCGGAAAATGTTACGGTCCCCTTCGAAAATATTATTCAGACTGGAGAAGTTTTCTGCTGCCAGACGGGTGGCAAAGTCTGCGTTACGGATGTTATAGCCAGCCCCTAATTTCGCAGAAGTTGCATAGTCATAAATGTGGGACATGGTACCGCCTACCATACCCATAGCCATGCCCCAAGCGTCACGGAGCTGTAGTGCATTCAACCCTCTCATACGGGCAAACTGAGCACAAACACCATAAATCGGCATGGTAAAAGAGCTGTCCCAACCTACGTTGAAATCCCAACGGCCGCCAGCTGCCATAATTCTTACGGAAAGGTCTTCGCCAACGATTTCATGGGCCATATAGTCTTTTCCGGAAAATCCGTAAACAGCTGCTGCAGTCAAAGTCGCATTAATTAAGGTTGCGGATTCTTTCGATGGCCAATGGACTCCGTCCAGATTCATGAACATAGGTTCAAAATCGTTGGAGCGGGAAGATAAGGCGTTAACCATGGCCGCGTTTCCTAAAGAAGCTCTGCCGCCTAACATAAAGATTGGCGCTTCTTTGGATTCTTCATAGCTTTCAATCACCCGTTTTACTTCCCGGTTGCCGAAAGCTAAAGCTCCGCCAGCCAGGTTTCCGATATTATCCAAAAGTTTGTCCTTGGAAATTTCGATATTTCTTTCACTTAAATCTTCATAGCGTACCTTCAGGGCGCCTTCGGAAAGAATTTCCGCTACAGTTTTTTCACTCATATTTTCTCCTTACATTTACGGCCAAAATTTATGAGAACGTATGTTGAGCACGGCCTTTTTTACAATTTATTCCACGTTAATAGCGAACGGACCAGCAACTATTTTCTCTCGCTTATTACCGAAAATGTCGGTATCGAAAATAATGTCTTCGCCGTTTGGTCCTTCAAACCGCTCTTCCGGTTCGAAAGCCATGCCTAAAGTGTCGGTATCAATTAATTTTGCCTCTGGAAGGAACTCTTCATAGTTGCTTTCCAAAGTCCAGGAACCAAGAATGCAGTCGGTTTCCTCGTCGGTTTCTTTGCAAGTCAGCTTCACATAAACTTTGTGCTCGTTGTCTACCGTGAAATCTTCTTCTTTTTTACTTGGCTGTGCGCCGTTGAAGAACACGTTTCCGCCAGTCCATACTGGAAGCGGAATATAATACAGATCTCGGTTAAAGTCAGAGCCCTGCAAATGATTTCCTTCGAAAGCGGCCTTCCATTCTTCCTCGGTCTGATAATCGGAATAGCTTACGGTTCCGCAAACTAAGGTCTCATCGTCCCACTGGTCGCCTTCACAAATGTCAGCTAAGCCCTGACGGATTTCCGGCTGAATAAATACATTATTGTAGAATCTTACATCACCGTTTAATACGGACATAAATCCTGTAATGCCAGTGCTGTGCGGTCTATGGATTGGCGTATAACGGGTAGAATCCAGCGTGTTGGTTCCATTCTTTACGCCTCTTCCTACAGCCGTTAAGGAACCATAAATCAGATTGTGCACGAAAGCGCATCCCTGAGAAGCTAATCGAATCGCACGGTCGGAAAGAAGCACGTTGTTATCTACTAAAGTTGGACCATGAGCAATCTCGATGAATAAGTCTTCGCCCATTCCCATGCCTGGCTTATGCTCTTTTTTCAGCAGATAGTCGTATGGCATACAGTTGTCATAGAAAATGTTGGAAGAAATCCGGCTTCCCTGACACTGCCAATCCAGCCATACACCACGAGTGCAATGATGGATGCGATTGTTTCGGATAATGACATCAATAGCGCCATGGAATTTAATTCCGCCAATTTCTGCGCCGCCAATATCTCGTTTATTATTAATGTTATGAATTTCGCAGTTCTCAATAATGGAAAATACGCAGCCTAAATTTCCCACAATACCCGTCTGGCCACAGTCATGAATGTCGCAGCCACGAACGATATGGGAACCGATGGTCTCTTTGCTCCATCCGTCCAACTGAGCGATCAGCGCACAATCACGCTGGGTCTGTGTACCATCTTTATATTTCTGTAAGGACCATTTATTGTCATTACCTTCTTGATAATATTTTCCAAGAGAAATTCCGGAACATTTGGAATCGGATACTTCGCAGTCCTCAATCAACCAGCCTTTGGACCAATGAGGGCCAATCATACCTTCCTGAACAGCCGTCGGTGGCGCCCACTGAGTAGCTGCTTTATTAATCACAAAGCCCTTTACGGCGATGTAGTTTACATGCTCTTTCTCCGGATAGAAGCAATGACGGCGAACGGTAAGTTCTACACATTCTTCGTTTGGATTTGCTCCCTGGAAGTTGGCATAAATAAGGGTCTTGCCTGGCTCTTCACAAGTGAACCAGGTATGCTTTGTAAATTCTTTATCCCAAGAGCCTTCGTAAATGACTGGATTTTTCACTTCTTCTAAGGTTTTCTTTTCATACATGGCCTTGCCATTTAAGAAAACTTCGCCCGTATGACCGAAGGTTACGATGTCCAGCCAGTCGCCACTTAACATAGTTTTGTACGGATTGTAAGCGCCAAAATATTCATCGTCTACGGTCAGCTTCCATACATCGCCTTCCACGTTTTCCCAGCCTTTGAAAATATCAGCCCCGGTAATTCGAGCGCCTCTGGAATTTTCTGCCCGGTAAAGAATTGGGGCACTTTCCGTTCCAGCATTTACAGGGCTTACTTCCTCCCGGTAAATACCGTCTTTTACGATAATTTCATCCCCTGCTACAGCGATTTCTGCTGCCTGGCGGATGGTCTGGAAAGGATTCTCCTTTGTTCCATTTCCATTGGCATTACAATCAACATAATAAATCATTTTTCGGCCTTTCTGCCCGTAGGCGGCGTTTTATTTTTGGTTAAAAATCGTGTAATCCCTTTCAAACAAGACTTCGCTGACTTGTTCCTTCAGCTTGTTCTCCTCTATTTTTGCAGGAATCCTGTCCACGATTTTATCAATGACAAACTTTCTGCTTTTCTCTTTGTACTTCGGCATTTTGTTCCATTCCTGAATCTGGGACAGCTCCGATTTCCATAGAATTTCCAGTTTCCGTTTCCATTTTACTTTCGGATTCGGCTGCGGTTTCCGGTATATGTAAAAATCCATGACTCCATCCACTAATTCGATGGTGATAATGCCCCAGTAATCCGGAACATGTTCTTCAATATGAAGGCCGTGGGAAGTACCAACTGCAACAATATTATAATCAAAATATTTGTCGTAGTCCTTTACCTGACTAGCCAGCCGGGCATAGGTGTCCGCGTCACTTTTGATTTCGATTCCATATAAAGCGCCCTCGGTTACCATAAGAATGTCCGCCCGGGACTTACCCATGGTTTTCTCTTCTAAGATCCGAATCTTCCCGTAGGTCTCATCCAGATAATCAAAAAGCGGTTCTCGAATGTCTTTATCGTGCAGCATTTTTCCGTCCTTCACAAACATTTAACATAGGGCTATTATATTGAAAATAATTACTTTTCACAAGAAACAAACGCTATCTTTACGGAACCTTTTGCGATATAATGAGGCCATGAAAAAATTCAAATTTCTTTCTCTTTTCATTATAGCAATTACCCTTTCTATGGTACTTTCCTCGGTCGCTGGTGCAGACGTGGAAAGCGACTTAAGAAACGCAAATTCTTTGCAGTCGGAACTGCAGGCAGAACTGGCAGAAAATCAGCAAAAAGTAAATGAATTAAAAGAAAAAGAAGAGCTTTTGGAATCGGAAATTGCGGAGGTAGATGCGCAGATTGAAGATGTGACGAAAACTTTGGATGAATACGGGAAAACCTTAGAGGAAAAGCAAGCCCGGGTCGATGAGTTAAATACGCAAATGGACGACTTGCAGACCCAGATTGACGATGCCTACGAACGTATGTCCCTGCGAATCAAATATATCTATGAATCCGGCTCTGTCAGCTATTTGGACGCCATTCTTTCCGCAAAATCCATCGGCGACGTTATCAATAAAATTGCTTACACAGAAGAAATCACCCGCTACGACCAGCGCATGCAGGAAGAACTGATGGCTATGTTGAATCAGCTAAATGCAGACAAGAAAGAGGCAGATCAAGCCTTGGCAGACATTCAGGCGCTGTATGATGCCCAAGATCAGGAACGGAAAGTTTTAGAAGATTTACAGTCTTTGAAATATGGAGAGTTAGAAGTTACCGAGGAAGAGTTGGATCGGGAAATGGCAGCCATGGAAAGCCTGAATGCAGAACTGGAAGAAAACGCAGACCATATTGCGGAACTGGCAGCCCAGTTAGATGGCGACTTAAGCTGGCTGGACGATGACGATGATGATGGCGGCGGTTCTGCTCCGACCATTTCTGGTTCCTGGATTTGGCCATTAGAGGATTACTTCTATGTTTCTTCCGGATTCGGACCACGCTGGGGAAGCTTCCATTCCGGTATCGATATTCCT
Organism: Lachnospiraceae bacterium; assembly: GCA_024403615.1. Lineage (GTDB taxonomy): Bacteria > Bacillota > Clostridia > Lachnospirales > Lachnospiraceae > RGIG5612. Next base: position 5,187 of record JAKSRM010000021.1, read on the forward strand.
GCTCCGGAAGGCACTCCGGTAATGGCGGTAGACGGCGGTATTGTTGTTCTCGCCCGTTGGTCGCCGACCTACGACACCGGTAACTATATCGTTATTTACCATGGCAACGATGTATATTCCGAGTATATGCACCTGAGTGATATCTGGGTGGACGACGGACAATATGTTTCCCAAGGCCAATACATCGGAGCGGTTGGAAATACCGGACAATCCTATGGAGCCCATCTCCACTTATCGAAAGGCATCGGCGGTTCTTATTGGCAAAACCGTGTAAATCCGTTTGGATGATAAATAGATTTTTAAGACATAATAAAACGGCTTCTCTTCGAAGCCGTTTTTCTTTTGGTTATTTATAGAACTCTGCGGTCAACGGATAATTCTTTACCATTTCCTCTTCGGTAAACATTTCAAATCCTTCATAGGTAAACCGTGGAACCGTAATGCAAGTTAAGAAGGTTCCTTCCGGTTCTTTTCCGCAAGCCTCTTGTTGTTTTAAGGTCTCTTCGCTATGACGGGAGCCGAAAATCATGCCTTTTTTCACATAGACAAAAGGCTCCGCTCCCTCTTCGATGCCCAGCTTCGTAACGGTCAGTTCTCCTTCTGGAGAAACCTGCCACAAATCCAAAGTTCCGCCGGCCACATAGCACCAGTATTCATCGCAGTCAATGCGATGGAAGGCCGTCTTCTCCCCTGGCGCCACATAATAATAAATGGAACCAGAGGCTGCTCTTTCCTCGCCCTCTTGAATATAATGTTTTTCCACGAATTGTCCGTTCTCCGGATGGTCCTCCATGGAAAAACGTTTCATTAATTCTTCTGCTGTAATTTTCGTCATCGGGTTCTACTCCTTTAAACAAAAGCCTTTTCCTGTATGCTGTCCCACTGGCGGTTTTCACACCAATATACCTTTCTGTCCGTAACATCAAATACCATGGATACGACCGTCGGACAGACCTCCTGGGAAACTTTCTTTAAAATAGCAAAGCAATCCGGAACATCAAAGTCATCGGAAGCTTGCTCCAACATTTCCTTTGCAATATGATATCGATCCCAGCCCATCCATGGATGAGTTTCTTTGTCCATCTTGAACGGGGAGAAATTCGTCAGCACTTGATATACTGGCTTTTCGTAATACCTACATCCCTGTCCTGGAATGATATGCAACACATTACCGTTTGAATCCGACAGAGAAGACATAAACGTAACGCCTGGAACGCTATACACCGGTTCTTTCTCTGCGATTTCATGAATTTCTTGAAGGGTCTTTTGTTCCGTAAGAAGGTCAATATCCAGCAGAATCACATTATGCCCAGGGCCAGTTGGATTGCTTCTTTCGTCAAAGGGCCAGCACGTCGGCATTCCCACAAAATCCCCTCTTCGATTCGCGCCAAAAAGCGGAAGCCAACCTTCCGCAGCATCATTGATTTCTATATAAACTCCCGCGTCGGATTCTCTTACCCGATATTCCATATCGAGAATATCCAGATTCCATCCGACAATGGTTTTTCTCCTATTGGAAATGATACTTGTACACATATTTTATCTTAAGGATTTTACTTTTGACAGCAACACTACGCACTCGCAATTGATTGAGACAATGCCACTCATTTCTGGGAATATATCAATCAGCGTCAACATTTCCGACTGCCATAAACTCCATGCCCTTTTTTACGATTTCTTCAAAAATCTCTGCCGGAATCAATGCAATACCACGCTCATCACTTCCGACAACCAGCCGCTGGCCACCTGTAAGATCAAACCGGTCTCTTGCTCCTTTGGGAATTACGATTTGCCCTCTGTCGTTGATTGTAACAACACCCCATATATTCTTTCCTATCGGGGCCGGAGGAAACACACCGATGCCCTCAACGGATTCCGTTCGTACAAGACTGTCCAAAGTTATTCCGTACACCCTTGCAAGCAGACTGCATTTTTCAATGTCGGGAATCGTTGTGCCGCTTTCCCATTTTGCATAGGCCTGACGCGAGATACCTATCTTTTCTGCGATCGCTTCCTGCGAATATCCATGTATATTTCGAAGCATAGCAAGATTATCTTTCAACATACGAACATCTCCCTTTATAAATCGATCTTTTCAAATTGCTCACAAGCTTTCCGATACGATAAGACTGTCATCAGAAGCCATGCCACGATGCCTGCCAGGAGCAGGAGTAGTTGCATCATAATATTCTCTGTGCCAAATGAATTAAGTTGTTCCAGCCCGGGAATATGATGCAAAACTTCAAATATACCGATACAGAGGAAGGCAGTAACTATGTAGAAAACAAAAGGTCTTCCGAGCTTATACGCTGTTTTAAAAAAACCGCCCACAAAGATCAGGTTGAATAGCCCAAAAATGAAGAGGGCGGCACCAAGCGCAAAAAGGTTTGCGTTCATTAAAGCGTTGCTGCGATACATCGGTGCCTCTTTAAGAGCGGTCATTCTTACAATTACGCAGATGGTCATCAAAAGAAGTGTGCAAAGTTCAATAATACAAACGAAACCATATTTTCCTTTTACCACATCCTTCTTTGCAATCGGAAGGAGCACGGAGAAAACAATATCATTTGCTTCTCTGGCATACAAAAAGCTTTGATATAATCCGAGTGTTGAAAAAAATGCCCCGCAGAGCACCGGATATCCGGGAAGAAAAAACATCAGGCCGAACAAAATGAACAGATAAGCGAGCGGTGAGGCGCTGAGCTTCATCTCTTTGAGCATAATATTACGCATGAGATACCCCTCCCTCCATTCGAAGCATTGTTTCTTCGAGACTTTCCCCGGGTTCGGAATACTTCAAAATAAAGTCCTCTTTGGATGTAGCTGCAACGATCTTACCTTTTGAAATATATACGATGTCATCGGCGCATTTCTCAATATCGGAAATGATATGTGTTGAGAAAAACACTGCAACGCCGTCGTTTTTGAGTTCCGTAAAAATATCTAAAAGCTCGTTGCGTGAAAACGGATCCAGGCCACTGGTCGGCTCGTCCAGAATCAGTACATCGCACTTGTGGGAAAGTGCCAGAAGCAGATTGAATTTTACTTTCATTCCTTCTGAAAGCTCAATCGGCATTTTTGTTTCATCCAGGCAGAATAATTCAAGATACTTCCGGTATGCTTCTTCATCCCAGGTGTCGTAGAAGCTTTTCACGGCCTGAACGATATCCTTTATCTTTTTCCTCGGATACCAGTTGACTGTCCCGGTAGAGTAACCTGTGCGTTGTTTGATTTCCGCTTCATTCATCACCATCGGTTTTCCGAAAAAAGAAACCGTTCCGCTGTCCGGATGAATCAGGTTCAGCATGGCCTTGATCGTTGTTGTTTTTCCGGATCCGTTTCGGCCGATAAATCCGGTGATCCTATTCTCTCTAACATCGAAGGAAACCCTTAAAAGTTCAAAAGAGGGGTACTGTTTTACTAACTCCCTTACTTCAACAGCACTCATATAAACGCCTCCATTTTTCTGATTTATAAAAATATTGTAATCCTCGGTTGCCCTAGTTTCCACCAACCGAAAGTAACGGATTTTTTAGGTTCCTGTTATGTTTGGTTGCATATAGTGCTTATCTTCATTTGCACTATTTCTTGACAGAGGAGCATACAATCCAGTAACCGTCTTTATCGCTGCCTTCTCTGGATATGAGATTTTTATCCCTTAAGGAATTCAGAACGCGCTGCATGGTCCTCACTGTCTTTGAAGTGGCATCGGCCAGCTGCTCGCGCGTATAGTTTGGATGCATCTCAAGCAAAGTAAGCACTGCCTGTTCTGTTTTGTTTACAGTGACATTTGCGGTGTCATTTGCAGTGACATTATCAAGTCGTTTCCTGTAAAATGTCAGTTTAAAGCCTTCTGGTGTGGCTTCGTATGAATACTTGACACCAGCATCTTTGCACAAACTGCTGATACGCTTAAATCCACTGCCAAACTGCTCAATAGAATTATTCAAATACAGAATCTTTGCTATTGAAACATTTCTGATGGATGATTGAACATTTTTCTTAATATATTCTTCAGGCTTAAATGTACTGGCATATGTTCCGGGGCTATAGATTGTTACCATTCCGGGATGGATACAGATTTCATGCGTAGTATTTGAATTATATTGAGCATGCGCAAAGCTGTTTGCCAGGGCTTCTCTTATTACTGCAACCGGTATCTCCGGGGTCTCAGTTCGGTCAAGCCCCACAATTTCAGCCCGCCATCTGATATTTTTCAGAATGTATTCTTCGGCAATCTGAAGCAGATTCAAAATATTGTCCTCATACATCTTCATATCAAGAAAAGTCAGTTTCTCGTCTGTTGCAAATACTGCAGCCTTTAATGTAACCGGATGCGTATTTCCGAACAATGTTTCTCCGGCATTTGTCAGATATTCTTCCTTCATCAAGCCAAAACGATTTAAGACTGCATTTGATGAGTATTTTCCTTCCGGAAGTCTGCCCGCTGCAATTGCTTTATTCACAAAGTTTTTTATTGTCGTCCTATCGCACTGTTTTATTTTCGCACTTGAGGGGCTTTTCTCCCATTGTTCTTTATATTCATTGACGATAAAAAACTGCTTCAAAACAGTAGGCGTTACCTCACGATCCTCATCTGCAGTTCTCAAATAATACTTTCCATATGCCGAGTAAGGCGTATCATTTCCGCTGAACTCAACACGTATTATTTGCCTGCCATCAACAATCAATTCCTCAATTGCAGGATATATCTGTGGCTTTATGCTCTCATATATTGCACGTGAAACATCCCTGAGCGATGATTCTGTAACATCCTGCCCTATTACATCCCCGTTAGGCTTTATGCCAAAATATAATGTGCCTACTCCATGTTTATTTAAAATCGATGAAATCGATATCATGGCTTCTCGAATTTCGCCGGTTGTTTTCTTGAATTCTAAAGTTTCATTTTCTTTTCCAAAATTCATACAATCAACCTCCTGATAATACCATAGCATATCCGTTAAAAAATGTCACTGTAAATGTCACTGTAAATGTCACTGTAAATGTCAAAAAGCCAAAACAATCTATTTCCCATAGGTTAAAACTGATGGGATTTTTGACATCATTTCTATTGCCTCACCTGCGTATGCCATCTTATTATACGGGTAAACAAGCATGATTGTTCTGGTTGTGGACCTGATTTAATAGGCGAATCATTGCTTAATAAATAAGAACGAAATATAATATAGCTTAGAGATGAACAGATACGACTAATATATCAAGGGGTTTCTTAACTTGCCAAAATTCAGCCCCAAGATATTGCAATCTGTGAGAAATTAGGAAAATCTTAATGTTTTCT
>JAKSRM010000022.1 GCA_024403615.1 Lachnospiraceae bacterium
CGGATAATTTCCCATGCTTCTGTTAAAGCTTCTGCGGAAAAAGCATTACTGAACATTTACTTCCACCTCCTCAGCTTCAATTCCAGGTTCCTGGGTTAAATAATCAATAGTTTCTTTTACGGCGTTTTCATCGCCGGAAATACTTAACAAAATAGTGCCGAAAGCTTTACCGCTAATACCCTTGGTAGAAGCGTAGGAGATGTTGGCTTCGATGCCTTTCTCCAAAGCCAGGCGGGCAATCATCGGCTTGCCTGCCGCATAAGCTCCGTTGTAGACCACGCGGATGAAATGCTCGTCCTGATTACCTACAACGAAAGTTCCTTCTTCGCCCTCTGGGAATACCAGGTTCTTTGCAGCCTGGCTCTTCGGATGGGCAAATACTTCTTCTACGGAACCTTGCTCTACAACTTCGCCGCCATCCAGAATGGCAACATGTTTGCAGATGCTTTCCACAACGCTCATCTGGTGGGTAATTACAACAACCGTAATTCCCAGACGTTTGTTAATGTCACGGATTAGTTCCAGAATCGAGTTGGTGGTATTCGGATCCAAAGCACTGGTAGCTTCATCACAAAGAAGTACCTTAGGATTTGTGGTCAGGGCTCTGGCAATCGCGATACGCTGCTGCTGGCCGCCGGAAAGCTGGGCTGGATAAGCCTTTGCTTTGTCCGGAAGTCCTACGATTTCCAGCAGTTCCATCGCTTTCTGTTTCGCCTGGGCACGAGGCATGCCACTAAGTTCCAGCGGGAACATAATGTTCTTTAAACAGTTTCTCTGCATCAGCAGGTTGAAGGCCTGGAAGATCATGGTGATATCATGACGTTGTTCTCTCAGTTCCTTCTGGGAAAGGGCTCCCAGATTTACGCCGTCTACTTCTACGGTTCCGGAAGTAGGACGTTCCAACATGTTCATGCAGCGAACCAAAGTACTTTTTCCGGCGCCGCTCATTCCGATAATGCCGAAAATGTCACCGTCCGGGATGGAGAGTGACACATCTTTAAGCGCCTGTAATTCGCCGTCAGCGGTATTAAAAATTTTGGTCAGGTTTTTAATCTCAATCATATCAGTGCTTAGCCTTAAAATAGATAAGCGGCCGGCCAAGTTTAGCCGGCCGCTCTCTGTCAGATAAAATTATTTTGTAATAGCGTCAAGTGAATCGTATTTGTTGGAATAGATTCCCATAGGCTCATGGTGTACTTCCAAAACTGGTACAAGGTGGGTTCCGTTTTCAGCGTTGAAGTCGTTGAGGTATGGAACGTGCTGGAAGTAGTTTGCGTCAACTTCGCCGGATTCAACTACGTTGTTAGGAACTACGTAATCGTTGAAAATCTGGATATCTAAAGTGATGTCTTTTGCAGCAAGGATTTCTTTTGCTTTCTCAAGGATGGTTGCATGTGGTGTAGGAGAAGCTGCGATAGTGATTTTCTCACCTTTCAGTTCGTCATAGTTTACAGATGCATCCAGACCATCATTGATAGGAGCTGTAAGGTCGCATACGATAGCGCCCTTGTATTCGCTGTTGATGTAATCAGCAACAGATGCGCTGTTGATAGCTGCAACTAAAGCTTTGATCTTTGGAGCTTCTTCGTTTCCTTCTTTAACAACGATGATGTTTGGATAAGAAACGTCCGTTCCTTCTGTTACGAAAGGAGTAAGTCCAGCATCGATAGCGTAGTTAGAGTTGATGATTGCATAGTCAAGATCCTGAAGAACGTTTGGAAGCTGAGCTGCTTCGATTTCATTGAATTTAACGCCGTATGGATTTTCAGCAATATCCATTACAGTTGCTTCAATATCGCCAGTATCTTTTAATGTGATGATTCCCTGAACCTGAAGGAGCTCTAAAGCTCTAGCTTCGTTTGTAGGATCGTTCGGGATACCGATAGTGATGTTGCCTTTAGGAGCGTCGTTGTTGCCGCTGCCTTTAGGAGCATCGCTGCCGCCGCATGCTGTAAGAGCTAACATGGAAACTGCCATTACAGCAACGAGTAATAATGACACTAATTTTTTCATAAATATTAAACCTCTTTCCTATCCTTATTATTATATAAAGATATACTAAGGCTGATAATATATCAAAATGCTTGATTATTCAAGGATTTTTCATTGAATGGAAGAGAAAGACATATTCTGGGTAAGATAGCAAAGTTTTTCGATATAACTTGGCGCAGTACCACAGCAACCACCAACAATATTGGCGCCGCTTTCAATGAGCTGCATCATAGAAACTGCATAACCATCTTCCGTCAGATTATAAACAACCGTGCCGTTTGGACCCGGTTCTGGAGTTCCTGCGTTTGGCTTTGCCAAAAGGTGCAGGTTGGTAGATTGACGCATCGCCTGAATGATCGGGAGCATGCGGTCCGGACCGGCAGAGCAGTTCGCTCCGACCACATCGGCACCGGCTTCCGTAAGAATATGAGCAACGTCTTCCGGAGTGTCTCCATATAACGTGTGACCGTTCTCCTCGAAGGACATGCTGACCATAACCGGCAGGGAAGATACTTCCACAGCGGCTTCTACAGCAGCTCTCGCTTCTTCTGTGTTCTGCATGGTTTCAATGGCAAACAAATCACAGCCAGCATCCTCTAAGATGCGGATCTGTTCTTTATAAGTCTCTTTTACCAGATTGAAATAATCGTCTTCATAGATTACTAAAGACGCAGAGGCCATGGATAAATTACCAGCTACCAGGGCTTTTCCACCAGCGGCTTTTTTGGAAAGAGCAACGGCCGTTTTGTTCAGGTACTCAATCTTGTCTTCCAAGCCGTGACCAGCAAGACGAAGACGGTTTGCTCCGAAGGTTGGCGCATAAATAATATTGCTGCCTGCAGCCACATACTGTTTTTGCAGATTTACAATTACGTCTGGATGCTCACTCACCCAATCTTCCGTACAGGCTCTGGCCGGCATTCCGGCAGCCATCAGGAAGGAACCAGTAGCTCCGTCCAGAATTACAATATTATTGGTAATAAAATTTTGAAAAGCTGATTTATCCATGTCAGTTATTCTATATCCACGGCTTTTTCCCGTCAAGAAATAGAAAGGATTTTTTCAACATTTAGGTATCAAAATGGTGATTGAAAAATGAAAAAAAGGATGATATACTCCCCAAGTAAACAAAATGATTATTTCTGTTGTTTTAGTCTCTAATGTATGGACTGAAACAATTTTAAGGAGAGGGAACAAAAGACGGCGTAACAGCCGTCTTTCTGTTATTCCGGGACGAAGTTTATGAATCGGAGCTTGGGGGAAACTGCGATTTTGCTTGAAAATACTTGATTTTTCCACTTGCAAATAAAAAAGTCGCATGTTAAAATACTACTCCGTGATAATATTCCTTGCTCCCTGCAGCACAGGGGGCCAGAGACCAAAAGGAGGTGCGAGAACATGAGCAAATATGAAATAGCAGTTGTTGCTAGTGCTAAACTCGAAGATGAAGAACGTACAGCCCTTATCGAAAAGATCAAAGGTCTTGTTGAAAGATTCGGTGGATCTGTTACATCAGTTGATGACTGGGGTAAAAAGAGACTGGCTTACGAAATTCAGAAAATGAATGAAGCTTATTATTACTTCATTTATTTTGAGAGTGATGACGCAAATTGTCCTAATGAAATGGAGCAGCAGCTCAGAATTATGGACGGCGTAATCAGATATTTGGTAGTTCGTGAAGACGAAGAGTAAATATCTAATGGCACTGAACACTCGTACAAAAAGGAGTTACTATGAATAAGGTAATACTTATGGGACGACTTACGAGAGATCCCGAAATAAGATACTCGCAGGATGGTTCATTACCAGTAGCCAGATTTACCGTAGCAGTTGATCGTCGTTTCAAACGTGATAACAGCCAGCAGTCTGCAGATTTCATTTCTTGCGTAGCTTTTGGAAAGACCGCTGAGTTTTTCGAAAGATACATCAAACAGGGAAGCAAGATCTGTGTAGAAGGAAGAATCCAGACTGGCAGTTATACGAAACCGGATGGAACTAAAGTTTATACCACCGACGTTGTTGTAGAAAATGCAGAATTTGCTGAAAGCAAGAATGCATCATCAAATTCCAACTATCAGTCAGCACCACAGGATGGTTATCAGCAGCAGGCTCCACGCAATCCGGCTCCTTCCATGAATGACGTTGCAGGCGAAGGCTTCATGAACATTGCTGATGGGTTAGAAGACGAGGGTTTGCCATTTAATTAGAATCATTTAGGAGGTTATGATTATGGCATATAACAAAGAAGACAAGGGCGATGCTCCAAGAAGAAGACCAAACATCCGTAGAAGAAAAAAAGTTTGTGTATTCTGTGGCGACAAGGCTCCAAAGATTGACTATAAAGATGTTAATACTTTAAAGAGATACGTATCTGAAAGCGGAAAGATCCTTCCTAGAAGAATCACCGGAACATGTGCGAAACATCAGAGAGCAATCACAACAGCTGTTAAGAGAGCAAGACATATCGCTTTAATGCCTTACTCAGTTCACTAATTTCATAGGAAAACTAAAGCAGCTCCCGAACAGGGAGCTGTTTTTTGCGTAAGAGACGAGAAGAAAGCGCCCGTGCTTGCACGAGGCTCTTTCGACGACCGCGGAACAGTCCCGAAGGGACATGCGTAAGAGACGAGGAAAATACGAAAAAGTGGAGATATGTACGGCTACAAAATAGAAGAATTGCAAAAAAGAAGAGATATGTACAGTTGTAAAATAATAATTTCGCAAAAAGTCGAGATATGTACTTGGATTTTTGTACATATCTCAACAATTTTGCAGAAATAGCTGAGCGGGCCCGTACATATCTCAACAATTTTGCAGAAATGGCTGAGTGGGCCCGTACATATCTCAACAATTTTGCAGAAATAGCTAAATGGGTGCGTACATATCTCAATATTTTTGCAGAAAAGATAGATTGGACAAAAAGAAAAAGCCCTCAAGTACTTTCTTGTTTCTATATTTGGCGTTTTGTAGTATAATCACAGAACACCCTTAAATGGGGGAGTGTTTTTTGTACCTAAAAATAAAAGAAAGAGGCGCCGCTAGATGTGAAACATGCAAGATGAGGCGTTAAAGAAAATGGTGTAAAAAATCGTCATGAAAGAAAACGGTAGAATTAAAATAAAAATCGGATATGTGCTGAAGGGCTACGTGGTTTACTTGTGTGTAATTGGCATTTTGTTCCTGGGTCTTTGTGTGGGCTTATTTTTTGTGAACACCAAGGCGGCTTTGATTTCACTGGCTGTTTTCGTTGCATTTGCAGCGGCAACCTTAGTTTTCTTCAGCATAAACAATAAGCGACTGGCGGATGGTCTTATAAAATTCGCCAGAAACTACGAAAGCATGGAGCGGGAACTGATTGCAGATTTCCCAATGGCCTACGCAGTAACGGACCTGGAGGGCGAAATCATCCTCTACAACGATTACTTTGGAAGACTGTACGATGAGTCTCCGGATGCCGAAAATCTCTGCGACGTATTTAAAGAATTAGATCCGGAAGATCTGGACTTTGAAGGCGCTACCCACAACGTTTCCGTAATTTATGACAAGCGAAACTACCGCCTCCATATCAAGAAACTTCCGATTGATTACAACCTGTTAGAAGAACGACTGGTCATCCTTCCGAAGAAGGAAGACTTCTTATATACCGTTTATCTGTTTGATGAAACGGAAATCGTGAACATGGTCCGCAAGGGCGTGGAAGACCAACTGGTCATGGGCTCGATTTACATTGACAATTACGAAGAAACCTTAGAGCAGACTGCGGACGTGAAGAAGTCCCTGGTTGTGGCCATGGTGGACCGGGCGGTCAGCACCTATTTCCAGAACGTAGGCGGCATCGTCCGCAAGATGGAAAAAGACCGCTACTTTGTAGCATTTAAGCGGAAATATCTTTCCAACTTCCAGCGGGATAAGTTTGATGTGCTGGATGAAGTAAAAGCCATCGATACGGGAACGGAAATTCCAGTTACCTTAAGTATCGGTATCGGCGTTGGCGACGATTATGCGAAGAATGCAGAAAGCGCCCGTCTGGCGTTAGAACTGGCTTTGGGACGAGGCGGTGACCAGGCGGTAGTAAGAGATGGTGAGCGTATCTACTACTACGGTGGCAAGACGAAACAGGTAGAAAAGAACAGCCGTGTTAAGGCCCGTATTAAAGCTATTGCTTTAAGAGAAGTCTTAATGAGCAAAGAACGAGTTGTCATCATGGGCCATAAGAACTGTGACGTAGACAGCCTTGGCGCTGCTATCGGTATTTATCGTGCGGCTGTGACCTTGGGCAAAAATGCCTACGTGGTATTAAACGACCTGTCCAACAACGTAGAGAACGTGCTTCAGTATTTCGATGAAGACCCAGCCTACGACAAAGTGTTTATTTCTCCGGAAGCAGCGGAGGATTTTGTGGATAACAACACTGCTTTAGTAGTAGTGGATGTGAATAAACCCGATTATTTCGAATGTCCGGATTTGATTTACCGGACCAAGACCATCGTTATTATCGACCATCATCTCCAGAGTGGAGACAAGGTGGACGAACTGGCGTTACTGCATCATGAACCGACCGCAAGTTCTGCCTGCGAAATGGTTGCAGAAATCCTGCAGTACATTTCAGCAGATGTAAAACTGAAAAAAATCGAAGCGGAAGCCATGTATGCTGGTATGCTGATTGATACCAACTACTTCGCAAAGAATACTGGTGTCCGTACCTTTGAGGCAGCTGCCTTCTTAAGAAAGAATGGCGTTGATGTAGCGAAAGTTAAGAGCTTGTTTAACGACTCCATGGAAGACGTTAAGGCGAAAGCAGAAACCGTGCGTACTGCCGAGGTTGTGGATGGACGGTTTGCCATTGCGGTTTGCCCGTCTCCAAACAACGTTTTGGCAGCTCAGGTTGCCAACGAACTGCTGGATGTTAGCGGTATCGTGGGAAGCTTTGTACTGGCGGATATTAACGGAAAAATTTATATCAGTGCCCGTTCCAAAGGCAATGTAAACGTTCAGCTGGTTATGGAACGTATGGGTGGCGGAGGTCATCTGAACACTGCCGGAGCTCAGCTCATGGGCGAAGTAGAAGACGTGAAAAAGAAAGTAAAACTGACGATTCGTAAAATGATAGAAGAAGGAGCTTTATAAATGAAAGTTATTTTATTAGAAGATGTAAAATCATTAGGAAAAAAAGGCGAGATTGTTGACGTTAGCGACGGCTATGCTAGAAACTTTATTTTGCCAAAGAAAAAAGGCGTAGAAGCTTCTGCAGCAAACCTGAATACATTAAAACTGAAAAAAGCAAACGAAGAGAAAATCGCTCAGGAAAATTTAGAGGCAGCTCAGGCTTTAGGTGCTCAGTTAGAACAGGCAGCAGTTACCATTAAGATCAAAGCCGGCGAAGGCGGAAAATTGTTCGGCGCTATCTCCACAAAGGAAATCGCTGCAGCCATTAAAGAACAGCATGGCTTAGATGTAGATAAAAAGAAAATCGTTTTAGATAATGCGATTAAAGAATTAGGCGCTTATGAAGTAAAAATCAAACTTCATAAAGACGTTGCAGCGAAATTAAAAGTTACGGTTGTAGAAGCGTAACGAAGTGATGGCAAAGCCTTAAAAGGAAAGAGCCTAAGAGCTGCGAACGCGGCGAGAAGTAGCAAATCAATTAAGTAAACGTAAGGACGAATTATTATGGAAGATGAAGCTCTCATCAAAAAAATAATGCCCCATAATCTGGAAGCAGAGCAGTCCGTTATCGGCGCCATGCTGATGGATAATGAAACCATTGGAACTGTCACAGAACTGTTGACTGGCGATGATTTCTATGCAAAGCAGAATGGCATTCTTTTCGATGCCATGGCTGAACTGTACAACGAACGCAAACCTTCCGACATGGTTACCTTAAGTGCAAAGCTGAAAGAAAAAAACGCTCCGGAAGAAATGCAGAGCCCAGAATTTATTAAAGCCATTCTGGACGCTGTTCCAACCTCTGCCAACGTAAAATATTATGCGCAGATCGTATATGAAAAAGCGACCCTAAGAAAGCTGATTCGTGTAACGGAGGATATTTCCAAAGAAGCTTATGCATCTGGCGACAAGTTGGACAACATTCTGGAAATGACCGAGAAAAATGTGTTCAATTTAGTCCAGTCCAGAAATACCAGAGATTTTGAGCCAATCAGCGAAATCGTTATCCGCTCCCTGAAAGCCATTCAGAAGGCTTCTGAGACCAAGGGCAACATTACCGGCGTTTCTACCGGCTTCGCAGATTTGGATTTCAAAACTGCAGGATTGCAGCCTTCCGATTTCATTCTGATTGCTGCCAGACCTTCCATGGGTAAAACCGCTTTCTCCCTTTCCATTTTGGATAACGTAACCTGCAAGAAGGGAAAAGCTGCAGCCATTTTCAGTCTGGAAATGTCCAAGGAACAGCTGGTAAATCGTCTCCTGGCTATGGAGTCTTTAATTGATGCCCAGAACATCCGTACCGGTAATCTTTCCGACGAGGACTGGGATCACCTTTCCGAAGCTGCTGAGACCATTGGCGGTTCCAATTTGATTATTGATGATACCCCTGGCATTTCGATTACCGAATTGCGTTCGAAATGCAGGAAATATAAAATGGAGCAGGACATCCAGCTGGTTATTGTCGACTACATCCAGTTAATGACTTCCGGTGGAAGAAGCGACAACCGTCAGCAGGAAATTTCCGATATTTCCCGTGCGTTAAAGAGCTTAGCAAGAGAACTGAATGTACCGGTTATTGCTCTTTCCCAGTTAAACCGTGCGGCAGACAGCCGGCCGGATCATCGTCCAATGCTTTCGGACATCCGTGAATCTGGTGCTATTGAGCAGGATGCGGACGTTATTATGTTCCTTTATCGTGATGATTATTACAATCCAGATACGGAAAAGAGAAATATAGCGGAAGTAATTATTGCTAAACAGCGTAACGGCCCTACCGGAACGGTAGAACTGACCTGGCAGCCGAAGTACACTCGTTTTGTTAATATGCTGAAGGACAATGGTGGAAACCACGTCATGCCAGTAAATTTTGAATAGAAGATAGAGGAGGTGCCGTTCCACTTTGTGGAACAGGCATCAGGACTCCGTCAGCTAACGCTGACACCTCATGCCAGACAAGGTGCCGTTCCACTTTGTGGAACAGGCATCAGGACTCCGTCAGCTAACGCTGACACCTCATGCCAGATAAAAAAAACGCCGGAAGATTCCGGCGTTTTTTCGTTCGAACGATTATTTTTAAATTATTATGCTTCTGCGATAGAACCAGTTGGGCAAGAGCCTTCACAAGCGCCGCAGTCGATGCATGTTGCTGCATCAATAACATATTTGTCGTCACCAGCTGTAATAGCGCCTACTGGGCAAGAACTTTCACAAGCTCCACAGCTAACACAACCATCATTAATAACGCGTGCCATATTAAAGTCCTCCTTCAAAAATTTTCTCGAGAAAACCGGACCAGAGTCCGTTTCACTCATGCAATTCTAAACTATTTTACCTACTATTACAAGTACTATTATATTCCACCTGCCACTATATAAGCAACAAATCAAATATATTTGCTTGCCTAAGCAACATATAACAAATAAATGTTGGAAATACAAGTATTTTTTTTGTACAAGATTTACTGGTCTGAGGAATCATTATGGAAAACCCCTACAAGGCACAGGGAACGAAACGGCACGAAAGTGCTAAGCGCTGTTTCGTTCCCAGCGCCTTGTATAGATTTTTCATTATAATATTCTAAACTATTGTAATCTTTAATAAAAAAACCGTATGAATATCCGCGAAAAATGGGCAATGCTACGAAATAAAAGAAGAAGTGTTGAAAAAAAATAAAAGATATAATATAATTCCCACGCAATTAAAAGAATAAGTTACTCTTGCTGTTATATATAAAGGAGGACATATAAATGACAACTATTACAAAAGATATGACAATCGGCGACATCTTAAGAATTGACGAAGGCTTCGTTCCTATTCTTTTGGAAACTGGTATGCATTGCCTCGGCTGCCCATCTTCACAGGCTGAAAGCCTTGAGGACGCTTGCGCAGTTCATGGAACAGACGTTAACGCAATCGTTGCAAAGATGAACGCTTACCTTGCAGCTAAATAATTAACCCCAAGAATAATTAAAAAGCAAATTAAGAAAGCACCTGATTTCTCAGGTGCTTTTTGTTTAAGCGACGAGGAAAGTACATCGTGCTTGCACGAATGTACTTGACGACCGCAGTACAATCCCGAAGGGATCTGTTTAAGCGACGAGGAAAGTACATCGTGCTTGCACGAATGTAC
>JAKSRM010000023.1 GCA_024403615.1 Lachnospiraceae bacterium
GTGTACATAACTCCATTTTTTGTCAGGAAACAGAGGAAAAGGGTGTACATAACTCGACTTTTTGTCTGGGAACGGAAGGACAGGGCGTACATATCTCAGCTTTTTGTCCGAAAAGGTATCGCGTCGGAGATGTCATATCAAAAGAATGACCGATTACTATCAAATTTGTGGTATACTTTTCATAATTTATTTTTAATATAGCATTATACGAATTTTAAGATAAACAGACTTTGGTAGGTGCCGCAGAGAACTTATGAAAGAAACCATTAAGAATCATCCAATCCTATTTGCAATTTTATCGTTTCTGATTTTATTCGTGGTTTTCGGCGTAATTGCCGTTCTCGTGAGCACGTCTTATTCCATCTATCTGGATTTCGGAACGAACCGCGATATTGCAAACATATCTTTAGAGCTTGCTCCGGAAAAGGAAGTTCTGGAGTATCATGAAATTACCAAGAATCAACAAGCGGGAGATATCGTCGAAGTCACGGACATTCAGATCGGAGACGATTCTACCCGAATTAAAATTCATGCAGAAGAACCAGGAAACGCTTCGCTTCGAGTAAGTTTTACAATGAAAGATGCTGACGGAAATCCAGTTCACCAGAAAAATGGAATGACAGTACGAGTTAATAGCCTGAAGGGTATTTTTATTGGAGAAGGATTTAGCAATTATGCAGGATTTCCGGTGTCATACTACGGCATTACCATTTATACCGGTCTGATGCTCGTCTTCTTCCTGTGGTTAAAAAAACAGAGAGAACAAGACGATTATTATTCCTATAAAACCATTACTGCCTGGGCTAGCATTCTGTTTTTTGCAGCGGTGTTCCTGGTATATCTGTTCTGTTCCGTCATGGTTACGGTATGGCTGAAGAATCTGAATGTGAAAGTTATGACCATGCTGACTAGCAACGCTATGACCGTTCTGACTTTGGTTGCTACGCCGTTTGTCATTTCTTTCGCCATTGCTATGGCTCACAGCAACATTTCCCTGATGAAAAACGAAGGAAAAAAACTCCGGAATATGTATGGCATTTTTGCCAGCATTCTTCTGTTTATCGGAACCGCCGTGGTTTTAGTTTTATTCGTTCTGAACCTACAGTTGGGTCGGGACAATTACGCTATTGCTATTATCTATTCCATCTGCAGCGCTTGTTTCACCGTGTTCCAATATATGCTGGCAGCGTCCATTATTACTGGTATCACGGCGGCTTATCGAAAGGTCGATTATGACAAAGACTACATTATCATATTAGGCTGTGCCATTAAAAAGGACGGAACTTTATATCCGTTGATTCGGGGCAGGGTAGACCGGGCCATCCAGTTCTGGAAAGACCAGAAGGACGCCACAGGAAAAGCAGCTATTTTTATTCCATCTGGTGGAAAAGGTTCCGACGAGATCTTATCGGAAGCTCAGGCTATGACCAACTATCTGCTGGAGCAGGGAATTCCAGGAGAATACATTCTTCCGGAAACAAATTCAAAAACTACCTTAGAGAATATGAAATTCTCTAAGGAAATCATAGAATCCCGTAGCAGTGATGCGAAAGCAGTTTATTCCACTACGAATTTCCATGTATTCCGCAGTGGTATTTTTGCAACTACCGTAGGTCTGAAGGCAGAAGGTATCGGAGCTAAAACCAAATGGTACTTTTGGCCGAATGCGTTGCTAAGGGAACTTTTGGGAATCTATGCAACCCGTCGAAAACTGGAAATCGCCATTACCGTAGGAGTGGCAATTTTGGCAGGCATTTCCGGTTTTATTTACTGCTTATTGGTTTAGCCTGATGAATTACAACCGGTTTTCTGCTGAGCATCCGAAAACATACGGACCGAAAAATACCTTTGAAATCAAAATCCAGCCGTAAGGCTTGATGATAAATTTTTATTTTAGGAGAGTGCTTTTTGAGAAAGAACAACACAATGGAGATTGTAGGCTAACCGGGAGGTTTGCAGACAATCAAACAAACCTCCCGCTACGTGCATTGAAGTCGACAATTTTCAGGAGGAAAAATAATGAATAAAAATGACGCGATCATTCGTTTAGAAAGAGAAGAAGATTACAGAGAAGTAGAGTTTTTGATCCGGGAGTCGTTCTGGAACGTGTATCATCCGGGATGCAGCGAGCATTACGTTATGCATGTGCTGCGGGACGATCCAGCTTTCGTAAAGGAACTGGATTTCGTTATGGAGCAGGATGGAAAAATTATCGGCCAGAACATGTTCATGAAAACCATCATCGAGGCCGATGATGGAAGAACCATACCAATCCTGACCATGGGACCAATCGGTATTACACCGGAGCTGAAACGGAAAGGCTACGGAAAGAAACTGTTGGATTTCTGCCTGGAAAAGGCAACAGAACTGGGCTTCGGTGCTGTTCTGTTTGAAGGCAACATCGGTTTTTATGGCCATTGCGGTTTCGATTATGCCAGCAAGTTTGGCATTCGGTATCATGACCTTCCGGAAGGCGCAAATGCATCTTTCTTCCTCTGTAAGGAACTGATTCCTGGATATTTGGATGATGTTACCGGCGTTTATCAAACTCCACAAGGCTATTATGTAGACCCGAAAGAAGTAGAAGAGTTTGATAAAACTTTCCCGCCAAAAGAAAAACTGGTACTTCCAGGCCAGCTGGTGGGACGTTAAAGCATCTGCTTTCAGGCTAGTTAGTGGGACGTTAAAGAAGTGGTCGCCGAACAACTGGAAAAAGAAAAGGAGAATTACCGGAGCCTTCGGGCTCCGGTAGAGTCCATCTAAAATGATTTATTTAATTTTAGCCATATTATGCAGTGCCTTGATTTCGGTGCTTATGCGAATCAGTCAGGAAAAGAGAAAAAGCGACATCGGCATGTTCATCTTTAACTATGCGGTCTGTTCCATCTTGGGGCTTATTTATACGCCACTTGGGAACATCTCTTTTCATACCGAAAAAATTCCCTATACCATAATTCTGGGAGTTGTTTCCGGCGTGCTATATTTGGCTTCCTTCGCCTTGTTCCAACAGGGCATTAAAAAGAATGGAATTGTTCTGGCATCCATCTTTATGAAGTTGGGTGTCCTCATTCCAGTTCTTATGTCGATTATTATTTTCCGGGAAAGCCCGAAAATCCTGCAGATCATAGGAATCGTTTTGTCTATCGCGGCCATCATTGTCTTTAATTTCGATAAAAAAGGAATGAGCGCGGGAGGCAAAATCGTCCTTCTTATTTTGCTTTTAGTAGTCAGCGGATTTGCGGATTCCATGGTCAACATATATAATAAAATCGGAAACAGCAGCTTAAGTGATTGCTTCCTGTTTCTGACGTTTTTCTTTGCAGGAATCAGCTCCTTAGTTCTTTATTTTGTGAAGAAAGAAAAGATGGGCTGGTGGGACGTTTTGTTTGGCGTCGTAATCGGAATTCCAAACTATTTTTCTTCCCGTTTCCTGCTTTTGGCTTTACGGAGCGTTCCGGCAGTAGTAACGTATCCGGTATATAGCGTAGCAACGATTTTGGTTATTACTCTTGTGGGAATTCTCGCGTTTAAAGAGCCGATATCCAAACAGAAAATAATTGGCTTGATTTTAGTGGTAGCGGCAGTAGCGGCTCTGGCATAAATAAAATCTAGATGGGAGAAGGGAAAATGAAAAAAACAAGAGATTTAATGATTTTATTGGGTGTTTACGTTTTGGCTTTTGTAGCAAGCTTTTTTGCGTGCATTTGGATAAAATCCACGATTCTAAAGTTCTTTCTGTTTGATGTGATTGCAACCATCATTGTATATATCTTTTCTGTGTTGTTTCATAACTCCAGCGTTTACGATGCTTATTGGTCCGTTACGCCGTTGGTAATGATTCTCTGGTTATTCATCGTAGAAAAAGCATGGAGTATCCCTCATATTATTTTCCTGGCAGTCTTCCTTCTTTGGGCAATTCGATTAACCAAAAACTGGATGGAAGTATTTACGGATTTTTCCTACGAGGACTGGAGATACCGGAAATATCGGGAGGAAACCCCTCGCCATTTCTGGTTTTTCGTTAATTTCTTTGGAATCCATATGGTTCCGACCTTGATTGTTTTTGCAGGCATGCTTCCATTGTTTGAACTGGCAAAATTACATTTGAACTGGATGATTCTGCCAGGCGTTTTGATCATGTTATTTGGTATTTCTATGGAGTTCTTTGCTGACCGTCAGATGCATGAGTTCCTAAGCAGCAAAAAGAAAGGAACCGTGTGCAATTTGGGACTTTGGAAATATTCCAGACATCCAAACTATTTAGGAGAAATTTCCTTCTGGCTGGGCGTGTTCATCACTATGCTTCCGTTCTCCCTTTCCCATTGGTACTATGTTATCGGCTTTGTTTTAGTTGCTGTATTATTCAATGTGGTTTCCATTCCGCTGATGGAAAAACGTCAGCTTTCCAGACGGCCGGAATATAAAGAATATCAGAAAGTAACCTCCAGACTGCTGCTCCGGCCACAAAAAGACTCTTACGAGAAAAGCGGAATGGCGTCTGTTTAATAATCATCGTATTTATAAAAAAGATATGGTATATTTGATGCAAAGAATAATAAAGAGGAGAACTATATGAAAACATATTTACATTATCCAATGAAGGCCCTTGTAAATTGCCGTGACCTTGGCGGCATGCCTACGGCAGACGGCGGTGTTACCCGTTTCGGCGTATTAATTCGTTCCGAACTTCCAACGGATCTTCCGGAAGAAGACCTTGCATTCTTCAAGGAACTGAACGTTACCACATCCATCGACCTTCGTACCGGAGACGAAGTAAATACTAGTCCAAGTGATTTCAGAACTTGCGGTTTTATCGATTATAAGCACATCGGCGTTATGAGCCAGCAAGCAGCGGTTGGCAGCGAAGTAAAGAAATCTGCCACTCAGGAAAAAGCAGAAAAACAGGCTCCTCCAAAACCAGGCGAGGCATCCTTTAATTTCGAAAGATTAGTATCCATGGAGTGGATTCCGGTTTATTGCAAAATCGTAGCAAACAGCCCGAAATGGGTTTATGATATTTTTGATGCATTTATTCATGCAGAAGGTGCAATGCATTTCCATTGTGCAACTGGTAAAGACCGTACGGGTCTGGTATCCATGCTTCTTCTTTCTGCTGTTGGATGCGGAGAAGACGATATCGCTGCAAACTACAGCTTAAGCGAAACTTACATGCGCTCCATTTACGAAAAAATGGTAAAAGGCATGAAGGGCGATGATTATGAAGACGCTGATTTAGTAAAAGGCTTCTTCGGGACTTCCCAGAACACCATGCGTAGCGTTATGAATTACCTGAAAGAAAATTATGGAACCATTATCGATTATCTGCACTCTTGTGGCGTAACCGATGAAATGATTCAGGCTACAAAGGATAAACTAGTAGAGTACTAAAATGAGAGATAGTTTCTATGACATGATTTTTAAGCGGAAATCCTTCCACTTGTTCCGAGGGGTTGGCTCCGATTATATTACGGAAGATGAGCTGAAGGCCATAGAAGAGGCCTATGTCTCTTTTGAGCCACTGGTTCCGGGAATCCGCACGGGAATCCGAATCGTACCGACGAAGCAGGTCAGCTTTAAGCGAGATCCGGAATACTGCATCTTAATCTACAGTGAGAAAAAAGAGAATTATCTCATGAACGTGGGTTACATCGGAGAGCAGTTAGATCTTTATCTGGTAGAAAATCACATTGGCTCTTTGTGGTATGGAATTGGAAAGCCAGATGAGCCGGTATGGGACGGAATGGATTTCGTTATCATGTTTTCTATCCATAAAGTTACGGACGATTCCAAGTACCGGAAAGATATGAACCGGGCGGAAAGAAAAGACCTGGAAGAAATTTGGAAAGGCGACGATTTAGGCATTGCCAACATTGCAAGATTTGCTCCAAGCGCATGTAACTCCCAGCCTTGGTACGTAGAGAACAACAACGGATTGCTTACCATCTACCGCATGCGTAAGCCAGGAAAGGTTGGCATTATGCCGGCAGCGAAAGTAGCTTACTTTAACGGAATCGATATTGGAATCTATCTGTGCTTCTTAGAGCTTTGCTTGAATCATGAAAAGATCGGCTTCCATCGCCAGTTGTTTATTGACCCGGGAGATGAGTCTGAAAAGACGAAAGTTGCAGAATATTGCTTAAGTAAAAAAATAGGTTAAAAGAAAAGTAGCCTTTTTTGAAACTCCATCGTATAAAGAAGTGAAAGTAAGAAAG
>JAKSRM010000024.1 GCA_024403615.1 Lachnospiraceae bacterium
ATATAGTCTTCGTTTTCGCCATCTTTATAGTAGTAAGCCCACTCGCGCTCTCCGTCATAATTCACTTTCACAAATCCACTTTCATCCAAAAGCGGATAATAATAGAGCTCATGGTCAATATATATACCTTCTTCTGAATCAGGCTTGGTCCCTGTATAAAACTCAGCAGGCGCATTCTTGATCTCGTCATGTGAAACAGACGGATCGCAGTTCCATGTATAATCAAACTCCTCTATCTCCACCCCATCAACAGTTGCCTTGCTCTCACTTAAGTCAATTACCCTTGTATCCAAGTAAGTTTTACCTGAACAGGCAATCGTCACATCATTGGTCATGCTCTTTGTAATCTTTGCATCAGCAGTTTTTCCACACCCAACCGTAGGCAAAAGAACGCATATACAAAGGGTTATTATTACGGGTATCCTTCTAGTCTTCAAATAAATGTCCTCCTCATATTTGATAAAACAGTTATAAGAGGAATTTGTGTTTACTTTGAATCCAATCTGTGAAATTTCCGTGATTAATACTAGTTCCAGGCAAAGTCGCTTGCTAAAAACTCATCCAAAACATCCGACTCTGTATTATCATCACCGATGCTTACATCCTCTGTAACACCGGTCTCATTTTTATCTTCCTCTTCCTTTTTTCCACAACTTACCAGCAGCACAAACATCATAAGTGCCACCATAACCATAACCTTACGAATTACTTCAATGTTTCTTGTTCTCAAATGTAAAACCCATTCTATTATTTATTTTCAGCAAAAAAGTTTTCTTTTGCATATTCAAAGTGTTCATTAAACTTCTCAATCGCAAGCCTTCCAAGTTCACTTTCCGGCTGCGTCATATCAAAGGCATGAACATTGCTGTGGTATATGTCAATTTGGGCATATACCCCGGCCTCATTTAATCTTTCAACATAGCTGCATGTCTCCGAATAAAACGGTTCCCCATCGCCCACAAAAGAATAAGCCGGCGGAAGTTTAGAATAATCCTCCTGCCTGGACGGTGCCGCATACGGGGACACCACTTCATGAGCATGCTTTCTAAGGTACAGCCTCCAGGCCATATGATTTTTTCTGGTGTTCCATACCTTGCCATGATTGTCTTTAGATGATTCGGTATCAAAATTGTCCAACATCGGATAAAGCGGCATCTGGTAGGCTATATTTATCTCTTTTTTATCGCGAGCCATCATGCAAAGCGCCGCGCACAGGCCACCTCCTGCACTTTCGCCTCCCACCATCAGCTGATTTCTGTTGTATCCATAAGTTCCGGCATTATTCTTCAGATAGACGAGAGCATCATAGCAATCGTTAATTGCAGCAGGAAAAGGTTTGGCAAAAGAAAGTCTATATCCAGGCGAAATCACGGTCGCACCGTACTTTTTAACCAGGTCCACGGCCCTTGACATATGAACCATCTCTTTCATCCCGGATACGTAACCACCACCATGAATCCACAGTATTCCTGGGCCACCTACACAGCCGCCCTTAGGTGTAAGCACAAGAGCGGGCAATGTTTTCCCATCACTGCGTGGTATTCTGACCTTTATGCAATTTAAGTCCTTGTCGGGAGTAAATCTATACATTGCTTTTCTCGCTTAATAACATATTATGTAGGTCTAGCCACAATTTCTTGCAATCGTCTCCACCAAAGTTACATCCGCTGGCAACCACTCAACAGTATCAAGTTCATCTTTAGTTAACCACTTTGCAGCTTCGGCTTCCTTAAGGACGAGCTCACCGGCTACAATATCACACCAGAAGCAATCCATTGATAAGTGAAAGGTTGGATAATCGTATTCTATGGTATCAATAAGCTCACCAACCAAAATCTCTGTATCAAGTTCTTCCATTATCTCTCGCTTTAAGGCTTCCTGGGGAGTTTCTCCGTCTTCGATTTTACCGCCTGGGAATTCCCATCCGCCTTTGAATTCACCATAACCTCGTTGAGTCGCAAAAATGATTGAATCACCATTCTCGTTTACTGATTTGATAACTGCAGCCACAACTTTAACAGTTTTCATCACCGTTTACCCCACAACTAACTTGTTTGTTTTCTTAAGATACTTGGCCGGAATCTTATCATCAAGACGCCATGTAATGCTCATAGGCTTATTTCCTGTGTGCATCAAATAAGTTGCTGTTCCAAGAAATGTATAAGGTGCTGTTCCATAATCGTCCTTTTTGAACTCTCTTACAAAAAGAAGCACTTTGGTTCCCATCTTTACATGATTAATATACCTTTGGCCTGTTGACGAGGTATCTGATGTGGCATTCTGACTCTGCCAGTGGAACAATTCTTCATTTATCGAATAATCATCATACATAGTAGTAGGTGAATAGTCTTTATCCGATTTATTCAAAGTAACCATAAAAACATCAAGCTTCTGATCAGGCAACCACTTTACGCCCTCACGTACATTATTTGGAGTCATATAATCCATTGCAACCAACAACTGATCTCTTGTGTAAGTGCAGTGAACATCGAGCGGACATTCAAAGCCAAGGTCAACACTATGGTCGATAAAATCAATATGCTCGAGATTATACTTTAAGATTTCAATAATCTCTCCAAGCATTACAGTGCTTAAACTTAGTGCTTTTATATTTGCAATAGTTTCTGCCGCGTCCCAGTCTGCAGATTTGTTCCATATAGAAATGTAAAACATCTGCATCATTCGCTGTTCTTTAGGATTCATCATTCTTATCTTATCAATTGATATATCTGACAAGTTATTTATCAAAAACTCAATCCATCTTCTAGAATCTATTGCAACTATCTTTCCAAGGCTTTTTGTCAAAGTCTCTTCAAGCGGCTCCGAAAAATCTGGCCTAACCTTTGCCTCAGCGCATAATCTGGAAAAAGAATAATTCTTGTAAATTGTCTTTAACGGAATGTGGTAATATCTTACGAAATTACTCAGCGAAAGTTCTAAACCAGAATCTTCTTCAAAAGTCTTTAGCTTATTGATAAGTCCGTTTTTATCGCCAAAAGCTTTCTTAATATTATCCAAAATTACATCCGAAGCCTTCTTTTCTAACTGGATGTAACAACCCTTGGGTAATGAAACGAAACCTTTCTTTATTTCGTGCTGCACGCTATGATTTGTATTAGCTAAAAGTGCTGCAAATTTCTCCTCAAAGTTATATTTCTTATTGGCCTGGCCAATAAAATCCAAAACAGTGAGACAGTCCTTGCCATCTGCCAATCTTAGGCCACGGCCTAGCTGCTGAAGGAATACTGTTAATGATTCTGTAGGTCTTAAGAAAAGAACTGTGTCAATTTCGGGGATATCTACGCCCTCGTTATATAAGTCCACTACAAAGATGAACTTAATTTCGCCAGAAACAAGCTTTTGCTTGGCAGTTCTTCGTATCTCGTCATTCGAGTCTGCCGAAAGAGCGATACTAGCGATCCCGCTGGAATTGAAATGCTCTGCCATAAAATTGGCATGCTCAACAGAAACGCAAAAGCCTAAACCATGTACTTTATTAATGTCTGTCACATACTTATTAATCGAGTTGATTATATGATTCGCACGTCTCGAAGCAATAGCATTATTCAATGAAAATATATTACTTAGTTCAGACTTATCATATCCGCCACGTGTCCACTTAACCTGTGAAAGATCCACATCATCAGATACACCAAAGTACTGAAAAGGGCAAAGCAACTTTCTTTCTATTGCTTCAGGCAGCCTAATCTCTGCAGCGATTCTTCCATCAAAATATTCAAGAACATCTTTTCCATCCATTCGTTCTGGCGTTGCAGTTAATCCAAGCAAAATCTTTGGTTTAAAATGCGACAATACAAACTGATATGTTGGAGCCGCAGCATGGTGGAACTCGTCTACAATAATATAGTCGTAAAAGTCCTCAGGGAGCTTTTCAAAAGCGTCCTTCTGCGAAGCCATAGTCTGAACAGACATAAAAAGATAATCTATATTATCTGAAGGCTTATAGTTACCAACAAATAACTCACCAAAGTTAGGATCTTTAAGAACAGCCTGAAATACATCGCGGCTTTGCTTAAGTATTTCTTCCCTATGAACTACAAATAAAAGACGGTTCTTCTTTCCGAGATTCACTTTACAAAAATTTCTGTAATCAAAAGCTGAAATCAGCGTCTTTCCTGTTCCAGTAGCTGCCACGACTAGATTTTTGTATTTGCCTCGAACCACTCTTTCAGCCTGAAGATTATCTAATATTTCCTGCTGATAAGGATAGGGATTTATATCAAAAATAAACTGTCGCTTTTCTTCTGAGCCGTTATCACTGTACTTTTCGGCCTTGAGTGCCTGCTCTAGCTTCTCTCGCTTGCTTTCATCGTATCTTTCAAAGCCCGGAGTATTCCAATAGCTTTCAAAGGTTGCATCCACCTTCTGAATTGTTGCAAGCATATCCTTAGCAGTAGCCTTTACGTTCCACTCAAGGCCGCTGGACATAGCTGCATTCGATAGATTTGAAGAGCCAATATAAGCCGTTGTATAGCCAGTGTTTCTATAAAACACATAAGCCTTAGCATGCAATCTTGTTCTTTTTGTATCATAAGAAATTCGAAGTTCTGTATTCGGCAGTTTGCAAAGCTCGTTTACAGCACGTACCTCGGTAGCACCCATATATGAGGTAGTGATAATACGTAGTGCTCCGCCTCTTTCAGTGAATTCCCTTAACTCATCTATGATGAGTCTAAGGCCACTCCACCTTATAAAAGAAACAAGCATGTCAATTCGATCCGCAGTCGCTATCTCTTTTTTGAGTTCCGAAAACATCTGTGGCTCATGTATCGCGCCTGTAAATAAGCTGCTTTGAGACACCGAAGTTTCAGGACGAACAACGTCTTTCGCTTTCTTTTTCCCAATCTTTACCATCGGGTCATCAGAAGAAAGAAGAGCAATAAGCTGTTCAGCATCTTCAGTCACAGAAAGCTTTTCGATATCATCCCCTGTCTCACCAGATAAAACATTTACTATCTTATTTATCAGTTCGACCTGGGCGGTAACATTCTCGCCGTCAGATAGTTTATCAAGACTCTTTTTTATAACTTCAGAAATATATCCTGTAAGCACTCCAGACGCTTCAGCTGAATCTATTTTCTGAGACAATTTATGGTCTTCAGAAGTAGCTGACAATTCGGCCTTTATCTCTTTATTAATGACCT
The DNA here is from genome assembly GCA_024403615.1 of Lachnospiraceae bacterium. Classification (GTDB taxonomy): domain Bacteria; phylum Bacillota; class Clostridia; order Lachnospirales; family Lachnospiraceae; genus RGIG5612. The sequence goes on from JAKSRM010000024.1 coordinate 5,166, forward strand.
GCTCATATAATCCCGGCTTTAGCATATTCTTTCCCCTTTAGCTTTTCCAAATTCCTACATTTACAGTTTAGAATGTTTGAATCTTTAAATATTCCATTTTCATACACTCTGCTAAATCACAAATCACGCACATTCATTATACCTAAAAGTGCCTATTTCTCGCATTATAATTTCATTATTTTTCATTAGCTTCTCGATGAATTTCATCTCCACCAATAACATCTTCCTCATTAAGTACGCAAAGCACGCCCCTGGGGAGTACATAAAGGACTTTTCCTCTTGCGGTTTCGCCAATCTTGTCACAAATTCTTCCTGCGCTGAAGCTCTCGCCGATGACTGTGTAGGGGCTATTAGCCACATAGCCAATAAGGCCAAGCCCGGGCATTTCGACCTTGATTGCTTCCTTATCAACTTCGTTGTCCGGTTCCTTTACGAGTTTCACTTCCATCTTGGGCTCAAGGAATTCCTGTCCATGATGGTGATTAGTTCCTGTAATTGTAAAATAAATTTCTGCCATAATGATACCTCCTAGTATTGTATCGCATGTTGTTGATGCCTGTCGTGCTTCGACGAGGCACTGTTGCTAGCTTATACCAGGAGGTTACATCTAAAGATGGGCAATAAAAAGGACAGCCCGGAATGAACCGGGCTGCCAATCGTTTTGACTAATATTTGACTATATTTTTATTTTTTGCCGACAATCTACAGATTTGTCGCGTATATACCTGTTAG
>JAKSRM010000025.1 GCA_024403615.1 Lachnospiraceae bacterium
GCGGGAAAAGCCAATCCAGCCGGTTACGAAAGCGGAATGCTTGCCTTCTGTAACCGAAAATTCAACTCAGATTTTTCCCGAGAAATGACTCGTTCCGTAGAAAAATATCTGAAAGAATTTGAATAATAAGAAAAAAGGGGTGGCATACCACCAGAAAGAAATTAAATCTCATTCGTAGGTACAAAAAACAGCAACGATAGTTACCTTTGCCACCACAATTGTGTAATTCAAAAATTGGTGGTAAAGAATAATAGTTGAAAATTAGTAAGTACCACCTAAAACGGAAAAATATAAATTGGGTGGTAAGAAAATTTAACGAAATTATAAAATTTACCACCCAAAATGCGATTTTACAAAATGGGTGGTAATGATTATTTGAGAAATAAGGAAATCGTACCTACTTATTTGGAAAAACGTTAAGTTGGTGGTAAATTTAAAAATTAACGGAGAAAAACGTACCTACTAAATTTCAAATTCTAATAATTGGTGGTACAAAATAAAATTCTGTTAAAAATCTGTACCACCAGAAAGAAATTAAATCTTATTCGTAGGTACAAAAATAAGATAGCATTTGTTAAAATATAAAATATTGATGAAAAAGACAGATTTTGAAACTCTGCAAACAAGAAAGGAGAACGAAGGAATGCCGAAAGCTAAATTTGACCCATTGTCACAGTTCCGTGCACCTTTAAATTATGAATTAGCTGGAAAGGATTTCCACATTATTTTAGACGACGGAAACGAAATTTCTGTACGTTTTATCGATGGAGAGAACCTTCAGTGGTCCGACAATTGTGGACCTTACATCTGGGAGAAATATGAATGTCTGAAGGCAGACGATAACACCTATTTTGTACATGTAAACACCGCAGCAGGAGAAGGAAAATTAAACTATTGCCTGATTTTAGACCTGCTTCAGGACTTAGTAACGTTTATTAAATTGGAAGAAGGAAAGATTGAAGAGTCCGACCGTCTGATCCTTGTAACTCCAGTATTTGGCGCAATCAAAATCCAGGGCCGTGCCCTTCCGGAGAACCGTCATCATTTCACCGACCGCATGGTTGGCAGAAGAATCGTATGGCAGTACAGCTCTGGCTTTAACAAAATGCACATTTACTACAAACCAACCTTATACCGCCTGCCTAGAGTAGACTCGGACAGCTTCCGCCGCAGATATGCAGCAGAAACCGACCCAGAGGAGAAGGCTCGTCTGAAAGGTTATGTAGATCGTTTCGACCGTACGGAAGAAGCTTATCCATTTGCGGAAGAGCCATGCTTCCACATTACCATTAACGAGCACATGAACTTATTCTGCTTCGTAGAAGAAAACGAAACCTTATGTGACCCGCTGAAGGCAATCGGTGGTGGCGGAATCGTTCTTCTTCAGGATTTAGACCGTCTGGTACAGAACGGTTTAGGCTTCGGAAAAGGCAGCTATGCTTTCTGCACCGGTTACGGCAGAGAAGTATTTGAACCAGATGAAGTAGAGTCCGAGGAAGCTCCTTACGACGAGACAAAACTGAAAACCATCCCATGCATTTACGACATTAAGTTTGAGTAAATCCAAGGGAATCGTTTTGGCAAAGGCGAAACCAGAGATTTATTGCCAAATCCCTATATTTTACAGAAAAAAATACAATTTCCCAGTAAAAAAATATGGTGTAGCTGAGGGAAAAGTATTACAATAAAAGTTGACTAAAAATTACTATAGTGAAAATATTCCAAGTTATTGAAGGGAGATCATTATTATGGATGCTAAAACTTATTTAGAGCCTCAAAACGTGCTTCCAATTTATGATACATGTGATGTATTAGTAGTTGGTGGCGGTTCTGCTGGACATTCCGCAGCACTTGCAGCAGCTAGAGCAGGCTGCAAAAACGTTATCTTAATGGAACGCTACGGCTTCTGCGGTGGCGACGTAACTGGTGGTTACGTATTACTGGTTCCAGCACTTTCCTTCCACGAGAAAACCTATGTACAGGGTATTCAGGAAGAATGGTTCCAGAGATTAAAGAACATTCCTGGCGCAGTTATCGGACCAGAAATGGAATATGCAGGAAGCAAAGATCAGGAAATGATTAAGAAATTCCGTGGTATCGGCGGCGCAACAATGGGTCCAGATGCTAGAGTACAGCACGGCTTCACAGTAGAACCTACTCAGATGAAGATCGAAATGGATCTGATGTTAGAAGAAGAAAAAGAATCTATCCGTGTTATGTATCACAGCTGGGGCTGCAAACCTATCATGGAAGGCAACGTATGCAAGGGCGTTATCTTTGAATCCAAAGAAGGACGTAAAGCTATCATGGCGAAAGTTGTTATCGATGCAACTGGTGATGCTGACCTTTGCAGACTTTCTGGTGCTCCTACATCTTCCTCAATCGATGATGAGTGCCGTTGCGGTTCCACAGCTTTAGTTTACAGAGTTGGCGGATTCAGCAAGAAAGCTTTAAACGAATGGATGGCTACCGATAAAGAAGGCGCTAAGAAATTCATGCAGGGCATTATGGCTCGTCACGGATTCATGGCAGCTCTGATTGATGGACCTACAGATGATGTTTCTTGGGCTAACAACTGGCAGGCAAAGAGAGACTGCTCTACAGTAAAAGACCTGACAGCTACAGAAATGGGCACAAGACTTCACTTAAGAGAAGTTGTTCAGTTCATGAAAGACACATGTCCAGTAATGAAAGACGCTTATCTGTTAGACGTTGCTCCACAGACTGGTGTTCGTGGATCACACAGAATCGTTGGCGAAACTGTTATTTCTTCCAACGACTGGGCATTCCCGAAACAGTATGACGATGTTATCGCATGGCATTCAACCGTTGAGAGCCTTAACGACAACGCTCCTATCGAGATTCCTTACGGCGCAATCCTTCCACAGAAGGTTGAGAACCTGTTAGCTCCTGGACGTCATATTTCTGCAGACAGAATCGCTATCGACTGTGTAAACTTAGTACCACAGTGCGTAGGTACCGGCCAGGCAGCAGGCGTTGCAGCAGCAGTTGCAGTTGCAGACGGAACAAGCACACATACCTTAAATATCAAGAAGGTACAGGATATTCTTGCTGGCGAACAGAACGTTCCACTGCCAAGAAATAGCCATACCGACATCAGCTACACAGAGAACCTTGAAGCTCATGAGTACGGTCTGTACACAGAAGCTGCTAAGAAAGCTCGTGAAACAAAAGATGCTGCTTCCGCATACCGTCATTGGACTCTTTCTTCTGGCAAAGAGAAAATGGAAGAAGGCATGAGCATCCAGTAATGGAAGTTCGGCTTGTCCTTTAAGAAAGCTAGCAAACAATGAATGAAAAAAGCTCCTGCGGCTTAGGCCGCAGGAGTTTTCCATAAATAAAGAAAGGCGCGAGGGAAAACAACGCCGCCACAGGAGAAGAAAATGACTGTTACCGAAGCAAAAGAAAAATTAATGAAACTGCAGAGCCGACTGAGCGCTTACAACCATGCTCAGGAGCTCATGTTTTATGATGAGGCAACCATTGCTCCAGAAAAGACCGACGAGAACCGGGCCCATGCCCTTTCAGTTCTTTCCGAAGAAAGCTATCTTATTTCCACTGGTCCGGAAACCGTGGAACTGCTGGAGTTTTTAGATGCCCATAAAGAGGAACTGAACCAGAAAGAACAGAGAATGGTCTTCCTGATGCTGAAGGAAATCCGCCGTATGCAGGCCATTCCGATGGACGAATATGTTGCTTTCCAGGAACTATTGGGAACCGCTTATGGCCTTTGGAGAGGTTGCAAGATCAACAACGATTTCGAAGGCTTCCGTCCGACCCTGGAAAAAATATTTGCAACCAACATTAAATTCGCAAAGTACTGCGCACCAGAGATGCATCCTTACGATTACTGGTTGAATGAGTTTGAAGAAGGTCTGACCATGGAAAAATGCGACGAATTCTTCGGCGCCTTAAAGGCTCGCAT
>JAKSRM010000026.1 GCA_024403615.1 Lachnospiraceae bacterium
CTTCAAACTGGCCTTCGTCGATGCTCATGATACCGCCACGGAAAATTTCTGCAACGTAAGCTGCAGAGTTAATACCGAAGGCGATAATTGCTACGAGAACACCATTGGTTACATTAACCAGAATGATGAAGTACATAATGAGCAACTGAACTACGGAAGGAGTACCACGGACAACCGTCAGGTACAGGTTGCAGATCGTGTTACCAATCTTTAAAAATACGTAGGCGGGGCCGCCACGTTTTTTCATGTCAGCCCCGTTTTTGTCGTACGTTGAACGAACCGCTGCGATAATGATGCCTACAACAACACCAATAATCAAAGCGAAGACGGTAATAATAATGGTATTACCAAGACCTTCTAGAATCCATTTCCAGCGGTCGCCTTCTATAAAGTTTAAAGAAAAGTCACTACAAAACTTATCAAACCAATTCATTTACTATCCAATGTACTTAGCAATAATTCCAGGAATTGTGCCGTCTGCTGTAAGCTCTTCAAGAGCTGCGTTAATCTGATCTAAGAGAGCGGTGTTATCTTTGTTGATAGCGATAGCGTACTGCTCTTCTGCATAAGCTGTATCAAGAACTTTCAGGTTCTGGTCAGCGTTTGCTGCTACATAAGATTTTGCTGGTTCGTTATCAATAACTACACAATCAACTTTGCCAGCGATCAGAGCCTGAACAGCGTCTGCACCGGTCTTGTATGCTGTAACGAATTCTTCGCCAAAGTCATCACTGCAGTAGATGTCACCAGTTGTGTCAGCCTGAACACCAATGGTATGTCCTGCTAAATCATCAGGAGAAGCGATGTCAGAACCTTCTTTAACGATGATGGACTGGATACCTGTTGCATAAGATGTTGAGAAGTTTACACTCTGAAGACGTTCATCTGTAACTGTCATGCCGGCCATACCCATGTCGAATTTTCCGGACTGTACGCCGCCGATAATGGAGCCGAATTCTACGTCTGCGATTTCAAGTTCTAAGCCTAATTTGTTAGCAATAGCGCCTGCGATTTCAACGTCGATACCTGCGAAATCGTCGCCTTCTTTGTATTCATAAGGTGGGAATTCTGCGTTTGTTGCCATAACAAGTTTGCCGCCTACTGCTGGTGCTGGTGCAGAACCAGATCCGCTGCCTGCTGGTGCTGGTGCTGGCTCAGAGCCGCCACATGCGGTAAGAGCGATAGCCATAGCTGCTACCACTAAAAGGGTAATGATTGCTGATAATTTTTTCTTCATTTCTTTTGCTCCTTTGTATTTTATGCACGTTTTATGCATATTCCTTGCATATTATGTATAGTGATTATATCACCGAATTTGAAAAAATCAAGTACCTTTTTACAATATTCTTGCATATTATGCAAGCGTTTTATTCAATTTTTCACAAAAATATGCAGAAAATTCACAAAATCCGTGAATCTTCCGCATAAATTCGTTGATTTTTATTCCTTATGCTAATTCTAAAGCGGTTTCAATCATATCCGTAAGGCTCTTTTCCCGCTTCTCCGGGTCCATTTCCGAACCAAACAAAATGTTATTTGATATGGAAAGAACTGCTAAAGCCTTCTTATCTGCTGCCTTGGCAAATGCATAAAGACAAGCGGCCTCCATCTCAAAAGCAAGAACGCCTCGGTCCGACCATTTCTCAATGATTTCCGGCTCATAGCTATAGTACAGGTTCTGAGTCAGGACTGGTCCTACGCGATATTTCACATTGTTGGCTTTCGCTACCTCCTCTGCCTTTGCCAGCAGATCTTCGCTTGCCGTAGGAATATAGTCCTTATCAAACGGAAGCTGCTTTAAGAAGTTGTCGTTGGTGTAAGCAATGTCTGCTAAAACCAGCTCGCCAATGTCTAAATCTTCCTTAATGCTGCCTGCGGTGCCGATTCGGATGATGGCATCCACATCATAAAAGTTATACAGCTCGTAAGCATAGATTCCTATCGAAGAAATACCCATGCCGCTGGCCATAACCGTTACAGGTTTTCCTTTATAAGTTCCGGTGTATCCCTGAATACCACGGATGTCGTTGATCAGCTTTGGATTCTCCAGGAAGGTCTCCGCAATAAATTTGGAACGCTTTGGATCTCCCGGCATTAAAACAGTTTTTGCGATTTCGCCTTCTACGGCTGCGTTGTGTGGAGTTGGAACGTTGCTCATAGTAATCTCCTTAATTCTTCGTAAACGGTTTCTCTGTTACTTTCGTCTATTTCAAAACATTTGTTGTCTGGATGATTTTTTACTTTATCTAAAAAGTCCGTATGTTTTTCCCGGACTGCTGCCACCACCGTGGCTGGTCCATCCAGCAGTTGGAAAATGGCTTCCCGGAAGAGTTCGGACTTACTTTCCATGACGCCGATTTCGTCCAAGACGATAATCTGTCCTTTCTTTGCCTGCTGTGCGAGAGGCATCAGAAAGTTCCGGGCAAAGAGATCTAAGGTACATAGATTCGCCGTTGCATGGCCGTCGGAACTAACGCCAATACACATAGGGCCAGGATGATTATCCGCCCAAGCCGTAAGTGCTGGTTGAGCGCAGGCACATTTGTTGGAAAGATTCCTTTGCTCCAGTTCGATGCTCTTTTCCAATTTTTCCTTCAGATTTTCCGAAGGCTTGTAGTTCTTTGGAATGGACATAATGTAAACTGGAACGCCCTCTTCATCTTTCAGGGTTTCCAGTTTTTCCGAAACATAGCCTCGGACTTTTAATTTCTTTTCACGTATCAGTTTTTGAATCAGCGTGCTTTTTCCGGCGCCGCTGAAACCAATGATCATCAAATTCATGGGATTCCTTTCCAGTTAGGCACAGGATGCCTGTTCCGCCCTGCAAAACGATACATTACTTAACAAAAGCCTTCTCTGTTAATTTATCATACTGCTCTGCAGTCAGATTGCAATGATAAAACAGCTGGTAGAATTCTAAAATTTCTTCTTTTACATCGTAATCGCAATATTCCGGATACAAAACTGCCGGCAGCCAGCTCATGGCCAGATACCGCTGTACGGAAGGAGGCGTTCCCATCCAGCTATATGGATTATACGGAGCCTCTACATAATTATCGCCGGCGATGGCATTTACTTCCCTCCATCCCGGAATATCTTTTACCGTATCATAAATGCTGGCGGTTCCGAAAATAACAAAGTCTGGATTCCAAAGAGCAATCTGCTCTAAACCTACTTCATTTCCCAATCCTTTTTCCGAAACGGATTCAACTACAGCTACGTTATCGGTCAACAGGTCTAACAGCTGAGCCTGATAAGAACCCTTGGCCAAAGCGTTGAGCCCCTCGCTTCCTTGAATATATAAGGTCCGCACTTTGCTGTCGCCCACCTGTTCCATAATGCCTTCCGTCCGGGAATATACCTCTTTACAAT
>JAKSRM010000027.1 GCA_024403615.1 Lachnospiraceae bacterium
GCCTTCTGCCTTGTTATTTTCGCCCTTTGCGGGTCGCAATCCTTCCACAAAATCTGTATAATCATAAGACTGGTGGAACTGAGCTATGTCATATTCAGCACCCATTTCTTTGGCAATTTCTTTGGCGAGATAGGTTTTACCAGTACCTGGAGCACCATGAAGGATGATGTTGTGGTTTTCCGTAAGAAGTTTCGTATACAAATCATATTTATTTTTCATACTCATAGATTTTACAGGGGCAATTATGTTCAAAATGTCGTCGTAAAATTCCTGATCAAAAGAAATTATAGCTTTGGCTATTTGATCAACATTTTCATTATTCAAGATAAATTCATAATCTGTCTTACGTCTAAAACCATAATTTCGAGCTTCACATATTCTTGATGAATTTTTCTGGATATAATCACTAGCTCTTTTTACGATCTCATCACGGTTTGTGAGGTCTTTTTCAAAGTGAACCTCTAAATACCAAATGTCATTTCTACCGTTTGGAGGTAACAATTCGTAATGCAGTTTTGCTGTATCAAAGTAGCCAAAGGGTGTTTCCCGCACAAATTGAAAATGTCGCCCACCAGAAAAATCCTCTTTATTAAAAGCCGGACGATCCTTTAAAGTCAAATCACTTCCTTTTTCTTGCAGGGTTTTACTCACTTCCTTTGCGACCGTAACACACTCTTGCCATGACGACATACTCTAAACCTTTTTTAATAAAATCATTTTTTTACAAAATTTAATTAAAATCATATAAAGTTTTAAGGCAAAAGCTTGTTTTCCGGGGTAACTAAGAAAAAAGGGGCTGATACCCCTCTTATCAAACTCCTGCATAACACCTTACTATAGGCTAGTAAATTCGGCGAATCCATCTTTTAGTGTCTTCGAATCCCCATTGTACATGCCACATGCTTCCATTAACTTTATTCAGGAGAAGAAATTGATAGAGGTTCGTTGTTGGATAAAACTCGAAAGTGCCACAGCCATAATCATTCCATTCAGAAACTAGACTTTCTTTATTTAAAGAATATTCAAACTCTTTACCATCTTCTAGACTCCACTGAGCAATACTGATAATGCCTTTTCTGGTATCCAATTTGAGAAAGTTGTACATATTTGTAGTTGGATACAGCTTATAACGATCATAGCAACGATTGTCCTGAGCCAAATTTTCTATAGCAATTTTATGTTAAATATAACCTTATAAAATGAGAAAAAGTCGCCAAAGGGGCGACTTATTCCACATAATTGGGTTCAAATCATTTCTATCTATTCTTCTTAAAATTCTCAGCCTGTTCGAAGATTTCACCGTAGACTTCGTCGCGTTCTACGGGTGGGTAGCCGAATTCGTCCAGCTTGATGATTAGATCCACCTTGAGCATAGACTTGATGTCGTCTTTCTTATTCCAGTCTGGGTATGCGGCAACATCATCTACGATGTTCTTTACTTCCTTGGACAAAGCAATCAGCTTGTCTTCGGGGTAAGTAAAGTGGTACTTATCGCAAAGCATCTTCAAAATGTCATAGAAGGCGTTTTCTTCGAAGCTTAAGCCCTTGTCGTCACCTGCATCGAAGGCGGCTCGGACTTCCATGATCATGTTAGTCAGGGTCTCCGCCATTTCTTCGTAGACTTCGCTCTTCAATATGTCCTGTTCGGTGCGGTCGTTGTATGTTTCGACCAGCGCCTGCATTTTCTTGGTGAAATCGACACCCTTGATCTTATTGACCTTGCGAATTTGGCCAATAGCCTTTTTCAAAAGCATCTGAAGAAGCTTGATTTTTGTATTCGGAAGCTTGATGCGGTTGATGTGTTCCAGATATTCCTTGTCAAAGATGTTCTGGACAGAATTTTCTGCATTTTCATCATTCAGTTTCAGGACTTCTTCAACACCATCGCTCTGGAGTGCGGCTGCAATCATCTCACGAACGTGGGCGTTCATCTGGGCTGTATCGGGAGCATCGCCCTTTGTCAGCTTATGAATGATTGAACGGATTGCGAAATAGAAATGAGCCTTATTGCGCTCAGCCTGCTCGATTTTTTCGTTACCCACGCAAATGTCATAAGAGGCCTTCAAGCGTTGAGACAGCCCCATAAAGCGGGCTTCATTCTCCTTCGTCTTCTGAACATATTCCTGAGCCTGGCGCAGGCATTCCAGTTTCTTGAGCTCGGCCCCCTCGCCCACAGATTTAAAGTAGGCGGAAGCATCAAAGCCATGCATCAAGCGGTCGAGCAAATCCAGGTGATTGCGGAATTCCGTAATGGCAGCAGAAATGTCTTCTACATTCTGTTCAGAACCAGCACCATATTGTTTTAGGGCAAGGTTCATTCTGCGTTTGATACCGATGTAATCTACAACAATGCCTTTGTCCTTGCCGGCAAAGGTGCGGTTCACGCGAGAAATGGTCTGGATCAAGGAGTGCTGCTGAATAGGCTTATCAATGTAGATTGCGTCAAGGCAAGGCACATCAAAGCCGGTCAGCCACA
>JAKSRM010000028.1 GCA_024403615.1 Lachnospiraceae bacterium
CTTCAAACTGGCCTTCGTCGATGCTCATGATACCGCCACGGAAAATTTCTGCAACATATGCTGCAGAGTTCATACCAAAAGCGATAATCGCTACGAGAACACCATTGGTTACGTTAACCAGAATGATGAAGTACATAATGAGCAACTGAACTACGGAAGGTGTACCTCGGACAACCGTCAGATACAGGTTACAGAGCGTGTTACCGATCTTTAAGAACACGTAGGCGGGGCCGCCACGTTTTTTCATGTCAGCCCCGTTTTTATCGTACGTTGAACGAACCGCTGCGATGATGATGCCTAAAATGACACCAATGATCAGAGCGAAGATGGTAATAATAATGGTATTACCAAGACCTTCCAGAATCCATTTCCAGCGGTCGCCTTCTATAAAGTTTAAAGAAAAGTCACTACAAAACTTATCAAACCAATTCATTTACTATCCAATGTACTTAGCAATAATTCCAGGAATTGTGCCGTCTGCTGTAAGCTCTTCAAGAGCTGCGTTAATCTGATCTAAGAGAGCGGTGTTATCTTTGTTGATAGCGATAGCGTACTGCTCTTCTGCATAAGCTGTATCAAGAACTTTCAGGTTCTGGTCAGCGTTTGCTGCTACATAAGATTTTGCTGGTTCATTATCGATAACAACACAGTCAACTTTGCCAGCAATCAGAGCCTGAACAGCGTCTGCACCAGTCTTGTATGCTGTAACGTTTTCTTCACCGAAGTCACCACTGCAGTAGATGTCACCAGTTGTATCCGCCTGAACACCAATCTTATGTCCTGCTAAATCATCCGGAGATGCAATCTCAGAACCGTCTTTAACGATGATGGACTGGATACCTGTTGCATAAGATGTTGAGAAGTTTACGCTCTGAAGACGTTCTTCCGTAACGGTCATGCCGGCCATACCCATGTCGAATTTTCCGGACTGTACGCCACCGATGATGGAACCGAATTCTACGTCTGCGATTTCAAGTTCTAAACCTAATTTATTAGCAATAGCGCCTGCGATTTCAACGTCGATACCTGCAAAATTGTCGCCTTCTTTGAATTCATAAGGTGGGAACTCTGCGTTTGTTGCCATAACAAGTTTGCCGCCTGCTGCCGGTGCTGCGCTAGATCCGCTGCCTGCCGGTGCTGCTCCGCCTGCTGGTGCTCCACCCTCGGAACTGCCACCACATGCGGTCAGGGCAATCGCCATAGCTGCTACCACTAAAAGGGTAATAATTGCTGATAATTTTTTCTTCATTTTTTTCGCTCCTTTGTATTTTATGCATACATTATGCATATAATTTGTATATTTTGTATAGTGATTATATCATCAAGTTTAAGAAAATCAAGTACTTTTTTACACTATTCCTGCATATTATGCAAGTTCTAAAGCGGTTTCTATCATATCAGTTAGGCTTGTCTCTCTCTTCTCCGGATCCATTTCGGAACCAAATAGAATGTTATTTGAGATAGAAAGAACTGCTAACGCTTTCTTACCGGCAGCCTCTGCAAATGCATAAAGACAAGCGGCCTCCATCTCAAAGGCGAGTACGCCCCGCTCTGCCCATTTCTCAATGATCTCCGCCTCATAGCTATAATAGAGATTCTGGGTCAGGACCGGTCCTATACGATACTTCACGTTATTTGCTTTCGCTACCGCCTCTGCCTTTGCCAGCAGGTCTTCGCTTGCCGTAGGAATATAGTCTTTATCAAAAGGAAGCTGTTTTAAGAAGTTATCGTTGGTATAAGCGATATCTGCGAAAACCAGCTCGCCAATATTTAAGTCTTCCTTAATGCTGCCCGCCGTGCCGATTCGGATGATGGCATCCACATCATAAAAGTTGTACAGCTCGTAGGCATAGATTCCTATCGAAGAAATACCCATGCCACTGGCCATGACCGTTACCGGCTTTCCTTTGTAAGTTCCGGTGTAGCCGGCAATACCACGGATATCGTTGACCAGCTTCGGATTCTCCAGAAAATTCTCCGCAATAAATTTGGAACGCTTCGGATCCCCCGGCATTAAAACAGTTTTTGCGATTTCGCCTTCTACGGCTGCGTTGTGTGGAG
>JAKSRM010000029.1 GCA_024403615.1 Lachnospiraceae bacterium
AGAGTTCAGGCAGCATGGGATTACAGAAAGACCGTTATGCCCGAAAAAGACCTTAATTGTTGCAGAGTAATTTTTGGTGAGGCCGACTGGCTTCCTGGACTTACCGTGGATAAGTACGATGATGTTTTGGTAGTAGAATCTCTGGCTCTTGGGATGGATTTGTTAAAGCCTATGATTTTGAAGTTTCTTAAGGAAATCCTTGAAAAAGACGGGTACAAAATCCGCGGGGTATATGAGCGTTCCGATGCGCCTGTTCGAAAGAAAGAAGGAATGGAGCCTCATAAAGGCTTCATAGGCGAAGAGTTTGATACCAATGTTGAAATAGTTGAAAATGACATTCATTATATGGTGGATGTTGTGAACGGGCAGAAAACGGGATTCTTTCTCGATCAGAAATACAATCGACTTGCGATGCAAAGAATCTGTCGTGATAAGAAGGTTTTGGACTGCTTTACGCATATGGGGACTTTTGCTCTTAATGCAGGACTGGCAGGGGCAAAAGAAGTTACCGGACTTGATATTTCCGAATTTGCGGTTGCTCAGGCAACAGAAAATGCCCGTAGAAACAACCTTTCGGATACAGTTAAATTCAGAGCTGCGGATGTATTGGATGAACTTCCCAAACTGTACGAAGCCGGGGAGAGCTATGATGTGGTGATTCTCGACCCACCTGCTTTTACCAAATCGCGTGAAGCGACAAAAAATGCCATAAAAGGTTATCGTGAAATCAACATGAAGGGAATGAAGCTTGTAAGAGACGGTGGGTATCTGGCAACCTGTTCCTGCTCACATTTCATGACACAGGAGCTGTTCACGGAAGTAATCGGGCAGGCTGCCAAGGCAGTTCATAAGCGCTTACGCCAGATTGAATTTAGAACTCAGGCCTGCGACCACCCTATTCTTTGGGCAGCAGACGAGTCATATTATTTAAAATTCTATATCTTCCAGGTTGTGGAGGAGAAATAGCCATGCGTATTCGCAGGCAAAGCCTGCTTCATATCGGGCTGTCGCCCTATAAATGCTGATATTTCAAGACATCTGTTTACATGCGAGCATGACACAGCTGCTTGTAACATCAGCATTTGCATGGCTCGTAGCTATCGTATCTTTTCGCAAAACTACATAGCTTGATGGTAAAAAATGGTAAGAATTATGGTAAAGGAATATACGTAAAGGGTGATGTTATTGAATATTAAAGAATTAATTGGAGAAGCTACTGAATATGATAAAAAACTGGCTTTGGAAGAAAAGAAGCCTAAAAGCTGGTGCAAAAGTGTTAGTGCTTTTGCAAACAGTTTAGGTGGTTCACTCATATTTGGTATTTCCAATGAAGGAGATGTAATTGGTCTTGAAGATGCGGACCATGATGCTGAAAAGATAAGTGAGATTATAAAGACTCGTATTGATCCACTTCCAGAGTTTACTTTAAGATTTCATAAGACAGATGATGGTAAGGTACTTGTTATTCTTGATATCTTTAGAGGCGATGAGACTCCATATTATTATTCTGCCGATGG
>JAKSRM010000003.1 GCA_024403615.1 Lachnospiraceae bacterium
CGTTCAACGTTTTTCTTAACGCGCTTTTTTGTCACTTTTTTCGTAACTTTTTTTGCTGCCATTTTCTAAACTAACCTCCCTTATGGGTTCCCGTTCCGGTTTAATCTATATAAAGTCAATTTCCGGATTGGGGTGTAATTAATTATTTCTTCTTGTTTGCTACTGTTCTCTTAGGACCCTTACGTGTTCTTGCATTGGTCTTTGTTTTCTGACCACGAACTGGTAAGCCCTTACGGTGACGGATGCCTCTGTAGCATCCAATCTCCTGAAGTCGCTTGATGTCCATAGCGACATTTCTTCTTAATTCACCTTCAACTGTGTAGTGCTCTTCGATAACTTCTGATAATTTCTTTACTTCGTCATCTGTAAGGTCTCTAACACGGGTATCTGGATCTACGCCTGCTTCTTCAACGATCTTGGTAGCGCTTGGTCTGCCAATACCATAGATGTAGGTTAATCCGATCTCGATACGTTTGTCTTTTGGTAAATCAACTCCGGAAATACGAGCCATTTAATTCTACCTCCATTAATAATGTAAAAAGGTTAACCCTGAACCTGTTTGTGTTTTGGGTTTTCACAGATAATTCTGATTTTACCTTTTCTTTTGATAACTTTGCACTTTTCACAAATTGGTTTAACTGATGCTCTTACCTTCATGTCAAACTTCTCCTTTCCAAAAAAGTCCGCCAAATATATTAGCATAAATAATCTTTCTACGCAAGAACTTTCCTTGCTTTATTTATCTCTCCAGATAATTCTTCCCTTGGTTAAGTCATATGGGGACATTTCCAATGTAACCTTATCACCAGGAAGAATACGAATGTAGTTCATTCTAAGCTTTCCACTGATATGAGCTAAAACAGTATGTCCATTCTCAAGCTCAACCTGGAACATCGCATTAGGTAATTTTTCTACAACTTTTCCTTCGATCTCAATTACGTCCGCTTTAGACATTCTTTACCTCCTAAAGTGTTAGAATCTCTGGTTCACCATCTGTGATCAATATGGTGTTTTCGTAATGTGCGGAAAGACTTCCGTCTGCTGTTAAGCAGCCCCATCCGTCATCCTGGAAATCCACATCACCAGTTCCAATATTGATCATTGGTTCAATTGCCAATGTCATCCCTGCGCAGAGCAAAATTCCTCTTCTCTTCTGCGGAAAATTAGGAATTTGTGGTGCTTCATGCATTTCACGGCCAATTCCATGGCCAACTAAATCGTATACAACTCCATATCCTCTGTCGATACAGTAATTTCCGATAGCATTGGATATGTCATGTAAATGATTTCCAGCTTTTGCAAATTTTATGCCTTCAAAGAAACTTTCTTCTGTTACTGAAATCAGTGCAGCTGCTTCTTTTGAAATCCGTCCCACAGCATGGGTTCTTGCTGCGTCACTTTGATAACCGTTATGGATCAGGCCAATGTCCAAACTAACAATGTCGCCTTCCTCAATATACCGGTCTGCTTTTGGGATACCATGCACTACCTCATTATTGATAGATACACACACCGATGCAGGATATCCTTCGTAGCCCAGAAATGAAGGAATGGAATTTGTTTTTCGAATCAGCTCTTCTCCAATTCTGTCTAAATCCAAAGTGGAAATTCCCGGTGCGATTTTTTCTCCTAATTGAAGATGTACATCTCTTAAGAGTTTTCCCGCATCCCTCATCAACTCAATTTCTCTTTGGGATTTAATCGTTACGCCTGGCATAATTATGCTCCTAAAACCTGAACAATTGCATTGAATACGTCCATCATGTCAACTGTTCCATCAACTTCCTTTAAAACGCCTTCTGCTGTGTAATAGTCAATCAGTGGCTGTGTCTGCTCATGGTAAACATCAAGTCGCTTCTTAACTGTTTCCGGCTTATCGTCGTCTCTAAGAATCAGTTCTGCTCCACATTTATCACAGAATCCTTCTTTCTTAGGAGGAATGTTTACTATATGGTATGTAGCGCCGCATGCAACACATGCTCTTCTACCGCCCATTCTGTCAATGATGTTCTGATCTGGAACATCGATGTCGATTGCGTAATCAACTTTCTCACCTTTCTCAGCAAGAGCAGCGGTTAAAGCTTCTGCCTGAGGAATAGTTCTTGGGAAACCATCCAGAACGTATCCGTTCTTAGCATCTTCCCATGTGAGTCTGTCAACTACTAAATTTACTACAAGCTCATCAGGAACTAAGAGGCCTTGGTCCATATATTCTTTTGCCTTGTTTCCAAGTTCAGTGCCTTCTTTAATGTTTGCTCTGAAGATATCTCCGGTAGAGATATGAGGAATAGTATATTTCTCAGCTATCATTTTTGCCTGTGTGCCTTTACCTGCACCAGGTGCGCCTAACATAATAATTTTCATCGTTATGCCTTTCTTTTTATTGCCGGTTTTCATTAGTTTAGCTCCGGATGCTTTTTATAGCATCCGAAGCATAATAACCAAATTATTCCTTTGCAAGGAATCCAGTGTAATTTCTTACAAGCAACATGGATTCTAATTTCTTTGCTGTTTCCAAGATTACGCCTACGACGATGATCAGGGAAGTTCCAGCAAAGGAAAGCGATGCATTAAATACTCCTGATACTATCATTGGGATGATGGCTACGATGATGAGGCCAACAGCTCCGATAAAGATTAAGTATTTAAGTACTTGGCTAAAATAATCTTCCGTAGGTTTGCCTGGGCGAATGCCCGGAACAAAGCCGCCGTTTTTCTTAATGTTGTTTGCAACTTCTGTTGGATTAAAAGTAATCTGTGTATAGAAGTATGCAAAGAAAATGATCAATGCGATGTAAAGAAGCAGTCCCAGGGAGTAAATTGGGAATTTTGGATTGCACCAATAACTCGAGGTAAAGAATCTTGTCCATGTACCAGGTTTGTAATTTGTTGCGAAGTTCGCAATGATTACTGGGAACTGGAACAATGAGGACGCGAAGATGATTGGGATAACGCCTGCGGTGTTAACTTTCAGAGGAATATGGGAAGCCTGGCCTCCATAAGTTCTTCTGCCCACAACCTTCTGGGAATACTGAACATTGATTCTTCTTTCACCATCGTTTAAGTAAACGATAAATGCAACGATTGCAATTGCTAATGCAATGATGATTACCGCTGCTAATACAGCCATACCTACGCTGCTTGCGCCTTTTACGAACTGCTGATACAGATTCAGGAAATCGTTAGGCATGGTGGAAACGATATTTACTAACAGGATGATGGAAATTCCATTTCCTACGCCCTTTTCTGTAATCTGCTCGCCCATCCACATAACGACAACAGCGCCTGCAGTAAGTACTAAGATGTCACAGATAATGGTCCAGGTGTATTCAGCTCCTGTAATGGAACCGAAAATTCCCTGATTACCAAATCCGATTACCATCGCTACACTTTCGATGATGGCAAGACCAACTGTAAGATATCTTGTTATCTTAGCGATCTTTTGTCTTCCATCTTCTCCTTCTTTCTGCATTTCCTCAAGAGCAGGAATTGCTATTGTAAGAAGCTGGATAATGATGGAAGCCGTGATGTATACAGTAATGTTCAATGCAAATATAGACATGCTCGAAAATGATGAACCTGTCAATGCATCAAAAAATCCAAATGCTCCGGATGAGAGTCCTCCCAGGACTTCCTTAACAACTGCTGGATCTGTTCCCGGCAGAGGAAGCTGACATCCGATTCTGACAATAATCAGCATTACGATAGTGTAAATCAATCTCTTACGGATTTCTTTAACTTTAAATGCGTGTCCAATTGTCCTAAACATTATTCTACCTCACAAGTACCACCTGCAGCCTCGATTTTTGCTTTTGCAGTTTCACTGAAGGCAGTTACCTTAACTGATAATTTCTTTGTAACTTCGCCATTGCCAATGATCTTAACGCCATCGCGTGGATTTTTAACAATGCCCATGTCCATTAAGGATTCAATAGTTACTTCTGCGCCGTCTTCAAACTTGTCTAAAGCGCTAACATTAATAGCAACGATTTCTTTTGTATTAATGTTTGTGAAGCCTCTCTTAGGGAGTCTTCTGAATAATGGCATCTGTCCACCTTCAAAACCGATTCTTGGTCTTCCGGAACGTGCCTTTTGTCCTTTGTGTCCCTTGCCTGCTGTTTTTCCGTTTCCTGAAGCGTGGCCACGACCTCTACGGAAGTTGTTACTTTGCTTAGAACCGTCTGCAGGATGTAAATTTGATAAATTCACTTTGTGACCTCCTTATGCTTCTTCAACTTTTACTAAATGTCTTACGTGCCAAATCATACCTCTAACTGCTTCGTTATCAGGAAGTTCAACAGTTTTGTTGAGTTTATGTAATCCTAATGCTTCAACAGTAGCTCTCTGTTTAGGAATAGCACCGATAGGAGATTTGACTAATGTAACTTTGATTTTCTTATCTGCCATTTGTTTTTCCTCCTTATGCCATTACTTCATCAACTGATTTGTCACGAAGTCTTGCAACCTCTGTAGGTGTCTTCAGCTGTTTAAGGCCATCCATAACTGCTAATACAACGTTCTGTTTATTGTTAGAACCTAAAGATTTCGCACGAATGTTCTTAATGCCTGCAAGTTCTACTACGTTACGAGCTGGGCCACCAGCGATAACGCCGGTACCTTCGGATGCTCTCTTAAGTAATACGGAAGCTCCGCCATAGTTACCAATGATGTCATGAGGGATACTAGCTGTTTCATCAACTGGAACCTCGATCATGTTCTTCATTGCGTCTTCTTTTCCTTTACGGATAGCTTCTGGGATTTCAATTGCTTTGCCAAGGCCTACGCCAACTTTTCCTTTTCCATTTCCTACAACAACCAGTGCCGTGAATTTGAAGTTACGTCCGCCCTTAACTACTTTAGTAACACGTTTGATAGTAACAACCTTTTCTTCGAACTCAGGTGCTTCACTATTTGCGTGAATTTCGTCTCTGTTTCTCATTAACGTAATCTCCTTTCTTAGAATTCTAATCCGGCTTCTCTGGCCGCATCTGCAAGTGCCTTAACTTTACCGTGGTAGATATAACCGCCTCTGTCGAAAACAACTTCGGTAATACCTTTTTCTTTTGCTCTTTCAGCGATAACTTTTCCGAGGTAAGCTGCTGCAGCTACATCGTTTGTTTTCTCTAATTCAGCTTTGATGTCCTTCTGAACGGTAGAAGCTGATACTAAAGTTGTATGAGCATTGTCATCGATGATCTGAGCATACATATGCATGTTGCTTCTGTATACAGCAAGACGTGGTCTTTCAGCTGTGCCTTTGAAGCGATTGCGTAATTTCATGTGTTTCTTTTCACGAATCTGAACTCTTGATTTCTTACTAATCATTTAACTCACGCTCCTTTATGCTTTACCAGTCTTGCCGACTTTACGTCTGATAGTTTCATCAGAGTACTTAATACCTTTGCCCTTGTATGGTTCTGGTCCTCTGAATCCTCTGATTTCTGCTGCACACTGACCAACTTTTTCTTTGCTAATTCCCTTAACAATGATGTGGTTCTGATCAGGAACTTCAATCTCAATACCTTCGATTTCTGGGTAATTGATTGGGTGTGAATAACCAAGTGAGAGTACTAAAGTTTTTCCTTCTTTAGCTGCTTTGTAACCAACACCGTTGATTTCAAGTTTTTTCTCAAATCCATTTGTTACGCCAACAACCATGTTGTTGATAAGTGCTCTTGTAAGGCCATGGAAAGCTTTGTTTCTCTTTAAATCGTTTGGTCTTTCTACGATAACCTCAGTTCCTTCAATTTTGATTGTCATTTCTGCAGGGAGCTGTCTAGAAAGTTCGCCTTTTGGTCCTTTAACAGTCACTAAATTATTTTCTGCTATTTCAACAGTTACGCCTGCTGGGATAGCGATAGGCATTTTTCCAACACGTGACATGCCGTTTCCTCCTTTTCTTTGTTAACCGCACTGCTTTGTGGTGGTGACACAAGCATTATCAGCGGCTGATTGCTTTGTTAATAATTTTATGTTGTTTAAGCACTACGGACGCTGCGCTATGCTCTCGCGTCCTAAAACCACTCCGTACTCCCGCAGCTTACGCTGCTACGTACTCCGTGGTTTGTCTTCGTCGAATATCCGGATTTTGCCACGTGAACGGGCAAATCCGTCTATTCTCCTCAGAGTGCTACCATACGAAAGCGAGAACTTCGCCGCCAACGTTTAATTTACGTGCTTCTTTGTCTGTAATAACTCCGTTGTTTGTGGAAATAATAGCAATTCCTAAACCACCAAGTACTCTTGGAAGTTCTTCACAGCTAGCATAAACACGAAGACCAGGTTTGGAGATTCTCTTTAAACCAGTGATGATCTTTTCGTTTTTATCTTTGCCGTATTTTAATGTGATACGAATTACATCAAAGTTTCCATCTTTAACGATTTCATATTTTGCGATGTAACCTTCATCTAATAAAATATTTGCGATAGCAAGTTTCATTTTAGATGATGGAACATCTACAGAGTCATGTTTAGCTGTATTTGCATTACGAATTCTTGTAAGCATATCAGCAATAGGATCGCTCATTGCCATAATAATTATTCCTCCTTCTAAAACTCAATCTTACCAGCTAGCTTTTTTAACACCAGGGATCTGTCCCTTGTATGCTAATTCACGGAAGCAAATTCTGCAGATACCATATTTTCTTAAATAAGCATGTGGACGTCCGCAAATTCTACATCTGTTATATTCCTGTGTAGAGAATTTTGCTTTGCGCTGTTGTTTAACTTTCATCGCTGTCTTAGCCATACTTATCCTCCTTACTTTTCAAAAGGCATGTTGAACAGTGTTAACAGTTCACGAGCCTCTTCGTCTGTATTAGCAGTAGTAACGATAATTACGTCCATACCTCTAACTTTATCAACTTTATCGTACTCGATTTCTGGGAAAATTAACTGTTCTTTAATACCCAGTGCATAGTTACCTCTACCATCAAATGCGTTAGGGTTAACACCTCTAAAGTCACGTACACGTGGCAGTGCAAGGTTGATAAGTCTGTCAAGGAAGTTATACATCTTCTCGCCTCTTAAAGTTGTCTTGCAGCCGATCTGCATGCCTTCACGAACTTTAAAGTTTGCGACTGATTTCTTAGCCTTGGTTGTAACAGCTTTTTGACCTGTAATGATCTGCATGTCGCCGATAGCAGCTTCGAGAGCTTTTGCGTTTTCCTTAGCTTCACCAACGCCCATGTTGATAACGATCTTTGCAATTTTTGGTACTTGCATAATATTTGTGTATCCAAACTTCTTCATCATAGCATCTACGATTTCAGAATTGTACATATCTTTAAGTCTACTCAACTTCTCCGAACCTCCTTCCTAATTAATCAATAACTTCATCATTTGATTTTGCGTAACGTACTTTTTTGCCATCAACGAATTTGAAACCAACTCTTGTAGCCTGTCCTTTATGAACGTACATTACGTTAGAAATGTTGATAGGTCCTTCCTGAGTGACAATGCCGCCCTCCTGGTTGTTGTTGTTAGGTTTTGTATGTTTTTTAATCATATTTACGCCTTCAACCAGAACTGTGCCTGCAGCTGCGTTTACAGCAAGTACTTTGCCTTCTTTGTCTTTATCTCTTCCGGCGATAACCTTAACTGTATCACCTTTTTTGATCTTTAATGTTGCCATATCCGTACCTCCTACAATACTTCAGGAGCGAGTGAAACGATCTTCATGAACTGTTTCTCTCTAAGCTCTCTAGCTACTGGTCCAAAAATACGTGTTCCTGTTGGAGTCTTATCTTCTTTGATAATTACAGCAGCATTCTCATCAAATTTGATGTAAGATCCGTCTTTACGACGAGCGCCTTTTTTCGTACGTACTACTACAGCTTTAACAACATCACCCTTCTTAACCATGCCGCCTGGGTTAGCTTCTTTAACTGTAGCTACGATGATATCACCGATGTTAGCATACTTCTTAGTAGAACCACCAAGAACTCTTATGCAAAGTATTTCTTTAGCGCCGGTGTTATCAGCAACTCTAAGTCTACTTTCCTGTTGAATCATAACAATTCTCCTTTCTACTATTTAGCCTTTTCGATAATTTCTACAAGACGCCATCTCTTATCTTTGGAAAGAGGTCTTGTTTCCATTACTTTAACTGTGTCGCCAATGTTGCATTCATTGTTCTCATCATGAGCTTTTAACTTGTAAGTTCTCTTAATGATCTTGTTGTAAAGAGGATGCTTAACGTTATCAACAACTGCAACAACGATAGTTTTGTCCATTTTATTGCTTGTTACTTTACCTGTACGGGTTTTTCTTAAATTTCTTTCCACGTTTCTATCCTCCTCATTTACTCGGCAGCGTTAGCTTTTTCAGAAATCACTGTCTGGATTCTAGCGATGTTTCTTCTAACTTCTTTAATTCTGCCTGTGTTTTCCAGCTGGTTTGTTGCGTTCTGGAATCTTAAGTTGAAAAGCTCTTTCTTTGCTGCTACTAACTCTGCGTTTAAATCTGCAGCGGATTTAGTTCTTAAATCTTCTAAGTATTTATTAGTTTTCACTTGATTCACCGCCTTCCAAATCTGCCTTGGAAACTATCTTGCACTTAACTGGTAATTTATGTGTTGCAAGACGGAGAGCTTCCTTTGCTAAGTTTTCAGGTACGCCGCCGATTTCGAACATTACGCGGCCTGGTTTAACAACTGCTACCCAGTACTCAAGAGTACCTTTACCTGAACCCATACGAGTTTCAGCAGGTTTTGCTGTAACTGGTTTGTCAGGGAAAATCTTAATCCATACTCTACCACCACGTTTTACGTATCTTGTCATAGCGATACGAGCAGCTTCGATCTGGTTAGATGTGATCCAGCCTGGTTCCTGAGATACGATACCGAACTCGCCGTATGAAATGGTGTTGCCTCTTAATGCTTTACCTTTCATAGAACCACGGAACTGTTTACGATGTTTTGTTCTTTTTGGCATTAACATTATTTATCGCTCCCTTCCTTAACTACGTTTCTTGTTGGAAGCACTTCGCCTTTGTAAATCCAAACTTTTACGCCTACTTTACCATAAGTTGTATCTGCTTCAGCGAAACCATAGTCGATGTCAGCACGAAGTGTCTGAAGTGGAATAGTTCCTTCTGAGTAAAACTCTGTACGAGCCATATCAGCTCCGCCTAAACGGCCTGAGCAAGAAGCTTTGATACCAAGAGCTCCAGCTTTCAGTGAACGGCTCATAGCGCTCTTCATAGCTCTTCTGAAAGATACACGGTTCTCTAACTGCTGTGCAATGTTCTCAGCAACTAACTGTGCTTCTTTATCAGATCTCTTAACTTCGATGATGTCGATGTTAGCTTCTTTTCCGATTAATTTCTTAACCTGAGCTTTAACTTTTTCGATTTCTCCGCCGCCTTTGCCGATGATAACACCAGGTTTTGCTGCGTGAATCTTAATCTTTATCATTTTGTCAGAAGCTCTTTCAATCTCGATTGTAGAGATTCCGGCATTGTATAATTTTTTCTTAAGGAATTTTCTGATCTGGTAATCTTCAACCAGGTTGTCAGCAAAGTCTTTTTCTGCATACCAATTTGAATCCCAGTTCTTGATAACTCCTACTCTCAAACCATGAGGATTAACTTTCTGTCCCATATGCCCTCCTATCTTTCGTCAAGCACAATAGTGATGTGGCTTAAGCGTTTCTCGATTCTGTACGCTCTACCCTGTGCTCTCGGTCTAATTCGTTTCATTGTTGGGCCTTTATTTGCGAAACATTCAGCAACATAAAGGTCTTCAGGATTCATACCATTATTGTTCTGAGCATTTGCAATAGCGCTCTTAAGTAACTTAGCAATAATGGAAGCCCCATATCTAGGATTGTATGCAAGAATACCAAGGGCTTCATTTACATTTTTACCTCTGATAGCATCAAGCACGAAGCATGCTTTCTGAACAGAGATTCTGGCAAATGAAAGTTTTGCTGATGGTCTGGTGTCCTTATTTGCATTTCTTTCTCTTTTAATTTGTGATCTGTGTCCCTTTGCCATGGATTAAACCTCCTTTCGAAATTTTGCTTATCTTGACTTCTTTTCGTCTTTTCCATGTCCTCTGTAAGTTCTGGTTGCTACGAACTCGCCGAGTTTATGTCCAACCATATCTTCTGTAACATATACAGGAACATGTCTTCTGCCATCATGAACAGCGATTGTGTGTCCTACGAAACTTGGGAAGATTGTAGAACGGCGTGACCATGTCTTTACAACGCTCTTGTCATCGCTTGCGTTCATTGCTTCTATTTTCTTAAGCAAACTTTCGTCTGCAAAAGGGCCTTTTTTTAATGATCTTGCCATGGTATCCTCCTTACTTCATGTTGCGTCCATCACGACGACGGATGATGAGTTTGTTAGACTGTTTGTGTTTATTTCTTGTCTTAAGTCCGAGAGCCGGTTTACCCCAAGGAGTAGATGGGCCTGGGCGGCCGATACCGGTCTTGCCTTCACCACCACCATGTGGATGGTCGTTCGGGTTCATTACGGAACCACGTACGGTAGGTCTGATACCCATGTTTCTCTTACGACCTGCTTTACCAATATTTACAAGGTCATGCTCAATGTTGCCAACCTGGCCGATTGTAGCTCTGCAAATAATTGGTACGTATCTCATTTCGCCAGAAGGAAGACGTAAGGTTGCGTATTTACCTTCTTTAGCGATGAGCTGAGCTGCATTTCCTGCTGAACGTACAAGCTGTCCGCCCTTGCCAGGATAAAGCTCGATGTTGTGGATTTCTGTACCGATTGGGATGTTTTCCAGTGGAAGGCAGTTTCCGACTTTAATTTCAGCGTTAGGGCCGCTCATTACTGTCATTCCGTCTGTTAATCCGTTAGGTGCAATAATATATGCCTTTTCTCCATCAGCGTAGTTCAGGAGTGCAATATTAGCTGTTCTGTTTGGATCGTATTCGATACCTGCTACTACTGCAGGGATACCATCCTTATTTCTCTTGAAATCAATGATTCTGTACTGTCTTCTTGTACCGCCACCTTGATGTCTGACTGTGATTTTACCCTGGTTATTACGTCCGGCATTTTTCTTGTTTACTGCGAGTAAAGATTTTTCCGGAGTTTTCTTCGTAATATCTTTTTTGTCAAGGGCAGTCATCTGTCTTCTGGAAGGTGTGTATGGGCTAAATGTTTTAATTCCCATTTTGTTCTCCTTTCATTATGTCCTTTATTATCGTGCTTGACCTGCACATATTACGTTTCGAAGCTGCTATATTTTACAGACCTTCGAAGATTTCGATTTCCTTGCTGTCTTTTGTTAACTGAACGATAGCCTTTTTGGTTTCAGGTCTCTTACCAGTGATACGGCCACGAGTTCTTGTCTTAGGATGGTTGTTCATTGTGTTAACGCTTTCAACCTTTGTTCCTTCGAACATTTTTTCAACAGCTTCTTTGATCTGAGATTTGTTAGCATCTACATGTACTAAGAAAGTATATTTCTTGTCAGCCATCTGAGTCATGCTCTTCTCAGTGATAACCGGTTTAAGGATTACATCATAATATTTAATATCTGCCATTATGCGTACACCTCCTCGATTGTTGCCAGAGCTGCCTTATCAAGTACTAATGCATCATATTTGAGAATATCGAATACGTTGATTGTGTTTGTAAGAGCAGTTTTAACGTTAGCGATGTTTCTTGTGGAACAGATAACGTTCTGATCATTTGTATTTAAAACAACTAATGCTTTGTCAAGATTCAGGCCCTTGAATAAGTTAACCATAGTCTTTGTTTTGATTTCTTCAACTTTGAGTTCATCAATAACGAATACTTTAGCTTCCTGAGCTCTTGTTGTTAATGCGCTCTTAAGAGCGATTCTTTTTTCTTTCTTGTTTAATTTCATCTCGTAGTCACGTGGCTTTGGAGCGAAGATGATTCCACCACCGGTCCACTGTGCTGCACGGATGGAGCCCTGACGAGCATGTCCTGTTCCTTTTTGTCTCCAAGGTTTCTTACCACCACCGGAAACTTCTGAACGGGTTTTCGCACTCTGTGTGCCCTGACGTTTGTTAGCGAGCTGTGCTACTACAGCTAAGTGTAAAAGATGTTCATTTACTTCTACGCCGAAAATCTCATCGTTTAATTCGATTTCGCCAACTGCTTCGCCTTTCATATTGTAAACAGATACTTTTGACATCTGAATTTCCTCCTTTCCTTGTCTTGTCATGCCTTGATAGCTTCACGAACAACTACTAAAGCCTTCTTTGGTCCAGGTACAGCACCTTTTACAAGGATCAGATTGTCGTCAGCATCAACTCTTACTACTTCAAGGTTCTGGATAGTAACTTTCTTAGCTCCCATCTGGCCAGGCATATGTTTTCCTTTGAATACTCTTGATGGATCAGATGCACTGCCGTTTGAACCTGCGTGACGGTGATATTTAGAACCGTGCTTCATAGGTCCTCTGTGCTGACCAAATCTCTTGATTGCACCCTGGTAGCCTTTACCTTTTGAAATTGCAGAAACGTCAATTTTGTCGCCTGCTTCAAAAATGTCTGCCTTGATTTCGTCTTTTACATTGTACTCTGCAGCATTCTCAAATCTGAATTCTCTTACGAATCTCTTATAAGGAATGTCTGCCTTGTCGAATTTACCTCTGTCAGGAGAGTTTACTAAAGTTTCTCTCTTGTCCATGAATCCGACCTGAACAGCTGCATAGCCGTCCTTTTCTTCAGTCTTAACCTGTGTAACTACACAAGGGCCTGCCTGAAGAACTGTAACCGGTGTTAACACGCCGTCTTCGTTGAAGATCTGTGTCATACCGATTTTTGTTGCTAAAATCGCTTTCTTCATATTTTTAACCTCCTGTTAAACTACAGCGGAACGTCAACCGCAGCTACCTTATATAAGGAAGTCCGTCGTTAACGTTCATCCTAGAACAGATTGTGTTCTTTACTGTTCCTTCATTTTGATGTCTACGTAAACTCCAGCTGGCATATCGAGTTTTGTTAAAGCTTCGATAGTCTTCTGTGTAGGTGCGATAACATCGATGAGTCTCTTATGAGTTCTCTGTTCGAACTGTTCGCGGGAATCTTTGTATTTGTGAACTGCTCTTAAGATAGTAACAACTTCCTTTTTAGTAGGAAGAGGAACTGGTCCACTTACCTGAGATCCGTTTTTCTTTACAGTGTCGATGATTTTTTCTGCTGACTGATCAATAAGTTTGTGATCGTAAGCCTTGAGAGTGATTCTCATTACCTGGTTTGCCATAGTAGCCTCCTTAAAAATTTGATTTTTTACTGTTTGTCCACTCTTCCGTGTGTGTCGCGCTTATCCCATAAAAAATTGGCATAATAATACAGCCATTTTCTTTGTGATCCGCCAACCATTCCCGCTCGCAAGCCTTGCTCCGCCTTCGGGGCTTAGTCAATCCGTCAATCGACTTAAGCCGGCTAACTCTTGTTACGCTGACGTACACGTTGTTTCCGCCTCAATTGACGGACCATGGTGCACATTGACGGGCTGTCAGGTTCTCTGACTTTCGCTCCGCGGAATTACCTGCTTAATCTGCAGCAACTTCCTACTTCATAGCTATCCACGTCACAGCTTGACCATCATACTATATTCTTTGGGGTATTGCAAGAGAAATTTTAAAGAATCTGAAGTTTAACTTTTACAGAGATTTTTCGGGAAGTGGCCATGTTGTCAAATTGAACAATATGAGCCTTCATGTCTTCATCAAAGCCTAAAACAATTCCGTTTCCAAAGACCTCATGACGGACTTTCGTGCCTGAACTAAGGATTTCCTTCCTTATATTATCTGGCATCAAACGGTCTTTATAATCCACATAACTCCGGGTGCCGTTAATCAACGTCTGCTCCGGCGGATTATCGTACTCCAGATTGGTTTCTTCTATATTAAGTATAAACCGGGAAGGATACCGAGGCTCTCCATCATAATTCCTTCCCTCTGCCTCGCTTAAGAACAGGCCCTTTTCCGCACGGGTCAAAGCTACAAAGCAAAGCCGGCGCTCTTCTTCCATGGCATCGGCAGTATTTACTTTTTTCGAAGGGAAAATGTCCTCACTCATGCCACATAAGAACACATAAGGAAACTCCAATCCCTTTGCCGCGTGAATGGTCATCATTTTTACTTTATCGTAAGAAACCGGCTCATCCATATTGGTAAAAAGAGCCACATGCTCCAGATAATTCCTCAGGTCCGTCTCTTCTCCACAGGTGGTTTCGAATTCATAAACTGACTGTTTCAGCTCTGCCAGATTATCCAGACGTTCTTGGCTGCCTTCCGTTCGTAATAAGGCCTCATAGCCACTCATTTCCAGTACTTTCGCCAGTAATTCTGTAATGGTAAGATCTTCCGCCAGTTTCTGCAGTTCTTTTATCATGGAAATAAAAGCCTTCGCCTTCGTGCCCTTAAAGATTTCGTTATCAATATTGGAGCAAAGAGCCTGATACAACGAGCAATGGTCCTTCTCAGCCCGCTCTTTCAGGAATTCCATCCGGCGTTTTCCCATATTTCTCTTTGGGGTGTTGACGATTCTCATAAAGCTGAGGTCGTCCATATAAGCCAGCATACGAAGGTAGCTTAAGGTATCTTTGATTTCCATCCGGTCAAAGAACTGAACGCCACTATATATATGGTAAGGAAGTTTTTCATGAAGGAATACTTCCTCTAAATTTCGGGAAAGATAATGGGCCCGGTAAAGAATACAGATATCTCCTAAACGTACGCCTTCTTTTTCCAACTCCCGAATTTTATCATGAATCCAGGCAGCTTCGTCCTTGCTGCTTTTCGCATGATGATACAAGACTTTTTTCCCATGTCCTAACTGAGGAATCAGTTTCTTTTCGATACGGTGAACATTCTTCTCAATCAAAGAATTGGCTGCATCCAGAATTTCCGGAGTCGAACGATAGTTTTCGATCATCATAATCGTCTGGGTGTCTTTAAACTTTTTGTCAAAGTTCATTAAATAACGGGAGTCCGCCCCTCTCCAGGAATAAATGGTCTGATCCGGATCTCCTACGACAAACAAATTCTTATGATAGTCGCAAAGCACCCGCATCAGGTCGTATTGCTGTAAATCAATGTCCTGGAACTCATCGATCATAATGTATTCCAGCCTCTGCTGCCATTTCAGTTTTATTCCTTCATTTATATCGAAAATATGAAGCACTAAAACAATCAAGTCGTTATAATCCAGTCCAAAGCATTTCTTTTCCTGATACAGATAGCCATAGAAAATGATGTCATCGGTTTCCGTAGCTTCCATATATTTCTTATGGAGGGCGTCAATGGACAGACCCGTAAGGTCTTCATAGTATTTCGGCTTATGTTTCGTCTTTTGCATTTCAATCATGTCCCGGGCAGAAGAAAAGGTCCGATCTCGTAAGGTCAGCCCTCTTTCTTCATATATAATACCCAACATAGTATCGATGTCAGAATTGTCCAAAACGATAAAGTTGGACGGATAGCCTACCGCATTACTCTCTTCGCTCAGAACCGAAACGCAGAAACCATGGAAGGTATTAATGTAACCCGTATCGTTGTCACCCGTCAGCTTATGAATTCTCTGACGCATTTCCTGAGCCGCTTTATTGGTAAAGGTTACACAGAGAATATTTCCCGGCATAATCCCTACATTATTTACAAGATAAGCAAAGCGATGAGTTAAGGCCCGGGTCTTTCCCGAACCGGCTCCCGCAATTACTCTTACAAAGCCTTCTGTCGTCGTCACAGCCTGAAGCTGGGCTTCGTTTAATGTATCCTTATCATCTTTTAAATCAAACATTTCGCACCCTTTATGATTACATCCTATTTTATGAACCATATTATAGCGAACGTCTGTTTGTTTTTCAAGAGTTGTTCTGTTCCAAAACCTCCCGTCGGGTTTAATAGATTTTATGCCACTACATCTTCTTCATACTCTTCTCCGAAATTAACGAAAAAAATAGCCCCCATAATCAATGCAGAACTGATAAAAAGTGTAACTATAAGCGAAAGATAATTTTTTGCCATGCCGGTAATATAATATTGGAAAAGGACTCCGGCATATGCCCAGATCATTGCTACCCCCATAAGCCATTTTTTGGTAATCAAAACGATTCCTGTACCGATGGCGCTTCCTATCAGAATTATTATTTCGGTCCACATTACTTGTTGCGACAAAAATAAATTCCAATCCATCTGAACCGCCAACACGATACTGTTCACAATCGTAGCTACAATAATCCATCCAAAATAAATATCAAATCCCGCATTCACCATCCGAAAGGCCCGCTTATTTCCTTCCATAGGATGGAACTTTACCAGTATTATTATAATTACAACCTGCAGGGCCAGGATACATATTACCGATGCCAATAGGATGTTGAAATGCCAGAAAAAAATCCAGGCGATATTGAGTAAGCAACTTACGGAAAACCAATATCCGATCCGTTCACGGATTTCTCCGCTGATTTCTCCTTTATCAAAAATCTCCCATTGGTAGAGAACGAATGCAGCCATGAATAAATATATGATGCCCCAGATAGCAAATGTAATCGGAGCTGGTGTAAATAGATTTGGATAAGCTTCGGAAACTTGTCCAGTTGTGTTGCCGCCTAAATGCAATAAGTTTGCAAGAGCATTTACAGCTATCATTACAGCAAAAGCAAGTGTATTTATTATTTTTAAGTTTCTTGTTTTCATATATTTCCTTTCATTTTGTTTGGCTTTTACTAAAGCCTGATTAAAGTGTAGAAAGGAAAAATGCTTAACACAACTACCAGAAGCGAAGTGGCGTTACTTCGTTTCTGCATATCTTCACTTATTGCTGAATTTGTATCAAATCATTTAATATTTATTGTTTTAAAACGGAAATCCGGTGCTATAATATCGCCATGACTCAGGTAAAGAATAAGAAATTAAATATGGGACCGTTTTTCGTTTTTCTGGCATCTTTATGCTTCAGTATTGGCGGTCTTTGCATTAAAAGCATTAGCTGGAATGCCATGGCCATTAACGGAGGGCGAAACATTCTCGCCGCTTTGGTATTCGGCGTTTATTTGCTGATTACCCGGCATAAGCTGGTAATTAATAAACCGGTAATCATTGGCGCTCTTTCCATGTCGGCCACCACCATTCTTTTTACTTTTGCCAATAAGATGACCACAGCGGCCAACACAATCATCCTGCAGTACACGGCTCCAATTTTCGTCGTAATTCTTTCTGCTTTGATTTTTAAAGTAAAACCGAAAAAGCTGGATATTGTTGCGATTATTTTGATCTTCGGCGGTGTGGTATGTTTCTTTATTGACAGCCTTGCTGCCGGAAACATGCTGGGAAATGGTCTTGCTCTTTTATCCGGACTTACCTACGCTGGAATTTTTATGATGAATACAGCAAAAAACGCAGACTCCTTGTCGTCTACGTTTTTTGGTATGTGTATTAATGTAATTGTGGGTCTCCCGTTTCTTATTCAACAAGACTTTTCGGGAACTACTGGCATCGCATGGGTTGCGTTCCTTTGTCTGGGACTGTTTCAGGTAGGCTTTGGCTATGTGTTCCTGAACATTGGCCTGAAGACCACTCCTGCTACCATGGCTTCCTTAGTCTGTGGTTTGGAACCAGTATTAAATCCAATCTGGGTAGCCATTGTGTATCATGAACTGCTGACGCCCCTAGCGCTCGTCGGCGCCGCCATCGTATTTTTAACGATTATCATTTATAACATCCTAAAAGCAAAACCGACTTCATAATATTTCATTCTTTTATCAAAAATTAGGATTCTTAACAAGCTCTCTGACCAATATTTTCGCTTATGTACACGCCTTATGACCTTCTTCGACAAAAAATTTCGCTTATGTACACGTTTTCTTACACAATTTGTACATAACTCCAGTTTTTATCCAGTAATATCAGAAGAAATGGTACATAACTCAATTTTTTTGTCGATAGCTTCGAGAGCGTTGGTACACAAGTGATATTTTTGGTCGGCAAGTCTATTGAACATGGTACACATGTGTCATTTTTTGTCGACGAGATTATTGGGCGTGGTACATATGTGTTATTTTTTAGCAATAAAACACTTTATATAGGGTGTTTCTAAAAAGATGATAGAAAAGCCGTTCCTGACAACTTTTTCAGGAACGGCTTTTTCCACATTATAAAACATAACAATTGTTATTTTTCTTTTTTATTAAAGAATATTTTCAATCAATCCGGATAAACGAATGGACGGTCGAATTTCTTCAGGTATTCCAGAACTTCTTCGTCAAAAGCATATCTGGTTCTGCTGCCATCGGTTGTGAATACTATGGTTGGTTTCGTCTCTACATCAAAAGCAGGCCATTCTTCCATTCCTTCGTGATTTGGATCACCGGTCTTTGCGAAAGCAACTAAAGCTCCTGCCATTTCTTCCTGAAGTTTCTCAGCTCCATCAAACTGATTTACTGGGAACTGCATTGCGGTATGCATGAAGAACGGCATATCTGCGCAATGCCATGCAAGTTTTCCGCCTTTTACAGGGAATTCCTGAGCCAGCATACCAATATAAATAGGAGCAGCTCCTTTTATCAGGGAACGTTTTGCTACATGATCTAAAGAACCATATCGAGTGGAGAAATCCATGGCCAATACATCCAGAATCGGTTTCTTTTGGAGGAATGCCGCCAGACATAATCAGCGCATAAGAGAAACGATCGCATTTATCCAACGCCATCTTCATAGCACCGCCACTTCCCATAGAGAGGCCTCCGATAAAATTGTCTTCTCTCTTATCGGAAAGAGCCAGAGAACTAGTTGCAACGGTCCAAAGTTCTTCGGTGATATGGCGGATAAACTTCTGCCCCTTTGGGTCTTCTGAATAAAGTTTATTGTTGGTACATGGCATAACCACTGCTAAGTTATGCTCCTGAGCATAACGAGCAATCCCAGAGTTCCGTAAAAATTCAGAATCGTCACCATACTCGCTACCGATCAGCCAAAGAGTTTTAAAACGAACGTCTCTTGGATATATCTCTTCATAGGTTTCTTTTGCATTCTCTTTCGTTGGAACCAGGCTTGGCAGAAAAACGCTGAAATTTGCCTGCATGCCCCAAGTGAAAGACAAAATATTCATTTGTAAGGTTGCCATAGTTTTACCTCCTTGAATAAAGCTTCTTTCCCGTAATATAACAGATTTCACGTCAATTGAAAAAAAACATGAATATTTACGATGGCCATTTCATCTGCTATATTAAACGTGTTATATGCTAACTCGCGTGACATGTGCCGCGCCTTAAAATAATTCTTATGGAGGAAATAAAAATGTCAGATATAAAAATTACAGACGTAATTCTGGATTTTGTAATGGAGCATTCAAAATATGAATCCATTCCAGAAAATGTGATTAATGTAACAAAGACTCTTCTGGTAGATGCTATGAGTAATACCCTTGGCGGCATCTCATCAGATAAAGGAAAAATCGGAATCCAGTATGCAAAGGCTATGGGTGGAAACCAGGAAGCAACTGTATTCGGTACTGGCCAGAAAGTGGGAGTTCAGGCTGCTGCTTATGCAAACGGTGAACTTCAAAATGGTTTGGATTATGACCCGGTACCTCACGTTCCTCCAATCTTATTCCCTTCAGTAATGGCCATCGCAGAACAGCGTCACTCTACTGGCAAGGAACTCCTTACTGCATTAGCAGTTGGTGGAGAAATCGCAGTAAGACTTTCTAATGTTCTTCTTAAAGTCATGAGCAAAAGCCTTGAAGAGACTGGCATGACTCCAGATGTATTTGGCAACAGCAATGAACACATTATCGGCGCTGCCATTGCCTGCGGAATGCTTATGGGATTAGACCGTGAAAAGCTGGCGCAATGTATCGGAATGTCTGCAGCTCTTTGTTCTCTTCCGATCTGCCGTGATTGGGAATCTACCATGCCTAAGACAATGATCAAGTACTTCCCGGCTGCATGGCTCGCGCAGACTGCAGTTAGTGCAGCACAGCTTGCAGAACTTGGCTACACTGCAGACGCTTACACTTTAGATAATCCATTAGGATTCCCAACAATTTACTGCCGGGATAAAGAAATCTGGAAACCAGAAAAAGTTATCGAAGGCCTGGGTGAAAAATGGCAATGGGCTACTATGGGTCTTAAACCATATCCAGCATGCAGATATCTGCACTCAGATCTGGACTGCTTCTATCGCTTGATGAAAGAAAATAACTTCGGACCTGGTGAAATTGAGGAAATCCGCTGCCACAGTGCAACATTTGTAGCACATCCTGATCAAATGGCTGTATCAAATCAGATTGACGCTCAGTTCTCCGGGCCATACGTTCTTGCTATGGCAATATATGGATATGAGCCAGGCCCTGCATGGCAAAGCCAGACAGCTCTGACAGATCCAAAGCTTCGTGAATTCATGAAGAAAGTAAAAATGATTACAGCTCCTCGCTACTATGAGCTGAAATCTCAGGATCCTTTGTCATGGTACGCGAAAGTTGAAATCGATGCTCGTGGAAAGACTTTCGTTGCAGAGACTGATTATTCAAAAGGAACCAACCGCGATGGTTTCCGAATCAGTGATGAGGAATTAGATAGAAGATTTTTCAATAATGCACAGATTATCCTGCCTGTTGAAAAGATTAATAAAGCAATCAAAGGGCTTCGTAATATCGAACAATATGACGATCTGCAAGAAGTATTTAAGAACTGCGTATTATAAAAATCACATATAAAAGAACTCAAAAAAGGATTTTTTCCCTCCTCTTCCAGCATACGTTTCCTCTTCCCCAAGGTGTCATTCTGCATTGTGTGGTTTCCAAGCACCACATCCACGTTTTCGTTCCGTACTCTCACTCCTTTTCGTTACTTAATGGTAATAAACGTGGATTCTTTCAATGCCTCCTCTGACAGATCCATACCAATACCTGGTTCCTGTGGATTATTTGAAACTTCAAGAGGAAACGGGATCATGTTTCTCTTTGAGTGGGCCCTTTCGGGTCCGCTCATCTTTTTAATCAATCTGGATAAACGAATGGACGGTCGAATTTCTTCAGGTCTTCCAGAACTTCTTCGTCAAAAGCATATCTGGTTCTGCTGCCATCGGTTGTGAATACTATGGTTGGTTTCGTCTCTACATCAAAAGCAGGCCATTCTTCCATTCCTTCGTGATTTGGATCACCGGTCTTTGCGAAAGCAACTAAAGCTCCTGCCATTTCTTCCTGAAGTTTCTCAGCTCCATCAAACTGATTTACTGGGAACTGCATTGCGGTATGCATGAAGAACGGCATATCTGCGCAATGCCATGCAAGTTTTCCGCCTTTTACAGGGAATTCCTGAGCCAGCATACCAATATAAATAGGCGCTGCTCCTTTTACCAGAGAACGTTTTGCTACATGATCTAAAGAACCATATCTGGTGGAAAAATCCATCGCCAATACATCCAGAATTGGTTTCTCCGGGTATGCTTTCTTGAAGTCTTCTATAATCTTCTCTGCATCCTCTCCAAACTTGTCCTGAATCGCTGCTACAGTTTCTTCTTCGGTTAATTCGTATTTCTTTGGAAGAATCGGATTGTAAGCATGCTCTGCAATACAAGTGAAGACGATAGTCGGAACGTTAAATGCGTTTGGATTAAATCCATCTTCCCGAGCATAGCCTAAATAATATCCGTTGGCCAAAGGAGCCCATCCGGTAATATCGTAGCCCTCTGCTCTCATTTCCTTCTGATTCTTCAGATAAGAATTAATCAAATCATCATAAGGAACATCGCACAGACGCTCAAACTCGTCCTCAGGAATATTCAGGTCTTTTAACATTCTGCCAACAACTTCTTTGCTGACAGCTGCGTCAGGACGAGGGCGACGTTTATGGATACCACTATGAACAACTGCTTTATGGAACAGGCCATCTGCTGCCGGCATCTGGAGTAAAGCGCAAACCTTTCCACCGCCACCAGACTGTCCGAAAATCGTTACGTTATCTGGGTCTCCGCCGAACTTTGCGATATTGTCGCGAATCCATTCCAGCGCCGCAACAATATCTGCCATTCCTACGTTTCCGGAATTTGCGAATTTCTCATCTCCATAAGCGGATACATCCAGATAGCCTAAAATATTCAGTCGATGATTTAAGCTAACGGTAACAACGTCGCCATATTTGCAAAGGTCTTTGCATTCGATGCAAGCCAGCTCTACTGCGGAGCCAAATAAGAAGCCACCGCCGTGAAGCCATACCAGAACCGGTTTCTTTTTCTCTGGATTCAGGTCCTGGGTCCAAACGTTCAGGAACTGACATTCTTCTGCCTGAGGCCAATAACGATGAGGAACAGTGATTTCTTCCCCCGCATGGTCCTTTAACGGAGTCAGGGATGCTGCGCCGTAGCCCCAAGCATCCTTTACGCCTTCCCAAGGAGCAACTGGGGTTGGCATCTGGAATCTTTTTGCGTCTGCATATTTAATTCCCTGGAAAATATAAGTTTCATCAAAATAATAACCACGGATTTTTCCTGCCACCGTATCCACAACTGGCCATCTTTGGCTATCTTCTATATTTTTAACCATAGTTTTTCTCCCTCAATTAAAACTTAAGATCATAAATGCAAGGAATCGTTTCCAAATTCGTATTATCGTAAGGGGAATCCAGAGATTCTACCTCATCTGGCTCAAATCTTTCTACGCCATAAGCGGTAGTCAGATCGTAGCTTCCTAATCCATATCCAATACCGTTCTGAACCAGACGGTCTAAATCCTGCAGAAGGATGAGTCCGCCACCAGCGATGGAATGGTCTGGATACAATCTTGTTTCGTTCTCTTCGCAGAAGCAGAACAGATTGAAATGATCATTAATTGTAATATGGAAGCAAGGCTCCTCGCCAAATGGATAAATTGGTAACTCAATGTTAAAGCGGTCTACCCAACCTTTCAGACGTTCTTTCTCTGCCGGATCTTCTTCTGCTGCATAACGACGTTCAAAACTACCAACGTCAACTTTTGGCAGACGATATAAGGTTGGCTTATAGTAAATATGCATTTTGAAGAAGCCTGAGCTGTAATGCCACTCGATGCGGCGTCCAGTCATGCGATCGGTGAAGAAATGTCTCTTCTCCGTCAAAGCTTTTCCTGGATATTTAATTGCGCCAAATACCGGAGTAACTTTAATTAAACGCTCAAATGGCTCAATCAGGCCTTCCTGAGTAATAACCAGAGTTACCAGATCCTGTGCAACATCCAGAACCATGCTGTAATGTACTTCTTTTCCTTTTTCTGTAGATACGATGATGTGAACGAAATACAGATCTGTCTCACCTTTCAGGCACTCGTATTTTCTCCAAACAAAAGCTCCGCCGTTCTCTGACCACTGAAGGTTTTCCCCATCAATAAAACGTACAAAGAACTCGTTTCCATCGTCCATAATAATGTTGAAATTTTTACCTGCCAGTTCGTAGTTAAATGGAGCACGGAACTGCAGTAATGGATCAAATTTTGGTAATGGCATAATAAATCCCCCTTTTCATATTTGAAATAATTATATTCTTATTTGTTACAAAAAATAAAGAACGAAAATAAATCAGCTATTTTAAAATCTTTCGAATTTGTTCGTCCGTCGCCTTTGGATACATCTTTTTCACCTGGTCAAAAATCCTCTGTCTGGAAATTTCCGGCTCTTCCTTATAAGCGCTCCGTACCAGTTCCGGTCCCCAAATGCTTTCTGGCGTTGCCAGCAGCGCAATGCTCCAACCATACTCCTGACCTTTCTTATTTTTCTTTCTTCCGAAATCTTTATCTACCAAATAGGTCATCATCTGGAGTTCCGTCAGAATTCCATCAAAGTTCTTCTCTCCGCCTTTTCCAAAGCCAGCCTTTTCTTTTAATTCAAAAGAATAATAAGCTTCCTCTTCTGGTTTTTCTCCTGGAAATAAATCCATGATCAGCTTCATTCTACGTTTGGCTTTTTGGTCATCCCATAAGGCATCGAAATCGTATCCATCTCTTCGCCAATTGGCAAAATAAGGCAACCAGTCTAAAGAAATGAATCCTGCTTTTTTATCAAAGAATTTTCCGTAGGCTACTTCCTGACTTCTGGAAATTAAAAGTCTCCACTCCCACGGATCGTTTTTTTCATCGCCGCTCCACCAATAAAGAGGCGACGTCATCTCCTCTACCGAAAAGCCTTCCACACTATTGGCAAACAGCGGAAGAAAGCCAACTTTTTTTATATGCTTGATGAGCGCTTTGTATGTCCGGATTCGTTTCGCATCGTCTAGCGCTTTTCCCTGCATAATCCACTCACCATTTTCTGTTCTCATCGATTTCTCCATTTTTATTTGTAATTATTATTTATTGTAAATCATTCCAGACTTAGATACTACTACATTCTTAAGCCTAATTTGACGGTTCTTTTGTTCCGTCGTATAATAGAAAAAATAAATAAGGTGCCATTCACCAACGAATCTATAAAACTAAGCGGCAATCCGTCGCTACAACAGGTAACTCTAACATCCCAACGAGGAAGCCCAAGATGAGACTAGTTTAAGACTTCCTCCCACTTGAACCCCTTTCACTAAGCACTACCGAAGGAGGCTTCTTATGGAAAAGCAACTTACATTTGGCATGCTAAAGTCCCTGCTGGATGCCCACACCATGGGTGTACACGCAGCATCCGCGCTCCTAAGCGACTGCGGTTATAAAGTAATCATAGCTCCAACTCAAATCGAAGATGCGGTCAGTAGAATCGCATCAGAAACCAGCCAGAAGCTCCTTCTGGACTGGATTCGCACCAATAATATCACCAACTTAGGTATATCCTATCGTCTGGATCCCGACGACGCTGTCCAATTAGTGGGCCGTATCGTTTATTTGCTGAAGAAAAACGGTCTCTATGAATCATCCGACAGTATCGTCAAATCCATCCATTTTGCAGGACTAAAACCCGCCTGTGATAAAGTGGAGAGGGAATATGCTGGGCGCATCAAAACCTTCCGTGGTGGAGAAAGCGCAGAAGAGACTCTTTTAGTTATGGGTGTCCCCGCTGACCAAATTCCAAAAACAATTAAAGAAGGCTGTCAATACGACAAAGACCTTTTGAAGTTCGGCCGTGAAATCATCCAAAAAAATGAATATGAAAATCAAAAGCCATTGACCCGAAATCTCTATCCGGAATTTGGAACGGCCAATGACTCTTTAGAATTGCGTCTAAAACATAACTTTAAAGAAGGTTTCCAGCCATTGATTCGCTCACATTCCGGTCCATATTCTTCCGAAATGACCCGGCAACAATGTCTGAAGCAATACTGGGACTGGTGTAAAGACCTTGCCAACGCAGGGTTCCTTGACATCTTGTCCATTGGAAGTTCCCAGCTCTCCCAGTCCAATTTCGGAGAATCCTGGGAAGGCAAGCCAAACGGAGGCGGTGTTCCTGTTAATTCCGAAGAAGAATATCATACTATCTGGCAAGCCGCACGACCTATGCTGGTCCGTACCTATTCCGCGACCAAAGATGTTGCTAAAAATGCTGCCGTCTTTGAACGCAGCATCAATATTTGCTGGCATGCGCTTTCTTTATGGTGGTTTAACGAACTAGATGGTCGTGGTCCGAACTCCCTTTATCCAAATATCATCGAACATATAGACGCCATCCGCTACAGTGCCGCCACAAACAAACCTTTCGAAGCAAATGTTCCACACCATTTTGCTTTCCGTGGTTGCGATGATGTTACTTATATTGTCTCCGGCTTTCTGGCTGCTAAATTGGCAAAGAAACTGGGCATTAAAACTTTCGTATTACAAAATATGCTCAACACCCCTCGCAGCACCTGGGGAATCCAGGACCTTGCGAAATCCCGAGTGCTTCTTAAACTGATTAAGGAACTGGAAGATTCCAGTTTTAAGGTAATCCTTCAAACTCGAGCAGGTCTCGATTACTTCAAGCCAGACATTGAAGAAGCGAAAGTTCAGTTAGCAGCAGTGACCGCTATGATGGACGACATCGACCCATTCAATACCTATTCTCCTGACATTATTCACGTTGTAAGTTATTCCGAAGCCCTTTATCTGGCAACTCCGGATATCATCAACGACAGTATAAAAATCACCCGCCAGGCGTTAGGCGAATACCGAAAATTAAAACAGCGCCATGAAACGCCGGATGTAATGACTGAGGAAATATTAAGTCGAACTGCAAACTTAGAAAAAGATTGTCGCGCCATTATTGGTGCCATGGAAGAAATCATACCAGATTTATATTCCGCCAACGGAATGTATCTAGCCTTTGTTGGCGGTTGGCTCCCTGTTCCAGAGCTTTGGTCCAATTCGGAAGAATTCCGTTTTGCCAAAGGCTGGGGAACAAAAGGGGTAAAAGGATCCATTGTCCTTACCGATCAGAACCTGTCCAAGCATTATTCCACCAAGGAAACAGACCTCATTGCAAACGCAGAACACCGTATCCAGCACTGTGCGTCAAATATGCCAGAGGCCATAAGAATGCTCCACGAGAAATAAGGAGGATATTCCATGAATACAAAAAAAGTTTTTGTCTGTGGTTGCGGACACCAAGGCATGTCCATGGCTGCACACCTTGCATTAAATAATGTCCAAGTATCTTTGTGGAACCGTACGGAATCTAATATTAAAGAAATCATGAATACTCATGAAATCCACTGCAGCGGCGTTGTGGAAGGGACTGCCCACATTGACCAGGTTTCCACGAATATCGCCGATGTCATTAGCGACTTCGTCATGATTTCCACCCCTAGTAGTGCCCATGCAGATTTGGCCAGACTTTTAGCGCCTTATGTACATAAAGATATGACCATCATTCTAAATCCAGGACGAACCTTCGGTGCCATTGAATTTGCTGAAGCCTTGAAAGAATGTGGCGTAACAGAATTCCCTCTCATTGCGGAAACCCAGACAATCGTCTATACCTGCCGACGCAATGGTCCGAATGAGGCATCTATATTTGCTCTGAAAAATGATGTAAAAATCGCGGCTCTTCATGGGGCCAACATCGACCGGATTATGGAGCAAATGCCGGATTGTTTAAGACCCCATTATACTCCTGTATCTTCTGTAGCATATACTTCTCTTGCCAACGTCGGCATGATTTTACATTGTGCTCCAGTCATGATGAACATTGGATGGATTGAGGCGGAAGATATTGGTTTTAAATACTATCATCAAGGCATTTCCCGTTCTGTAGCAAACTATCTGGAAAAGCTGGATAAGGAGCGTCTTGCTGTTGCTGCGGCTTTAGGATTTCAGATTGAATCAACTGCAGATTGGCTACGCAATACGTATGGTGTAACCGGAGAAACCCTCTACGACTGTATCCAAAACAATACTAGCTATGAAGAAATCGATGCACCTGCGGAAATCCGCTATCGATACATCATGGAAGATGTGCCAAACGGTCTGGTACCCATGGAACACATCGGTCTGGAGCTAGGCGTTCCTACTCC
Source organism: Lachnospiraceae bacterium (assembly GCA_024403615.1). Taxonomy (GTDB): domain Bacteria; phylum Bacillota; class Clostridia; order Lachnospirales; family Lachnospiraceae; genus RGIG5612. The sequence goes on from JAKSRM010000003.1 coordinate 27,401, forward strand.
AAATATAACTACAATCATTAATTTGGCTTCCTCGGCACTGGATATCAATTTTCGTGCCATCGGCCGCACCTTTTCTTTAGAATTTCTACGAGACTGCCTATAAAAATGATAAAAGAGCGGTTATTCTTACCGCTCTTTTATCTCTTTATCAATTCAATGTTTTAGTTTTCTTTTTTTCTTAATGCAATAACAGCTCCAGCCCCTGCAAGGAGAGATAAACTCGAAAGAATCATGAAAATCTCAGAATTATCTCCAGTCTTTGGATTTACCGGATCTACCGGGTCAACCGGATCTACCGGGTCAACCGGATCTACCGGGTCAACCGGATCCGGTTTTTCTTCCAGTGGATCATAAACGACAGATAAGTAAGCCGTATAGACGCGGTACATCGGACCATATGTATCATCATGAGGCTTTCCATTCACTGTTCCGATGATGTTCTCTGCAATAGAACAGTTTTCTGCTGGATCGAAAAATAAGTCTAGAGCATAGTAAAATCCTTTTTCAAAAGTTTTATTAGAATTCATCATCTCCCATTCATCGTCATCAGTTCCTGTATAAGATTCCTTTGCAATCTTAAACCAGGCAACATCGTAAAGAATTACACCATCTTCCGCTACGGATTCAAAAGTCGGACCAAAATCAGGTTTTTCACCAAGCTTTGGCTCCGTGACAGTTGCATGAATTTCTGTTACCAGCACGCTCAATGGGTCAAAAACGACAGATAAGTAAGCATCGGCATCTTCACGCCTGTACATCGGACCATATGTATCATCATGAGGCTTTCCATTCACTGTTCCGGTGATGTTCTCGTCAAAATAATATCCGTCTTTTGGGTCGAAATGTAAGTCTGGAGAATAGTAAAATCCTTTTTCAAAAGTTTCATCAGAATCCATCTTCACCCAGCCATCGTCATCAGTTCCTGTATAAGATTCCTTTGCAATCTTAAACCAGAGAACAGCGGAAAGAGTTACACCATCTTCCGCTACGGATTCAAAAGTCGGACCAAAATCAGGTTTTTCGCCGAGCTTCGGCTCCGTAACAGTTACATGAATTTCTGTTACCGGTGTCAGGGATGTTGCAGCAAATGCTGTAGTACCTAATAAAGCAGTAATAAGCCCCACCATTAAAAGAACCGCTAATATTCTCTTTTTCATCTTCTTTCTCCTTCTTTGCCCTTTTATAAATTCAATTCAATGTCAATAATTTAGAGATTCGTTGATTATATAAGATAATTCTTTTTTACACAAGGCTTTTTTGGTGATGATATAATATGAGCTTTTTCATTCCTTAACAGGATCCGCATCCCATGTTCCTGCAAGCAAGTCGGAAACAACTTTTCTTTCTACAGGCAGCCACTCTGCGAAAGCTTTTCTCAGACAGATTTCCCAGAAATCCCACTCATGACGATAATCTGGAAGGATGAACTGAATAACTTCGCAGCCTAAATCTTTCAGATACTGAGCGCCATAAACAGAACCAGTATAAGCGATTGGGTCTTTGTCGCCACATGCCATAATAAATACTGGCAGATTTGCTCCCTGAGCAACTTTCGTTTCTACGGTATTATGAATATCGGAACGAGGAATATCGTTTGGTTGTTTCGGCATCGCCCAACCAGCAGCAATCATTCTCTCACGGAACTGTGCGTGGCCAGTGGTTGGCTTACCAGCGCCTGTGCTTTTTGGAGGAATGCCGCCAGACATAATCAGCGCATAAGAGAAACGGTCGCATTTATCTAACGCCATCTTCATGGCTCCGCCGCTTCCCATGGAGAGACCTCCGATGAAATTGTCCTCTCTCTTATCGGAAAGATTCGGGAATCTGGAAAAGATGAAGTTCCAAAGTTCCTCTGTTAAATACCGATAATATTTTCCACCACGTGGATAATCGGAATAGCCCGCATTGTAATCACAAGGACAGATAATCGCGCAGTTATATTCTACAGCATAGCGTGCGACGTTGGTCCAGTTCAAGTAGTCGGCATCATCACCGCTTCCACCATGAAGCAGCCAGAGAACAGGGAATTTTTCCTCTGGTCCATAAATATCTTTTAATGGATAACCTACGTCAAAGCCCTGATCAAAGCTAGGAAGGATAGCCGTTACGTTTGTTGCCATTCCAAGCTCACGTGAAAAAAAGTTTAATCTCATTACAGCCATATCTTACCTCCTACTCTGCACAAATGAACTCGTTCAGTTCAGTTTTTAATGCCTGGTCACAGAAATCCCAAAGATCCTCAATCTCGTATTTCTTTTCGCGAACAGAGAATCCTAACTCCCGTAAGTTCTTTGCTGCACGCTCTGCATAAGCAGATAACTCTCCGTTTCCACGGTAGGATACGGAAATTTCCGGAAGTTCTGCTCCGCTTGCAACCAAAGCTTTGCCTTTTCCTAATAAATCCGCATCATCCGGAAGAGCGTCATCTAATCCGACATGGATGGAAACGCCTTTTTCTGCAAGACCTTCATTAAAATCTTTCAAATAAGTTCCTTCCAGATTTTCTTCAAAAGCGCCTTCGAAAAGTACAACCTTACTATATTTCTCTGGATTCATCAACGCTGCTTTCAAAGCCGCATAAGCACCTAAAGAAACGCCGCCAATGTAGTTGTCTTCACGTTTATCAGAAAGAGCCAGAGAGCTGGTTGCAACGGTCCAAAGTTCTTCCGTAATATGACGGATAAACTTCTGTCCTTTTGGATCTTCCGAATAAAGTTTATTGTTGGTACATGGCATAACCACTGCTAAGTTATGCTCCTGAGCATAACGAGCAATCCCAGAGTTCCGTAAAAATTCAGAATCGTCACCATACTCGCTACCGATCAGCCAAAGAGTTTTAAAACGAACGTCTCTTGGATATATCTCTTCATAGGTTTCTTTTGCATTCTCTTTCGTTGGAACCAGGCTTGGCAGAAAAACGCTGAAATTTGCCTGCATGCCCCAAGTGAAAGACAAAATATTCATTTGTAAGGTTGCCATATTTTTGCCTCCTTTTTGTAAGGTTTCGTTTTGCTTAATATAGCAGATTTTATATTAATTTTGAATAGAATGTATTTATTCGAACCTTTTTAAGTCATCGATACAAAAAAGCGGAAGTCCTTGATATTTCTGGACTTCCGCCTATTTTATATCTCAAGAATTATTGCTTCTTTTTTTACGGTTTCGACGCTTCAGCTTTTTGTCAATGACGCGGAACAGCATCGGATAAGCACCTATAACTGCAAAACATGCAATGGTATAACGGATGGTTCGTACCATAAAGGAAAGTCCCGTTGCCGCTGACAGAAAATCTTTGGAAAATGGTATTTCCAAAATTTTATCTACTATAATAAAAATAATAAGTCCGCCCAAAGTCCTGAGAATCATAAATAGTACATTTTTTGTATTTTTAAACCGGACAAGTTTTTCCTCAAAAATAAAGCCTGCAATGCAGCCAAGAGCAATGCCAAAGGAGGAAAAAAAGTCTGCGCTTTTACTGAAAAAGCATCCGACAATTCCAATTACCACAATTATCAGATAGGCAATGTATTGATTTTTGATGCAGGAGATTACCAAAACCATTAAGGCAGAAATAGCCCAACCTGCCAATATGTCGGTAGGATAATGGTTACCAAGAACAACCCTGGAAAGTCCGATAAGAACCGGAATCAAAAATAAAACAACTTTGAATGCTTTGTTCTTTACGATAAACCCCAAAGCACCATAAGTGGATGCAGAGTTGGATGCATGACCACTTGGGAAAGAAAATCCCTGTATTGCCATATCGTAAGGATCGCCCTTACTTGACCGTGGTTTCAAACAACGAATTTCCTCATGGTCAAAATATGGCCGACGACGCATAACGATATTGCCAAGTGTAACCGTGGTCATTAAGGATCCGATAAAATATAATCCAATTTTTCTGCCAAGATCCTTTTTGTATCCCCAATACAGAAAACCTATAATTAAAATAATTGCATACTCATCACCTAAAAACGTGATGAGTTCTAAGAACTTTTCCAAAATCGGTGGAACCCAGTTTTGAAGAAATGTAATTACTCCTGGTTCCCATGGAAGCCAAAATGCGTTTCCCATAAAAAACTACCTCTCAATTATTCTTCGCAAAAATCATAAAAATAGCGGAAATCCTTAAACTTGGATTCCCGCTGTTCTAGAACAGGGCTAGGAGGATTCGAACCTCCAGATGACGGAGTCAGAGTCCGTTGCCTTACCATTTGGCGATAGCCCTTCAGCAACAGTCGTCATTATAAATCAGCGACGGTTTAATGTCAACGGAAAATTTTATTCGTATGCGACTTTTAATAAATAGAATTCCAAGAAAGCGGTCAGCACCATGGAAATAATAAAAGCCGCAAAAAATGACCAGTGGAAAATCGCTTGAATCGCAAAACAAATCAGCGCATAAATGGCGTAGCGGAAGATGGAAAAAATCAACCGTCGGACGCCTGGCGTGTATTTAATATTCCGGAAAATCGTATACCGTTCTACTACAAAATACAGCAGTGCATAAACACCCCAGCAGCAGAATATGGTTTCAAACATATGCCCGGAGCCCCAAAGGCTTTGGCTGATAATGACCATAATGATATTTAAAGCAATACCGATCAGAGCGAACATTTCCGTCTGGAAATATCTACGATAAATCCGGGCCGTATCCAATAATGGCTTGAAATGGGTGTTGGAGTTGTTATCGAAATAAATCGCTTCTATATCAATTTTTCCAACTTTGATTCCCTGTTTTTCTGCAATCAGAAGGAGGTTCAATTCATAATCATATTTCTCGCCGGAAACGTTCAGCATCCAGTCAATATGCTTTACCGAAAAGCCTCGAAGACCTGACTGATTATCCGGCAGATAATGGTTGTTAGCCAGACAGAAAAAGAAACGAGACAAAGCGTTTCCAATTCTGGATTTCAACGGCGTCTTGGCATGCTTCAGACTACGGACAGAAATCACAAAGTCTTTTCCCCGCTCCAGTTCTTCCCGGATGCGACAAATGTCGCTGACCATATGCTGACCGTCGGAATCCGCCGTAATAAAAAACTCTGCTTCCGGAAACGCTTCTTGAATGCAACGCATTCCATTTTTCAGAGCGGCGCCTTTTCCCAGGTTTGTTGGATTCCGGAAAATTTTGCAATTCAAGTCATCAAAATAACGCTGCGTTTCCTCGCTGCTTCCATCGTCTACGACCAGACACTGGAAGTCTTTTTCCATCAGCTCATCTACCAGATTCTTTAATTGTTCTCCCGGGTTGTAGGCCGGAATTAAAACAACGGTCTTCATTTTTTCAGTTCTTTAAATAACCGCCTTGATTCAGTCTTATGGCCTGGGCGATACAGGACTTTATGGTATTTTCGTTAGCAGCTCCATGGGCTTTAATCACGATTTTCTTCGTTCCTAAAAATACAGCCCCTGCCCGATTGTTATAATCAAAAGTATCTTTTATTTTGTCGGAAATGATTTCGCTTCCTGCATTTTCTGCAATTTGAGCACATATGAGACCAGCTTTTTCCAGCCCCTTTAAAATAACATTTCCCGTAAATCCATCACAAACTGCAGCGTCCACCGCACCGCTTAAAATGTCTCCGCCTTCAATATTACCAATAAACTGATAGGTGGTGCCACTATTCTCCGACAGCTTTTCATACACTTCCCGGGACAAATCCGTTCCTTTGCCTGGCTCTTTTCCTACATTAATCAGGCCCACTTTTGGAAGTTCTTCTTTTTCTCCGTCGGAATAAAAGGCAGAGGCGAACTCTGCTCCCAAAGTTGCATAATCCGCAAAATCTTTTACTTTTGGATTTAAGTTCGAACCACAATCGCAAAGGGCTACCCATTTTCCATTTTCGCAAAGCAGCATGCTGCAAAGAGCCGGCTGAAGAAGACCTTTCTTTAAGCCTAAATGGAAGCAAGAAGCTACCAGAGCGCAACCCGTAGAGCCAGCAGTAACCATGGCGCAAATGTCATCATCTTCCTTCAGGGCTTTGTAAGCCAACACCATGGAAGAATCCGTCTTTTCCTTAATCACGCATCGCGGGTCGTCTTTATTGGTTACGAAACTGGTTGCGGGAAGAACGGAAATTCTTTTAAAAAGTTCTTCCGCTAAAACTTCTGCTTTCTCTGCCTCTTCCCTTACGACAATGTCTGCAATCAAAGGCTCTGTAACCAGTATCAGGTCATATTCCGTTTGTTCCAGCACAGATTTTACCGCTCCCCGGATGATTACTTCCGGTTTAGAATCTGCACCAAAGGTATCAATAATAATTTTCATAATTAATCAATGGCAAAAATGTAATCGTAGATTTCCTGGCCACCGTAAATAAAGCCATACTCCAACCAGTCAAACTCATTCTGCAATAAATCTTCTATTTTTTTCAGCTCGTCCTCCGGCACATGGCTTCCGTAAAAGACAGCTGCTACAAACTTATCTTTTATGTCTTCCGTGTTTTCCAGCATTTTTCGGACCGCTTCTACCCGGTCTTCATCATCGCTTAACACTTTTTCTTTATTCAGGCCGATATAATGGCCTTTTTTCACGCTCAGGTCCGGATAATCCACATCTCGTACAGCAGTAGTAATCAGGCCCGTTGCGGTCTCTTTTATGGCATCGGTCATATCGCTGATAATCTTGTCTGCGCTTTGGCTAGAGTCAATCATGGAAAGAGCCGAATAACCTTCCGCGATGCTCTTCGCCTTTATGACCACAACGTTCGCATCTTGATATAGTTCCGCCGCCTGCTCTGCTGCCATAACAATGTTGGAATTACAAGGCAAAACGATGATGGTCTGGGCCTCAATGTTTTCAAAAGCAGAAACGAAATCCTCCGTCGATGGATTCTCTGTCTGACCACCTTTGACAATGACGTCCACACCAATTTCCTTAAAATATTGTTCCAGTCCCTCGCCCGTTACACAGGCTACAATGGCGGTTTCTTTCACAATTTTTGCCGTCGGTTTCGTCTCTTTCACAATCAATGTCTCGTTATGTTGTAAAGACATATTTTCAATTTTTGTCGTAATATATTCGCCAAACTGCTGGCAGAAATTTAAAACATCCCCTGGCTTAAAAGTATGAACATGAATTTTCACCAGGTCGTCATCTTTCACTGCAACGATGGAATCTCCTACGGTTTCCAGATAATTTACGATAACGGAAACGTCGAATTCCGGAATGTTGACTTTTGCATTCTGAAGCTGAAGGATGAATTCCGTACAATAGCCAAATTCTAAAGTGCTGTCTGCATTAAAAGCCGACACATCGATCTGCTTGGAATCCTTCTGATTGGTCAGAAGATTGTCCGGCCCATCGATTTTCTCGCCCTTCATATATTTTTCTATGCCCTCAAAAATATAAACAAAACCAGCTCCGCCGGAATCAATAACGCCGGCTTCTTTTAATACATCTAAGAGTTCTGGCGTATTGGCAAGAGAGGTCCTCATTTCCTTTAACAAAAGGGAAACCGCATCGTTAAAATCCTCTGGACAATTCCGCTGCAAGGCCTCGAAGCCTTCCCTCATAACCGTCAGAATCGTGCCTTCTGTCGGCTTAATTACCGCTTCGTAAGCTTTCTCCACACCTTTTCCGAAGGCCTGGCGGAAATCCTCTGTTTTCAGGGTTTTCTTTCCTTCCACGCCCATAGCAAAGCCTTTCACGAACTGGGAAAGAATGACGCCGGAATTTCCCCGAGCCCCTAACAAAACGCCGCGGGAAAAAGTTTTCATCAGTTCTCCCGCACTCTCGTAAAAGACGCTGGCTACCGAGCTTGCGCCACCTTCAAAGGTCATCATCATGTTCGTTCCTGTATCACCATCTGGCACAGGAAAAACATTTAAGGAATCCACTTCGTCTTTATTTATTTTTAGATTGGCCAGACCCGCAAGGATTGCTTCTTTCAGGCCCTCGCCGTCTACATGAGTAATAATCATTGATTTAAGCTTCTCCGATGATTGTCTCTTCTTTTCCAACCACATAGGAAATAATGGTTCCTGGTCCTACGGACGCGCCTACAATCGGTCCGATGTAATCTAAGAATACCCCTTTACATCCAGTCTCGATTTTAATCTGTTCGCCTAATGCAATGGCGGACGCCTCGTCGTCCGCATGGGAAATATATACAATCTGATCTTTCAAATCGATGCCCATTTCTTTCTGATGAAGAGCGATTTCTTTCAATGCATTTTGGAAGCCTTTCGCTTTTTTGATAGCGAAATTCTGGCCCTTGGCATCGGAAATGATAATCGGTTTGATTCCAATTAAATTTCCGAAGAAGGCGCTGCTGGCGGTTACTCTACCAGCTCTCTTTAAATAGTCTAATTTTCCTACGGTTCCACACTGGTTTACGCAATTTCTGTTTTTCAGAAGGAATTCTTCCACCTCTTCGATGGACTTTCCTTCTTTTCTCATTTCGCTGGCCCACATAAGCTGAAGGCCCTGGCCAAAGGAACTATTCAGTGCATCCACGCAGATAATTTTCGCTTCTGGATTTTCTTCCATTAATTCCTTGGCTACAATCCTAGCCATGTTGATGGAACCAGAAAGTGCAGACGAACAAGCCACATATAATACGTCCTTGCCTTCATTTACACACTGACCAAATTTCTCGGAATAAAGCTCTGCCGGCACCTGGGTTGTGGTAATTCGTTTTCCAGAACGCATGGCCTCGTAAAATTCATGAGCCGTCATGGCCTCCCAGTCTAAACTTGCCGGATATTCTTTTCCATCCAGGACAAAGTTCATCGGCACGTATTCTATTTCATATTTTTCTCTTAATTCTCTATTTAAATCGCAAGTGGAATCTCCGAATATTACAAAATCCCTCATTTGCTGCTCCTTCTCTGCTTTTCTATTTTCCTGATGTAATTTCTTCTAATAATTTCTTTTCTTCTTCCATTCCTTCGCTGGCTTCTTTTCCGTAATAGAAAACAACTGCCATACCAGGTCCGATACTTGCTCCACAGCTCATATCCACCCGATCGATGATGATTTCTTTTGGATGAACGGCAGTTTTTACCATCTCCGCTAAGATTTCCGCAACATCCGCTTTCATGGTATGACCAATGAACATAATCTGATTTTCCGGATCTACTACCGTTCTCTTCAAATACTCAATGGTTGCATCCAGTGCTTTTTTCTTACCTTTTACTTTTGCAAGGACTTCGCTAATGCCTTCCCTGGAATAATCACCCATGGCATTAACACCCACTAAGGTTCCAAAGAAAGCTTTAAAGTTAGTAACTCGTCCCGTTCTTGCCAGGAAGAATAAATCATCCATGACGCCCATCTGATGGTAGCAATTCTTATTTGCTTCCAACCACGCTGCAACTTCTTCGATGGACTTTCCTTCTTCTCTCATTTCGTCTGCTTTAATAACCATCTGGGCAATGGCAAAGCCATAACGAAGAGAATCTACGATAATAATTTTCCGGTCCGGATATTTTTCTTTCAGACTTTCCGCAGCTTTTGTAAAAACACCATAAGTTCCGCTGATTCCGGTAGAAAGAGTCAGACTTAACACATCTAAGCCAATTTTCAGATACCGCTCAAAAACTTCTGCCGCTGCTTCAATGCTGCCTACGCCGGTTTTGTAAATAGCTTTATGCTCCCGCATGGACATATAATAATCGTCTGCGGAAATTTCTTCCCAATCTAAGGTGGTGTCGTGGGCAGATCCGTCCGGGAAGGTCACTCTGGTTTTTATATAATCCGGAACATGAAATCTTTCCCTTAAGTCCCGTGACATGGAACTAGCTGCATCTGGTATGATTACAAAGTCTGACATATCCGTCTCCTTTCCAAATCTAAAGTGTATACTCACCCATATTATTACGATAATTTTACTCTTTTTGGTAGTAAGTTACAAGTTTTTACAGTATACTCTAGCCATGACAACACTCGAAATCATACTAATTATTATAGGTGCGTTGATTGTAGCCGGAGGTCTCTTCTGGATTCTTTTCATGAGCTACGTTTCCTGGAGAGTTTTTCAGGGAACTTTAGTTCGGACTTCTCCGGAAGTTTGGGCCAGAGCCTGCTCGGAAGAAACCAACGAAGAACAGCTGGCTATGTGGCATTACGGCCTTGCCTGGGCAGAACAGCACGGTGCAAATATCGAAGACACACAGGCCGGAAAAATGAACGACGGGCCTTGTGTAAAGGATGTTCATATCGTGAACGATGGGCTGAATCTTTATGGCCAGTATTTTGATTTTGGCCAGAAACGGGCGGTTATTGTCATTCCGGGAAGATGCGAATCCCTGATGTATTCTTACTTCTTCTCTGAGCCTTTCGAAAAAGCAGGTTTTAACGTGCTGGTGATTGATATCCGGGCTCATGGTATTTCCGATGGAAAATATGACCATGTAGGCGTCGGCGAACATCGGGACGTTATTGAATGGGGCAAACTCCTGCACGATTCCTATGGCAATGAAGAAATCTGGATCATGGGAATCTGCATGGGCGCTAACACTGGTGTTTTGTCCTTAATTGAACCAGACTGTCCAGACTACTTTAAGGGACTGGTTTCGGAAGGCATGTACATCAGCTTTAAGGAAAATTTCAAACAGCATATGATCTACGACCATCACCCAACCTTCCCAATCGTCAATATGGTTATGGCTTTGGTGAAAAAGCATACGGGAACAGACGTAGACACCATTCGGCCAATCGACCTGATTGACCGGGTAAAGGTTCCTGTTCTGTTTATTGCAGGCAAAAATGACTTTTATTCAAAGGCAGAATGCACTAAAATGTTATATGAAAAGTGCGGAGGGGTGCGGAAAGACATGGTCTGGTTTTCCGAAGGCAACCACTCCCACTTACGATTTGCAAATATGGAAGAATATGACAAAGCCATATTCGATTTTACCAATAAATAATGACACGCTTTCCGCTTAGAAAGGAAAAGAAATGAAGTATATCAACGAATTTCATGAAGGCGACAATATTGTAGGAATTTACCTCTGCAAACAGAAAAATTCTGCAATTACGAAAAATGGAAAAGAATATGAAAATCTGACCATGTCAGATAAAACAGGTTCCTTAAACTGTAAAATCTGGGATCCGAATTCTATGGGAATCGGCGACTTTGACGTAAATGATTATGTAGAAGTTCATGGCCGTGTTTCTTCTTTTAACGGAGCCCTTCAGTTATCCATCGACCGCGCCTTCCGTGCAGACGAAGGAAGCTATGACCCGGCAGATTATCTTCCGGTCAGTGAAAAAGACCCTGGTCAGATGTATAAGGAAATCATCGCCTATGTAAATTCCGTTCAGTCTCCATATTTCCGTCTTTTACTGGAAAGCTTTTTTGTAGAAGATGAGGCGTTTATTGCCGCTTTTAAATCTCACTCTGCAGCCAAATCCATCCACCACGGTTTCGTGGGCGGTCTGATGCAGCACACCTTAGCAGTTTGCAATTTATGTGATTTCTACTGCAAGAGTTATTCTAAGCTGAACCGAGACCTTTTGATTACCGCTGCTCTCTGTCATGATATTGGAAAAGTCCGGGAGCTTTCCGGTTTCCCAATGAACGACTATACGGAGGAAGGCCAGTTTTTGGGACATATCGTTATGGGCGTAGAAATGGTTGCAGAAAAAATTAACAATATTAAAGGCTTCCCTGCTATGAAAGCTACGGAACTGAAGCACTGCATTATCGCCCATCATGGCGAATTAGAATATGGTTCTCCAAAGAAGCCTGCCATTATTGAAGCCGTTGCTTTAAATTTTGCAGACAACACCGATGCGAAAATTCAGGCCTTCACGGAACTTTTAGATAATAACGCAAACACCGACCCAGCAAATCCATGGCTGGGATTTTCCAAAACCTTTGACGGAAATATCCGTCCGACCGCATAAAACCGGTCTCTTTGATAGATGAACGCAAAAGTATTAAAAACTCTTGAATTTAATAAGATCTTAGAACAGCTGTCCCGCTTTGCTTCCAGCGATGCGGGTGCTTTCATGTGCAGAAACTTAGAACCTTCCACAGATCTGGAGGCCATTACCACGGCCCAGATTCAGACTACGGATGCTGTTACCCGGTTACGGAAAAAACATGGTCCGAATTTTGGAAATCTTCCGGACATCCGGCCTTCCATTAAACGATTGGAAATTTCCAGTCCCCTTTCTACCACGGAGCTTCTGGAAATCTCTCTTTTATTGGATGCGGCAGAATCCGTAAGGAAGTTTCTCCGTCCAGAAACCGACGAGACTCCTTTAGACTCTCTCAGTTCCTATTATGAAGCCCTGGATAGCTGTCCGATGCTGAACGATGAAATCAAACGTTGCATTATCAGCTATGACGAAATTGCTGACGACGCCAGCCCGAAACTGAAGGACATTCGTCGTCATATGGGCATTGCCAAAGACCAGATTCAAAGAACCCTGAACCGGATTCTTTCTTCTTCCACCATGAAGCCTTATCTGCAGGACAGTCTGGTTACCATGCGAAATGGAAGATATTGTATTCCGGTAAAAAATGAGCACCGAGCTCATGTGGACGGTATGATTCACGACCAATCCGGCTCCGGTTCTACCGTTTTTATTGAGCCTGCGGCTGTCGTTAATTTGAACAACCAGCTGAAAGAATTGGATTTAGCGGAACAGGCAGAAATTCAGGTAATTTTAGAGCATCTGTCCAATCAGGCAGGCGCTGTCCGTAAAAATCTTGCCATCAACTATGACTTGTTGGTAGAACTGGATTTCATTTTTGCCAAAGCCCGTTATTCCGAAAGCATTCATGGAAATGCGCCGGAATTCAACGATAAAGGAATCGTAGATTTAAAACAGGCCCGTCATCCGTTATTGGCAGTGAAAAACGCTGTTCCGATCAGTGTGAATATCGGTCGCGATTTTAATATGCTGATTGTTACCGGACCGAATACCGGTGGTAAAACGGTCTCCCTGAAAACCGTAGGTCTCTTATGTTTAATGGGACAGGCTGGCCTCCATATTCCGGCCTTTGACGGTTCTACTCTCTGCATTTTTAACGAAATTTATGCAGACATCGGTGATGAACAAAGTATCGAACAAAGTCTTTCTACCTTCTCTTCCCACATGAAGAATATTGTAGAAATTTTAGATAAAGCAGACTCCGACAGTTTGGTTCTGTTAGACGAATTATGTTCCGGGACAGACCCTACCGAAGGTGCTGCTCTGGCCCAGTCCATTCTTACTCGTCTGTTATACTTTGGCAGTAAAGTAATGGCCACCACCCACTACAGCGAACTGAAAGTTTTCGCCATTTCCACAGAAGGTGTCCAAAATGCTTGCTGTGAATTTGATGTAGAAACTCTCCGTCCGACTTACAAGCTGTTGATTGGTCTCCCTGGAAAAAGTAATGCTTTCGCGATTTCCGGAAAATTAGGTCTGGATGAGCGGATCATCAATGATGCCCGTACCAGAATCGATCAAGGAAATGTTGCCTTTGAAGATTTGCTGGCCAATATTGAAATTGATAAAAAGACGGCGGAATTAGAACGGAACGAAGCTGCTGCCGCAAAGGCAAAAGCCACTGCCCTTATGGAAAAACTGGAGCGGGAAAAAGAAGAATTTGACCGAAAGAAAAAATCCATTCTACGGGAAGCAAATGAAGAAGCCTACTCCGTTCTCCAGCAAGCCAAGGATTACGCAGACATGGCCATCAAAGACATCCGTAAGGCAGAAAAAGGTTCCATTAACCTTAGCGCTTTGGAGCGTACCCGTACGGAAGTGGGCCGAAAAGCAAAAGACTCTTTGGAAAAACTTTCCTTCAAACCTGAGAAACAAGCTGCTACCAAAGCCTTTACTGCAGAGCAAGTAAAAGTAGGCGATGCCGTCCATGTAAATTCCATGAATATGGACGGTGTGGTAACTTCCGGACCAGATTCCAAGAATACGGTGGGCATACAGTTTGGCAGCATGAACATGCAGGTAAAATTATCAGATCTTAGCCAAGCTGCAGAGACTATGGAAACCGTAGAAAAAACTACCATTGGGAAACATGGTTTCGTAAATGGTAAAAGTAAAGGCGGTAAAAAGCTGGAAGGAAGCAACATCGGAAATATTAAGTACGAAAAAGCTCTGGGCGTTTCCACTGAACTGAAAATTTTAGGTTTAACCGTGGACGAAGCTGTGATAGAGTTAAGTAAGTACATTGACGATGCTTCCATGGCCCATATTGAAAAAGTCCGGATTGTTCATGGCAAAGGCACCGGTGCTTTACGAACCGCCGTATGGCACTATCTGAAACGCGATAAACGTGTAAAGAAATATTATCAAGCAGAATATGGCGAAGGCGACGCTGGCGTTACCATCGCAGAATTAAAATAAATAGTTAGGAGATCGTTATGGAATCAAATATTCAATCATTTGCAAAAAAAGTCGATATTTCGGATTTTGTTGAGAATTGCGTTGATGTTGAATACTTCTTAGATTGCTGCAGCAAATGTCCGAATTATGGAAAAACCTGGAGTTGCCCTCCCTATGACTTCAACCCATTAGATTATTGGAATCAGTTTAAAACTTTTTATATTGTTGCTAAGAAAATCGTTACACCTGCTGAGTTATTGGAAAAGACCTACGAACTGGACGATATTATCAAAATCGGCGGCCAACTGACAAGAGAAGCCAGCTTGGTTTTTGAAGACGAAGTAGCCGCTCTCTTAGAGGAGTATCCTGGAAGTAAGACCTTAGGCAGCGGTGCTTGCAGAGTCTGCGGAGAAGATAACTGCGCAAGAAAATTTGGACAGCCTTGCCGCTTCCCAGATAAAATGAATTATTCTATTGAAAGTCTTGGTGGAAATGTAGAAAAAGTTCTGAAGAGATACTTTGACGAAGCAATCTACTGGGGAAAGGATGGCCATCTAGCTCCTTCCTACATCAAAGTTGGCGGAATTTTAATTAAATAATTTTCATAAAATAGTTTAAAAATAATTACTCCCTTCCGTTTTATTTACCGGATGGGAGTATTATTTCGCCTTCTTGTCCTTCGCCCCAGATGTTGTCCCCTTCAAATTTTTCTGGGTCCATCGAAACATAATCGCCTGCTGCGTTCACAAAAAAAAGATCGTCTTCTGACAGTTCTCTCTCAAAACGGCTTTCGGTTTGAGAAATGAGTTTTTCCAGTTTCTCATTTTTTTCAAAGCGCTGATATTCAAATAAATTTTTCAATTTGTTTTCCATGTTCCTATTCTCCCCATCGCCTTCCTATGGACGTTTTTTCATTCGTTGATACGACCGAACTTCAAGAATGGCTACTGATTTAGAAAAATTCTTTCAGTTTTTCCAAAGCTTTCTTTTGTAAGACTTTTCCGTAAGCATAGGAAATTCCCATCTGGCCGCAAATATCTTTCAAGGTTTTTCCGGAATAGTAGCGCAGGATGATAATATCCTTCTCCCGTTCCTCAAGGGTTTCCAACGCCTCCGCCAGCGTATCCAGCATTTCCTGATTGCACACGCTATCTTCCACAGAGGATTCTATCGGAAAGGTTTCCGGTATTTCCACAAACACTTTTCTCGTCCGATAATAATCAATCAACGTATTTCTTGTAATCGTGAAAATCCAGGTAGAAATGGACGCCTTGCTCTCATCAAAACTATCAATCTTTTCAAATACCTTAACAAACACATCGGCTGCTAAATCCTCCGCATCTAAGGAAGAATTGATTCTTCCCCGTATGTATCCATAAACTTTATCGCGATAATCAATATATATTTTTTCTTTTTGTTGGTCTGTCATAGTTATTCCTCAATATCCAAACGCTGACGCTCAACAAGCTTTGCAAAATAGCCGTTTTTCTCAATCAGTTCTTCGTAAGTTCCTTCCTCCACGATAGTTCCCTTCTCAAGATAGATAATTCGGTCTGCATGCTGAATGGTTGAAAGCCGGTGAGCGATGACGATTCTCGTACATTTCAACTGGTCAATGGCTTCCGACACTTTTTTCTGTGTAATATTATCCAGAGCGCTGGTTGCTTCATCAAACATCAAAATTTTCGGTTTCGGTGCCACAGCTCGGGCAATCATCAGACGCTGACGCTGACCTCCGGAAATACCGCCCTGGCCTTCGCTGATAATTGTATGCATGCCCATCGGCATGGACCGGATATCCTCTGCAATGGAAGCAATTTCCGCAGCTTCCCAGGCTGCATCCATACCTAACTCTGGAGCAGTAATTACAATATTCGAATAAATATCCCCCAGGAATAATTTTCCATCCTGCATTACAACGCCGATTTTTCTTCGGAGAGACTCCAAATCAATTTTGGCAAGATCCTTCCGATCAAAGAAAATACTTCCTTTTTGCGGTGTTTCAAAACCCAGCAGCAGACGCATCAAGGTGCTTTTGCCGCAACCGGTAGAGCCAACAACAGCAAGGTATTCCCCTGGATGAACTTTCAGCGAAAGATCCTCAATTACATATGGCATAGATTCATCATAACGGAACGATATATGGGAAAGTTCTATACTGCCCTGAAGTTCCGCAATGTTTTCTTTTCCATCATGCTTCTCCGGTTCTGTCTCCATGATAGGTTTTGCCATTTCAAGGGTTGGGCGAATATTAGCAACGTTTATCGCTATGGACGCTACCGACAAAAATGCTGCGGAAACCATACCATAGGCAGTACTGAATGCATAATAATCCGCAACTGCTACGTGGGTCTTTATGGCTGTTGCATAAAGAATCATGGTACCTATCAAAGAAAGCGCAAGGCTAATGGTTTCGCTAATTTTGAAGAAGGTTGGTGGATTATACTCCAGATTCACATCTTTCGCATAATGTCTGGCCCATCGGGAAAACATCCGCTTTTCCGCACCAGCAAGTTTTATTTTCTGGATGCCAGTAATTGTTGCATAAGTCAATCCACTGGTTTTTGCCGCGGTTTCCATCCTTAAACGCATAACCTTTATTTGAAGGAAGGTGGTAATCAAGGACAATACTACCATTGCTAAAGTAATAACTAACGATGGCACAACAAGAGATGGTGCAAATGCAAAAATCTGACCGATATAAATCAGAGAAAATATCGAGGTGAGTCCAGTCATACCAATAGCGTTGAATAAGTTCGCACACAAGGACTGCACGTAAGCCGAACGCTGATATAATTCACCAGCGGAATATTGTTTGAAAAAGGTAGCTGGCAAGCTGATGATTCGGTTCATGACCGCCGACTGTACCGCTATGTTCTGCTTAATTTCAATACGGGATTTAAACATTCCTTGATATGCGCTGAAGCAAACCCGGGTGATGGTAAAACAAAGCACAAATACAGCAAGAGACAATAAAACCTGCAGACTGCCGGATTCCAGAACGTCACCAAATAACCACTTGGTAAACAGTGGAGATAACAATCCTAACGCAGCAGATAAGCCCATAAGGACCAAATACCAGACAATGTCAGAGATACTTAACTGCTGTACCATAAACTTCAGTAAGTCTACTATCGTGAGAGATTTTTGTGGAAGAGGCTCATAGAAACATAAAGCCTCCGGATCCAGTAACTGTTCCGTTTTCCGATTCAGCGGAATCTGTTTTCCATTTTTAAAATCAATAAGTTTATAACCTGTAAATTTTCCTGGAATCAGAGCCACGGCAGAACCGTCCTCTTTCAGGGTGCCAATCATCGCCCCAATAGCATACTTGTACCAACCTTTTTCCAAGGTGACACTACGGCTTTTGATACCAAACGGACGCAGACGATATTCAATCTGCTCATCAATCGTCTCAATTTTTGGTGGAAGGTCCTCCTGCTTGGAGGAACAATGATAAAATTTTAAAATTTCATCGATAACAGAGCTCGTAATTTCCTTTTGGCTGACTGCATCACGCAAACGAGTCCCCATGACCGCATTCGCAATGGAATCAATGGCGTCTTCAAAATCAGCATTATCGGACTCTTCCCGATAGCGCAGTTGTTCTTCAAACCAACTCAATTTCCGACACCTCCTTATTCCGCGCTGATTAGATCTTGATAGATCTTGCTGCTTTCCATAAGTTCCTTATGGGTTCCACGTTCTTTTATTTCCCCATGCTCCATAACAATAATCTCATCACAAGAGCGAATGGTGGAAAGCCGATGAGCAATAACGATACAGGTAATTCCTCTGTCTCGGATTGCTTTCACGACCTCGTATTCTGTTCTGGCATCCAGCGCACTGGTTGCCTCATCTAAAATGATAATGGTAGGATCCTGCGCCAAAGCACGGGCAATTTCGATTCGCTGTCGTTGCCCACCGGAAAAGTCTTTTCCGCCTTCTATCAGCTTATGCTGATATCCCTTTGAACGCTGCATAATATCCTCATGAATCTGCGCATCATGAGCTGCAAGGATCATTTCAAAGTCCTCAATGCTGTTGTCCCACATTTTAATATTATTCGCGATGGTATCTTCAAAAAGAATAATGTCCTGATCCACAACGGCTAAAGAGCCACGGAACACGCTTTTTGAAATTTGTTTCATTGGTTTTCCATCAAATAAGATTTCGCCTTCCCAAGGCTGATAGAGTCCGGAAACCAACTTGGATATGGTAGATTTACCGCAACCAGAAGCGCCTACGATAGCAACACTTTTCCCCGGAGTTACGGTCATGTTAAAACCTCTAATCAACGGCTCTGCAAGAGGAGAATATCCGAACACGATGTTTTTCAATTCAATATTACCTGACAGTTTTCTCATCTCGTCCGTACTGCTGCTCTCAGCAAAGATTTCTTCCTCCGGATATTCCATGACATCATCTACACGCTCCATCTGGGTCCGCATTTCCTGTATGGTCTGGCTAGCAGACACCAGCGTCATTGCTGGAGACATAAACGCGGAGAGAAAGCCCTGAAAGGCCATAATCATACCTTCTGTAAAATGACCTTGCATGGTCAGCCATACACCGAGAAACAGGACTGCATTATCGGCAAGGAGAGAGACAAACTGAGGAATCATTCCAAGATATTGGTTCAGTTTTAAGAACTTCACTTGCTGGGTATTCACACTTGCCTGATATCCAGACCATCTCTTAAAGAATCCGTTTTCTGCGCCAGAAGCCTTAATCGTTTCAATCATTTCAATACCGGCAACGGTAGCTGCAGAAAGTTTCGCGCTATCCCTCATGGACACACGAGTTACATTAATTCGTTTTTTAGATATATATCTTGAAACAATGCTGTTAATTCCTAAGGATGCCAGTCCGATAATGGTGAGAATTACGCTATAACGAAGCATAACAACCAAATAGAACACCATCATGATTGTGTTAAGGGCCAAAGGAGCAAACGTACCTATCAAAGTATTGGCAATCGATACGTTGGCACTTTGCCGCTCCTGAATATCTCCCGCCATACGTTGGGAGAAAAACTTCATCGGCATCTTTAACACTTTCCACATATAGGAAGTACTGCCGACAGCGGACATTTTTCCGTTAATGCGAAGGGAATACACCGCTTGAAGGGCAGACATAATAATCTGTATCAAATTAAATCCACCAAGGAATAAAAGGAATCCTTTGGTCCATGCCAAGTCGCTTCCGCTAAGTAAGTGATCTAAGAACACCCGGGAAAATACCGGCTGAACTAATGCCATCAACGCTGCTATCATTCCCGTCAGCACAGCAAAAGCAATGGCTGTGCCTGTTCCCTTCAGCCGTTTTGCTGCAAAAGACAGTACGCTTTTCGGTTTTCCAGATGGTACAAAAGACTCGGTCGGCTCAAACCGCAGACAAACGCCAGTAAAAGATTCGTCAAAAGTTTCCATAGACACGCTATAAGCGCCTTTGGCAGGGTCGTTTAAATAGGCTTTTCCGCCCTTAAAACCATCTAACACCACAAAGTGATTAAAATTCCAATGAATGATGCATGGGAACCCTCCATTTTCTTTCAGGGTTTCCGGCTCACAACGGTAGCCTTTCGCCTCTAAGCCATAATAGCGGGCGGCCTTCAGCATATTCCGTGCATTAGAGCCGTCCCGGGATACCCCACAGTCCTCCCGTACTTGTTCCAAAGGTATCCATTTATTGTAATAAGCCAAAATCATACAAAGGCATGCTGCGCCGCATTCCAGCGCTTCCAGCTGCATGACCACCGGTACCTTTGCCGTGCCCTTTATGACTGGTTTTTTTATCGTCTCTGTCATATCCGATTCCTCAATTCAAAATAAATGAGAACGGTCTCACGCTCTTTATTACAATTTTTCCCTCGTAAACTCCGTCTGGGATTTCCTGGTCCGATTGAAGTTCACAAGCATATCCCATGTCTTCTTTTGAACCTTTTTCTATAATCACTGCTTCCATTCCCTGGAACTTAACAACCATTCCTTCTTGAACTTTCGGTAATTCTTGTTCCGTTATGTAGCAAACAACGGCTCCTCGTTCTGCATGAACATTGGTTGCCACCGTACGGTCGATATGTCCGAAAATTCCCCAAACACAAGCGCCAACAAGCAGAACAATAATGCTGATTAATAGCAGCCATACGCCAGGATTGGATACCTGTATATAATCATCCAGATTTTCTGGGGACTTTACTTTTTCCAGACTTTTCTTTCGGAATATTTCTTCGTTCATTTTTCCGTTCTCCTTGTTTTCTGTCTATTACGGATTCTTATTTTACCAAGTATGATGATGAAGCTGTCCTTCGGTCTCCAGATCCAGATATGCATTCTGGCGGAGAGCTTCGTAAAGTACAACCGCTACGGAATTGGATAAATTCAAACTTCTCTGTTCCTTTGCCATTGGAATTCGAATGCAGGTGTCTTTGTTATCCATCAGAATTTTTTCCGGAATTCCTGCGCTCTCTTTTCCAAACATAATATAATCGCCATCTTTGAAAGGGGCCTGGTCATGGGTAACCTTCGCTTTTGTGGTTGCCATCCATAACTTTGCTTTTCCAGACTCTTCTTCCCCTTTCAGAGGCTGTCCGCTTCCAAAAATGTCTACTTTGTCTTTATTCTTTTCGATAAAATCCCGCCAGCTATCGTAAATGGTAACATCCAAATCTTTCCAATAATCCATGCCAGCCCGCTTCAGATTTTTATCGTTGATAATGAAGCCCATAGGCTCGATTAAATGCAATTTACTTCCCGTACAAAGACAGGTTCTTCCGATGTTTCCGGTATTTGCCGGAATTTCCGGCTCTAACAGCACGATATTAAACATAATATTCTTCCTTTATCGTTTCATTCTATAAAACATTATAAGAAATTATTTGAATTCCCGCCACAATATTATAAAATATATCATATGAATAATTGTGATAGTTGTGCGTTTTACGTATATGATGAATATTATGATGACTATGTCTGCGACGTGAACATGGACGAAGACGACGTAGCCCGTTTAATGTCCGGCAATTATAAAGAATGTCCGTACTGGAGAAACGGTGATGAATACGAAACCGTCCGTCACCAGATGTAATTCAGTTTTCATATAATAATCACAATTTTTATTGTATAATTAAGGTATAAACGGCGGAAGTGCCTTATACCATCAAGTAATTTTTATTTAACAAAACCGGGAGGTAATTATGTCAGACAAAATCACCCTTGAACTTGGTACCGAAGTTCCAACTTTAGATTTAGGACCTGCTACTCCATCTACAGTTTCATCTCCTATTTTAGAAGGTGCAACCACTGCAATCGTAGAAGCAGAAAACGGCGGCGCATATCTTGAGGATGTAAATCTTACCGACGAAGAAAAACAGATGGTAGATGAATTCTCTACAAAAATCGACCTGAAGGATTCTAATATCGTTCTTCAGTATGGTGCAGCTGCCCAGGCAAAAATTGCTGAATTTTCAGACAGTGCTTTGGAAGGTGTGAAAACCAAAGACCTTGGTGCCATCGGAAACGATGTTGCTGCTTTAATTACAGAATTAAAGGGCTTCGATATTGATACCGAAGAAAAAGGGTTCTTTGCAAAACTGTTCAAAAAGACTTCCAACTCTATCCAGACCCTGACTGCAAAATATGATACTGCAGAACGTAACGTTGATAAAATCGTTGGTACTCTTCAGGATCACCAGAATGAGTTATTAACCGATATCGTAATGCTGGATAAGATGTATGAATCCAACCTTTCTTACTTCAAAGAGCTGACTATGTACATTCTTGCTGGTAAGAAGAAACTGGAAGAAGAACAGAATACAACTTTAGTAGAACTGAAGAAAAAAGCGGAAGAATCTGGCCTTGCAGAAGATGCTCAGGCTGCAAACGATTTCTCTGCTCTTTGCGATCGTTTCGATAAGAAACTTCATGACCTGGAACTTACCAGAGCGATTAGCATGCAGATGGCGCCTCAGATTCGTCTGGTTCAGAACAACGACACTCTGATGACCGAAAAGATTCAGTCTACCGTTACCAACACCATTCCATTATGGAAAAACCAGATGGTATTAGCTTTAAGCATGGCTCATGCCAACGAAGCGATGAAAGCAGAACAGGAAGTTAACGAATTCACCAACAAGCTGATTGAGCAGAATGCGGAAACTCTGAAACAGGGCTCCATCGAAGTTGCTCAGGAAAGCGAAAAAGGTATCGTTAGCATCGATACCGTTAAATTTGCAAACCAGCAGCTCATCGAATCTTTAGACGAGGTTGTTCGTATTCAGGAAGAAGGCCGTTTAAAGAGAAGAGATGCAGAGCTTGAACTTGGAAAGATTGAAGTAGAACTGAAGCAGAAACTTCTTGATATCCGTAATATTGAAAACAAATAGTTATTTCATTCTGGCTCGCGGGATGCTGTGAGCCAGGACAACCTGTGAGGAAACCCCATGAATAAAAAACAAACCGGTGGTGGAGGAATTATCGCAGCAATCGTTGTTGCCGTCTGTATAATAGGATTGTTTGTGTCTCGTAACGCAGCTCCTAGACTTTTCAGTTTTCTCCGTTGGGCACTGATTATCGTGGTTATTATTATTGCGCTTTTAGTTGCACTGATTATTTTCATTGCAAGAAAAGCGACCAAGAAGGACGAGAAGGAGAAAAAGGAATCTCCAACTTCTACTTCCAGCAACATGGCTCATCTAGACCCAGAGCAAGCAGAAATCATCCGGAAAGGCCGTGAAGACCTTTTGGAAGTCCGTATGTTGTCTTCCCGTATCAAGAACTTTGACATCCGTTCTTCTCTTACCAATGTAACCAAGACAGCAGAAAAAATTCTTGTTACCATCAAAGAGCGTCCAGAAAAGATTGCTTCTTCCCGTCAGTTTACTCATTACTATCTTCCCACCTTACGAGAAGTTATTACCAAATATGCTCGTGTGGAAGCCAGTGGCGTAAGCACCGACGATATGCCGGAAAAAATTACCTCTTATCTAGCAAATGTCCAGAAAGCTTTGGATAAACAGTATTCCAACCTGTTTGATGATGATAAGTTGGATATGACGGTTGATATGGAAGCCATGACTATCGCTATCAAGAGAGATGGTCTGTTAGATGAAGACGACTTCAAGAAGATGGAAGAAGCGAAGGAAGAAGCGGAAAAACCAGTTCCAGAACCGGAACCTCAGCCAGAGCCAACCCCGCAGCCAGAAGTTCCTACGGAAGAGCCGATGCCAGAACCGGAAACCGTTGAAAGAATCGAAGGAGAAATCTTAGATGCCAACGGTCATCCTGTAGAAGAAGTAATCGCAACGGCAGTGAAAGAAGACGACCTGGTTCACTAAATAAAAAACATAATTTAAGCCCGGCAATTTGCCGGGCTTTTCTTTTATTCATATTTAAATTTCGTAAAATCACTGCATAAGAACCGGGTCACATGAGCATCGCTGTCTGGAATCAGTTTTCCACCCTTTTGGATAATGTACTCTTGAATGTCCGGATTCGGATAAGGAACGTTTCTCCTTCCTCGGTTATAAGCTCCAAAGTTGACTTCAAAAACTGCGCCGGTCTGTAACAACTGATCTACCGCCTTTTTCCATGCTGCTACATATCTCGGATGATTTTCATCAAAGAAATGTTCCTCCTGGTTGTAGATAGAAATCAAGTCGAAATGACCAATAATATCTGCGCCGGTCCGATTTACGACATCCGCTTCCGTTTCAAAGAACTTTTCTACCAGAGCATAGTAATCGCCCTGAAAATACTTCTCTACCATGTACGGATATTTTTCCGGTCCATCATCTACTGCCACCATTTCATCGCCCAATTTCAGGAAATGAACGGAACCGATAATATAGTCATAGCCTTCTGCCGGATAATCGGATTCATAATCCTGCTCAATTCCCAGCTTAATAGAAATCTTGTCTTTATATTTCTCCCGCAAAGCCAGAATCGTTTTCCGATATTCTGCTTCTTTTTCCGGAGTCATGCAATAATCCGCCTCAAAGCTAGTATAGGAATGATCGGAAAAACCGATTTCCGTCATACCTTTTTCGATGGCAGCTAAGACCATATCCTCTGCCGGATATTTACCATCACTAAATAACGTATGTACATGATAATCTTTTAAAATCATTGATTATCCCCTGTCATTTTTTCCTGTTTTACTTTTTTATCGATTACATGACGGGAAGCTAATTCTTTATGAATATCCTCCAGGCTGATGCCAGCTTCAATCATGAGAACCATTACATGGTAAGCCAAATCGGCAATTTCGTAGATGGTTTCTTTTTTATCTTCTGCTTTGGCAGCGATAATAACTTCCGTACTTTCCTCGCCGACCTTCTTTAAAATCTTATCCAGACCTTTTTCAAACAAATAGGTGGTATAAGAGCCTTCCTTTTTCTCTGTCTTTCTTCCTTCAATCAGTTCCATCAGGCCTTCGTAGGAGAACTCTTTCCGTTCTTCACTTTCAAATACCGGATAGTCGAAGCAAGACTTGGTTCCTTTATGGCAAGCAGGTCCGTCTGGCTCTACTACAACCACTAAAGCGTCTTGGTCGCAGTCTGCGGTAATGGAAACGATATGCTGGTAATTTCCACTAGTCTCGCCTTTCAGCCACAGTTCATTTCTTGAACGGCTCCAGAAGCAGGTCAGTTCCTTCTCCATGGAAATCTTCAGGCTTTCCTTGTTCATATAAGCAAGAGTCAGTACCTGTTTGGATACGGAGTCTACTACGATTGCCGGAATCAGGCCCTTCTCATCAAATTTTAATTCATCAATGTTAATCATATATTTTCAACCTTTCTATATTCTGGAAGGAATATTATTCTTCTCCATTTCTTTTTTCAAGTCGGTAATGGCTACTTCGCCAAAGTGGAAAATGGAAGCTGCTAATCCTGCATCTACTTTCGGTAAGGCCTTAAATAAGGTGATGAAGTCTTCAATACATCCTGCGCCACCGGACGCGATCACCGGTACGGAAACCGCATCGCATACCGCCTGCAGCATCTCCAGGTCGAAGCCCTTCTTTACGCCATCGGTATCAATGGAATTAACGACAACCTCTCCGGCTCCGTTACCAACACAGCGTTTAATCCACTCGATGGCTTCCATTCCCGTATCTTCTCTGCCGCCTTTGGCAAATACACGGAACTGTCCGTCCACCCGCTTCACATCTACGGAAAGCACCACGCATTGGTCACCATAGAGCTTTGCAGCCTCTTCTATCAAATCTGGATTTCGAATGGCTCCGGAATTTACGCTGACTTTGTCTGCACCACATTTTAAGACACGGTCAAAATCATCTACGGAATCAATGCCGCCACCAACCGTCAGTGGAATAAAGACATTGGCTGCCGTTTCCACTAAAATGTCGGTAAAGATTTCTCTTCCCTCTGCCGATGCCGTGATATCATAAAAGACCAGCTCATCCGCTCCGTTGGCACTGTAATATTTCGCCAGTTCGATTGGAGAAGACACATCTTTTAAGCCTTCAAAATTCGTTCCTTTTACTACTCTTCCGTTTTTTACATCCAAACACGGAATGATTCTTTTGGTTATCATTTATTTTCCTCTATTTACAGAATTCTTATTTTGCCAGTTCAATGGCTGCGCTCAAATCGATGGCTCCGGTGTAATAAGCCTTTCCGATAATGGCGCCGTAAAGATCATAGCTCCGTAAAGCCTTTACATCATCTAATGTAGAAACGCCGCCTGAGGCTACAATCTGAACCTCAAACCGTTTTGCCAGTTCCTGATACAAGGCCCGGTTGGTTCCTACCATAGCTCCATCTTTAGAAATATCGGTACAGATTAAAGTTTTTACGCCAATGCCAACCATCTCTTTACAGAAATCAAAAGCATCGATGCCAGAACTTTCCGTCCAGCCTTTTACTGCTACGGCTCCGTCTTTGATATCAATGCCTACCGCAATTTTCTCGCCATAAGCAGCCACGGACTCCTTAACAAAATTTCGGTCTGCAACTGCTGCCGTTCCTAAAATTACCCGGTCCAAGCCGCTGCCAATATATTTCTCTATAACTTCCATGCTGCGGATTCCACCGCCAATTTCACAAAACAGACCGCTGTTTTTCTTAATATCCACAACCACATCAAAATTCGGAGTGGTTCCTTCTTTGGCACCTTCCAAATCTACCAGGTGAATGGCAGAAGCGCCCTTTGCCTTAAAATCAAGAGCTACGTCCACTGGCTGATGGCTGTAAACAGTTTTCTGGGCATAATCCCCTTTGTATAGCCTTACGGCTTCTTTTTCATATAAATCAATTGCCGGAAAGATTAACATAAGGCACCTTCCTTTCCGGTCATTTCACAAAAGCTCTTTAAGATTGCCAGACCCGTTTCTCCGCTTTTCTCCGGATGGAACTGACATCCCATTACATTCCCCTTCGCTACTGCTGCCGTAACATCTGCATCATATTCCACGGTTGCGATGGTGCTGTCTTCACAATTCTTTGCATAGAAGGAATGCACGAAGTAAACACAGTCGCCTTCCTGGATATATTTGAAGAGAGGATGCTTCTCTCCCTTAAAATCAAGGCCGTTCCAGCCCATATGAGGCACTTTTAGGTCTTTACGGATATCTTCTGCTAATGGGCAAATTAGGCCCTTTAAAAGGCCTAATCCTTCGTGCTCACCGTACTCGTAGCTTTTTTCAAATAACAGCTGCATTCCTAAGCAGATACCCATTAAAGGCTTGCCCTTTGCCGCCTGTTCCTTTACTACATCCGCCATGCCGGACTCTTTCAGTTTTTTCGCAGCGTCCTCAAAAGCACCTACGCCTGGGAGAAGAATTCTCTCCGCTTTTTCTATGACTTCTTTATCCGATGTAACAACTGCTTCCTGTCCAATGGCTGCAAAGCTGCTCTTTAAGGAAAACAGATTTCCTACACCGTAATCAATAATTGCTATCATTACAGAACTCCTTTTGTAGATGGAATTTCACCGGCAAATTCCGCATCAATGGCTACTGCCTGACGAAGGCTTCGTCCAATGGACTTATAAGCGCCTTCAATAATGTGATGGGAATTTTTACCGGAAAGCTGACGGAAATGAACCGCACATTCTGCCTGGCGGACAAAGCCCATCCAGAACTCTTCTACTAATTCCGTATCAAAATCTCCTACCTTTTCTGTAGGAATATTCATCTCAAAGCCTAAATAGGATCTTCCGGAAAAATCCACTGCAGAAAGAATCAAAGCCTCATCCATTGGAAGAATGGTGTCCCCATAGCGATGGATGCCTCTCTTATCTCCCAAAGCGTCTTTAAAAGCCTTTCCTAAAGCGATGCCGATATCTTCTACGGAATGATGATAATCTACGTAGGTATCACCTTTGCAAGTAACTTTCAGGTCAAAGCGACCATGTGAAGCAAACAGGGTCAGCATGTGATCCATAAAGCCGCAGCCCGTATTAATTTCGCTTTTTCCGGTTCCGTCCAGTTCCAAAGAAAGGGCGATATCGGTTTCTGCAGTTGTTCGATTTACTTCAGCCTTTCTCATTTCAACAGCTCCTTCAATACATCAATCAACTCCTGCATCTGTTCCATACTGCCGATGGTGATGCGGTTATAATCTTTCAATCGTTCCGTTTCAAAATGACGGACTAAAATGCCTCTTTCCTTTAATGCCAGATAAAGGTCCTGACCGCCCATTTTCGCAGTTTTTGCAAAAACGAAATTGGTCTTGGAATCGGTCATTTCAAAGCCTAACTTCTTCAGTTCTTCTTCCGTATATTTTCGGTTTTCTATAATGGCCTGGCAGTTGTTCTTAAAGTATTCTTCATCGCCTAAAGCGCCGATTCCTGCAGCCATGGTCATACGGTTAATGTTGTATGGATTGGTAGAATACTTAATGGTATTCAGATCAGCAATCAACTCTTTGCAAGCGGCACCAAATCCTAAACGAGCGCCAGCCATAGAACGGGATTTGGAAAAGGTCTGAGTTACCAGAAGATTCTTGTAAGAATGAATCAGGTCCAGACAGCTTTCTCCGCCGAAATCTACATAAGCCTCATCAATTACGACTACATTGTTTGGATTGCTTTCCACAATTTTCACAATGTCTTCCTTACTTAAAGCAATACCAGTAGGCGCATTCGGATTGGCAATAAAAATGGTCTTATGGATTCCGATATAATCATTTACATCAATGGAAAAATCGTCCTTTAATGGAATCTGAACATAAGGCACATTATTGACCTGGGCAAACACCGTATAGAAACCATAGGTAACATCGGCAAAAGCTGCCGGATGATTCTCATCACAAAAGGCCATAAAAGCAAAATTCAGGATTTCATCGGAACCGTTGGTAAATAAGATTTCCTCTTTTTCCAGACCGAATTTTTCACATGCAATTTCCACCAAGCCTCTTACTTCTGGGTCTGAATACAGCTGAAGGTCTCCAGCTGCCTGACGGGCCAGTCTCTGTGCATAAGGTGATGGTGGGAACGGTGACTCGTTGGTATTTAACTTATTATATTTTCTCTCCTGTGGCTGCTCGCCAGGAGTATATGGCGTCAGCGCTTTATATTTCTCACTGAAAAAGCTGCTCATTGTTCTTCCTCCGTACGAATGACTGCGCTCTTTGCATGAGCCGTAAGTCCTTCCTTCTTTGCAAAGGTTGCCACATCTTCTGCTACCTTTGCCAAAGCATCTTTTGTATAGTAGGTATATTGCATTTTCTTTACGAAATCATCTACCGACAGCGGGCTGGAAAATCTTGCAGTTCCACTGGTTGGTAAGGTATGGTTTGGGCCTGCGAAATAATCGCCTAAAGCTTCCGGACAGTTTCTTCCTAAGAAGACAGAGCCTGCATTGCGGATGGAATCCAGATAATCAAACGGATTATCTACGCAAAGTTCCAAGTGCTCCGGAGCGATTTCGTTGGCAATATCGATTACCTTTTCCAAATCATCGGCTACA
Organism: Lachnospiraceae bacterium; assembly: GCA_024403615.1. Lineage (GTDB taxonomy): Bacteria > Bacillota > Clostridia > Lachnospirales > Lachnospiraceae > RGIG5612. The sequence continues at coordinate 56,625 of JAKSRM010000003.1, forward strand.
ATAATTTTTCCATTGTTGTCGATAGAAGCTCTTGCGATTTCTGCTCTCTCCAATTTTGGAATCTGTTCTTCTAATTCTTTTTGTACTTCCACTGCCAGTTCTGCGCTATCGGTTACTAAAACTGCGCTGGCTAATTTATCATGTTCTGCCTGAGACAGAAGATCTGCTGCTACATATTTTGCATTGGATTTTCCGTCTGCAATAATCAAAATCTCGCTTGGTCCGGCAATCATATCGATGGAAACGTTTCCATACACCTGCTTCTTCGCTTCTGCTACGAAAGCATTTCCCGGTCCTACGATTTTATCAACTTTCGGAATGGATTCTGTTCCATAAGCCAATGCTGCAATCGCCTGAGCGCCGCCAACTTTAAAGATTTTATCCATGCCAGCAACGGAAGCTGCTGCCAGAATATATGGATTGATTTTTCCGTCTGCGTTTGGAGGCGTTACCATAACCACCTCTGGACAACCTGCGATTTTTGCAGGAATGGTATCCATTAAAACCGTCGATGGATAAGCAGCAGTACCACCAGGGACATATAAACCAGCCTTGTCTACTGGAATAACCTTCTGACCAATTACAATTCCTTTTTCATCGTTAATGATGAAACTATTCCTTTTCTGTTTTTCATGGAATTTACGAATGTTTGCTGCGGCTTTTTTCAGGATTTCCACAAATTCTGGTTCTACCTGAGCCAAAGCCTCTTCGATTTCTTCCGGGCTAACCTGAAGTTTCTCCAAATGGGCCTTGTCGAATTTCTCATTATATTCAAACAGAGCTGCATCGCCTCTCGCCTTAACGTTTTCGATGATGTCCTTTACTACATCTTCTACGTTCACCGTAGGCTCTACACGTGCAAAAATGTCTTCATTTTTTACTTCGCCAAATTTCAGAATCTTAATCATGGTTTCCCCTCCAACCATTTATTTTTTCAAACAATCTCGGATAAATTATCTACCAGTTTCTTAATATTATTTCCCTTAAATTTCAGGGCGGACTTATTCGCAATCAGCCTTGCAGAAATCGGAACGATTTCTTCTACAACCTCCAGGTTGTTTTCTTTCAACGTTGTACCAGTTTCTACGATATCTACGATAACGTCGGAAAGGCCTAATAACGGTGCCAATTCGATGGATCCGTTCAGATGAATTATATCAATATCCCGGCCTTTTGACTGATAAAATTTCTGTGCTATCTTAGCAAACTTTGTAGCGACTCTCAACGTTTTTGAAGGGTCATATTGGAAGCCCTTTGGAGCAGCTACTGCCATGCAGCAGATACCGGTATTCATATCTAAAAGTTCGCTGATGTCTGGTTCATATTCCAATAAAATATCTTTTCCGCAAACACCGATATCTGCAGCGCCACGCTCTACGTAAATGGATACATCGGAAGGTTTTACCCAGAAATATCTCACTTTATTTTCACTGTTTTCAAAAATCAGTTTGCGGTTTGTTTCCAGAATGGACGGGCATTCATAACCGGCTTTAGCAAACAAGTCGTACACCTTTTCTCCTAATCTTCCCTTTGGAAGAGCCACGCTGATATAATCATCGCTGTCATCCGCCTCTGGAACCTCTACCCTGTCTAATTCATCTACATAAACTGCAAAACCAATCGCTTTGGAGCGACGGCGCATTTTCTGCATCAGATTGTCATACTGGCCACCTGATAAAACAGCCGTCGGCACATTCTTAATAAAGCCCTTAAATACAATGCCGTTATAGTAATTCACATCATCATCCATAGAGAAATCAAAGTGAATGAAATCAGCGGCTGCGCTATTACAAAGTTTCTCTAAAATCTTTAAGAAAGCTTCAATGGCTTCATCTCCTGCAAAAGCAGAAGTGATGCTTTCCAAAGCTTCTTTATTATCTTTAATTCCTCCCTGAATCGCCAGCAGCTGGTTCGTCAATTCCTCATCGTCCGCTACCTTTTTAATCAGGTCCAGATTAGAAATGGCCAATACGATGTCGTCGGATAAAACCTTCATGCTATCCACAGCAAGCAGAAGCACATCTACTACTTCCTGTTCCGATACTTTTCCAAAGCATTCCACACCAGCCTGCATCAGTTCCTTAAAAGAACCGGTTCCTGAGGAAACACGGTAAACATTTTCATTGTAATAAACCTTCTGCAGTTCTTCAGGAAGGTCATTGGAATTCTTAATAATGGATAAGGTAACGTCTGGCTTTAAGGCCATCAGTTTTCCGTCCGTATCCGTAAAAGTAATTACATTATCTGAAACCAGAAAGTCTTTGTTTCTGGCATAAAGATCATACTCTTCAAATTTGCTCATCCGATAAGGGGTAAAACCGTGATTAATATACAATTCCCTTAATGAAAATATGTATTTTTCTCCCCTTTGCAAAACTGCTTCGTTAATCATAATTATTCTCCGTTCGCTTTAGTATGGTAGTGTGCTACCATACTACCTTAATAAAGAGATTTCGTCAATACTTATTTCACTATATGTTGACTTGAGTTCTCGTATGTTAAATGATACCATAGATTTATGAATAATGTTTTAGCAATTGTAGTAACTTATAACCGTTTACCGATGTTAAAAGAGGTGGTTTCTGCCCTTTTGGGACAGACTGCTCCTTGCGACATTTTAATCGTAGATAATGCAAGTACCGACGACACGGCCGCATGGGTGAAAGATTTTATTTCCGCTCATGAGGCTTCCCGTTCCAAGCTGCTTTACGAAAACACCGGAGCTAACTTAGGCGGTGCCGGCGGTTTTAATTACGGTATGCGTCGTGGCGTGGAACTGGGCTACGACTATGTCTGGATTATGGATGATGATGCCATTGCTCAGGCAGATGCTTTAGCAGAATTATTAAAAGGTGACAGTCGCTTAGGGGGACCCGCAAATTACGGGTTCCTTTCCAGTATCGTTTATTGGACGGACGGCAGTCTTTGTACCATGAACACCCAAAGAACTCCTTCTCATTATTTAAGAGAAGAAGAAGTCGTTCCTGCAAAAGAGGCCTTTGCGAACAATTCTGGAACGGAAGGTCTGATTCCAATCGAAACTGCCACCTTTGTTTCTCTTTTGATTCCTGCTTCCACAATTCTCAAAGTCGGTCTTCCGATCAGAGAGTTCTTTATCTGGAGTGATGATATCGAATATACGGTTCGCACTACTATACAAAACAAATTACCAGCATATATTGTCCCAACCAGCAGTATTATCCATAAAACGAAAAACAATGCTGGCAGTGATATTGTTATGGATGATGCAGAACGCATCGACCGTTACCGCTATGCCGTAAGAAACGGCGGCTATGCCTATAAAAAATATGGTTTCCGCCATTATTGTGCTTACCTTTTCGGACTAACGAAAAGCTGGTTCTTAATCTGGTTTAAATCGAAAGATCATAAGCTGCAACGGAGTCGGGTTCTTTGCAGCAGCTTCTTCAAAGGATTGACTTTCAATCCCCCTATTGAATTCGTAGATATAAATAAAATAGAGAAAAAATGAAAGGCGCTTTATTTCGCGCCTTTTCTTTGCAATACAACTTTAAAAGTCTTGAATAAGATTTTAAGATCCAATCGGATGTTCCAGGTCCGGATATAGGTATTATCCAGTCGAACGACTTCTTCAAAATCTGTAATCTGATTACGACCACTTACCTGCCAAAGCCCAGTAATTCCCGGCTTAAAGGAAAGTCTCGCTTTATGGTGAGCTTCGTACCTCTCAAATTCTTCTAATGTTGGCGGTCTGGTACCGATCAGGCTCATATCACCTTTCAAAACATTAATAAACTGTGGAAATTCATCCAGAGACCAGGCACGGATTTTCTGACCAATTCCCGGAATGATTCTTGGATCGTTTTTCATCTTAAACATGAACCCGTCCATCTCATTCTGTTCCATCAGTTCTTTCTTTCGTTCTTCTGCATCCGTATACATGGACCGGAATTTATAGAAATAAAACTTTCGTCCGTTTTTTCCAATTCTAATCTGTTTAAAAAATGCCGGGCCCGGGTCCTTTGCCTTAATCATCGGTGCCAGAATCAAATATAAAATTCCTGTAATAATGACGCCGACCAAACCCGCAAAAATATCCAGAAGCCGTTTTAGGAATAACTGCCAAGGAGCTGCCACATTGTTGCTGGTTGTAATAACCGCCACATCTCCCATTTTTTCAACGGAAACGTTTGGCAGATCTTCTGTCTTATTCAATACACCAATTCTTACGGTAATACCCGCTTCCAGGAAATAGGATACTAATTCTCTCTCCTGTTGTTCATTCGAAAGAGCAATAAATACTTCATCTACAACTTCTGCCAATACATAAGATTTTAAGTTTTCATTATTGCAGACAATTTCGTATTCCGCCGAGGAATCCAGCCGAGCCAGTTCTTTTTCTCCTACCCGGTCTTCATCCAACAGGGCAATACCTTTTACGCCAAAAGGATTGTACGGCTTTGCAGAAACCGCTTCTTTACAGAAAGAAAGATGGCTCGCATCTGTTACAATCAAAAGCCAAGGCATAACACCATTTCTTCTTATCCTTCGACGCAGAAAATTTTTCCACAGCAATCGATACCCATAAATACAGATGATACCAAAAATTGCAGTCAAACCAAAAACAGTACGGCTGAACAGGGAAGACTGCTTCGTAATGAACATATAAAGATTCAGCATCAGCATGGTTAGTGCGATCTGAACAAATACTCTTATTAATTCACTTTTTTTATCTCTTTGAAGAATACTTTGATAAGTCTGGGTAATCAAGGCGATCAGAAGATAGAATACCAGCATGATTACGCCTAATCTGGTAAATAAAGAAATCCTGGTTGGGGATAATACAAAATTATGCCGGAATAAAACAACCAGAATATATACGGCTGCCAGCACAATTAAGTCAAATATTGTAAAATCTAAATGTTTCAGCCAAGACTGGCCATTTTTCTTGTACATGCGCAAATACTACCACAAAGGGCTCTATAATACAAATTTTCCAATGTTCTAAAATTAGTTCATTTTATGGAACGCCGTATATATCCAGGTATCCGACTGACCGTTAGTAATCATATAACCATCCATTCCTGTCTCTTCCTCAAAGTCCGGATCACAAATATAGGTCTTTCCGCCGAAATTAATTTCTACCCAGGAGTGAGGAGTTAATCCATAGTCTCCTGGCACATATCCAGAAATATGATGGGCATCATAGCCTAATAACAAGGCGCAATAGTAAAAGGTTGCGGCCATCACATAGCAGTTTCCTACACCATGCTCAAAGCCGTATTTTGCAAACCAGGCAGATCCTACGGAGTCATCGATGACGTTGATTTCATACGGAAGGTTGGCGCACCAGTTATAACATTTGGCAATGTTGTAATCCATTTCATTTACCAGAACCGCGGCTTCCTGAACTGCTTGGTTATTTACTCCGTTCGGTGCAATGACATAACCGTCAATAACCGTATTTTTTGCCATGGATCCCAGTTTATGTTCTTCGGTCTCTTTTTCGTAGAAATAGTAATAATCATTTTCGATGGTAATCCAGCCAAGGCCCATGGTTCCATCTTCCCGGAAATAATAACGTTCTCCATCAATTTCCTGCCAACCAGAAGGATTCTCTGCGAGAGGCATTTCTTTTTCTTCTCCATAAATCGGCAGAACAAAAACCAGAGCCGTTAAAATCATGCTCATAAGAATACAGATATAAGATTTTCGACTGACTTTTTTCATCAATAGTTTTACCTATTTACGTTTTAATTTCGCTTTCATCTGGCCAAGGGTTTCTACCGTAAAGTTTTCTTTCGTTACAATCAGTATAACAAAATCTACAGCGAAAAACAAAATGGCTGAGATTAGAAGAATAATGAAATTCTTTAATTCAATTCCCATGGAATCCTGTAATGGAAGAAGAAGCACCCAGAAGGATGCAGCACATCCAGCAACGGTTCCACCGATGATTTTTCCAAATTGGATGTTCTTCAAAAACGTTCCTAAGAAGTCTCTCAGCACTACTGCCTGAATAATCAAAACTGTAATTTCTGCTACTAAGGTTCCAATGGCAGCTCCTGCTGCGCCTAACTTTGGAATAAATATAAGATTCAGTACCAGATCCACAATTGCTCCAGCTACAACGGAAAGAAGCACTACCTTCTCCCGATTCTGTGGAACTAAAATCTGAATACCGAGAATATTCGTAATACCAATCAACAATACGCAAGGCATAATGATCTGCATCGGAACTACCGCTCCTGCAAATTTGATTCCGGACAGCAGAAGAATGCTATTCTTCGCAAAAATCATAAAATAGACCATCAGAGGAACTGCTGCCAGGAAAACAAAATTTAAGGCTTTCTGGCACAGACGTTTAAACTCCTCCATCTGCTTATTTTCCACATAGTAGGAAAGCCGCGGTAATAACACCGCTCCGAGAGAAGTAACCAGCCCTACTAAGACCATTTTTATTTTCACAGCAGCATTATAAAGGCCAACTTCTGCATCGCCCTTCATAAAGCCTAACATGACTTCGTCCAGATTGTTGTAAACCGTCGTGGCGCAAGCCATGGCAAAGAAAATCAATACTGGTTTCAGATGCTGTTTGAAATTATATTTTCCTGCAGGCTTGTATTGAATGAATTTCCTTGCATAAAAAATATTCAGGATATTGGAAGCCACGGTGGCAAAAACAGTGTAAGCGCCATATAAAACATAGTCTCCCTCAGTCTTAATCAGAAAGAACATGGCAACCAAAGCAATCACTTTAAATATCAGGGATTTTATAGTGATAAAAGTGTACTCTTCCAAGGACTGGAACAGCCACTCCATACCGATGGCATTTAATAAAATGGACGTACTTACAACAATGAATAATATTTTTTCGTCACGAAGTCTCGGAACAAAAATAATGGCCGCTGCTAAAAGAGCATAGGCAATCACCGTCATAATCAGATTTATGATTAAAAGCTCCTGGGCGGTACGGGTCAGTTTTTCTTTATCTTCCCGGACTTTCGCACAGGCGCGGATTCCATAGGTCGGAATACCCAACTGGGCAAACATGGTAAAGTAGGCAATGGTAGATACTGCAAACTGTACCTTTCCAGTGCCTATGGGTGTCAGGATTCTTGATACATAGGGAAAGCTGATCAGCGGAATAATAATACTGGATACCGTCAGCAAAGCGTTCATTATGAAATTAAGTTTGATGGACTTTTGCTTCATAAGAAATTATAAAACTTTATCAACTTTCGGAATCTTTCGGAGCAACCATACAACCACATAAGAAACTACGATGGTCGCAAGAATCAGTCCGATAAATGCTGGGATATTATCATATGGATTCAATCCCATGTAACGAAGCACGTAACGTGCCAGGAACATATGAACTAAATAAACACCAAAGGTACAGCCGTCGAAGGACAGTACCAATTTGGTAAACCAATTTTCTTTCTTCTCCGGTTCCGTTTTTTCTTCTACTGTCATTGCAGCAGCTTCTACTGTTGGTGTTTCTTCCGTTACTGTTTCCGATACTTCTTCCGTTGTCTCTTCCACTTCCGTCACTGTTTCTTCTACAGTAGTCTCTTCCATTGCCGGAGTAGTTTCTTCTTCTGCAAGTTTTTCCTCTACAGATTCTTCAACTGGAGCAGCTTCTTCCACTACGGTAGGTTCTTCCTCTGTTACAACCTCTTCCTCTGCTGTAGGTTGTTCCTCTGCAACAGGCTCTTCCACTACAACAGCTTCTTCCACAACTGCAGGCTCTTCTACCACAACCGCCTCTTTCTTTGGCAGTTTCTTTGCAAAAAGATAGAAAACGCTAACCGCCTGGAGAATAACGATGATGGAGGAATAATTAAAGAACATTTCCAGGTTCTGCAAAGTTTCTGGATTTTGCCAACGAAGCAGCGTCAACACAACCAAAGCCGCTGTAGAAAGCACTAAACAAACTACAGCAACCCATTTGCTGATTTTTACTTCCTGTCTGCTGATAGCATAACCGCAGAACAGATAAAATGGATAAATGGATGCAATCGGAATTCCAAAACCGATTCCAATGTTCCAAAGTTTTAATATCGGAACTAATGACAGAAAAACAACTGCCAGAAGCAGGAAATAGCCTAATTCTTTTACGGTAATATGTTCGGTGATTTTCTTGAAAAATGGCATTAAAAGATAGAGGCCGATGAGCATATATAAATACCATAAATGAGACCAGCTGCCACCAGTAAAGAAATTGGCAAAGCCTTTAAAGAAACCGGCTGCCGTAAATTCTTCGCCATTCATAAGAATGTCATATACTCGATATAAAACAGTAAATATCAGCAGTGCTGCTGCCACACGGAAAATATATTTACTGAAAAGTTTTTTATAGGTCAGTTCTCTGGAAGGGTCCAGAAGGAGAGCTCCCGTTACCATAACAAAGCAAGGTACCGCCCAATAAAGATTATTAACGACGATCCAACTGATATTCCGAGGAAGTTCTGCTGCAGCATTGCCGTAAATCGTTACAGCGCCATAAATCATATGCAGAAATACGATGCCGACACAAGCCAAAGCTCTGATATATGAATATCGGTTATTGTTAACTTTTTCCATTACCAAAACAAACCTCCGTCAAGACAACCATCTTTCGAACCTTGTACCGGTAACTCGGACAAATCTGGTTCTTCGTAAACTGGTGGCTGATCATAATCTGCATATGGATTCTGATAAAAATCCGTATAAGGATCCATAATCTCCCCATACGTTCCGCCAGCATATACGGTATTCTGTTTGAACAAAACAGATTCGGTATCCAGCGTACTAATCATTTTATTGTTTTTCAGATTTTCATAAATCAGATATCCAATATTCTGCTCATAAATTGCAAGCATTTTTACGGTCTTTCCCAAAGGGAAATCATGGAGCAGATATTTCACACCATTATCCAATTCAATTTCCATGGTATATTCCACAGGTTCTCCGTTTTCTGCCAGTTCCACTGGGATGTTTTCCTCAGAAACTGCTGGGCAAAAAAAGGTTCGGTCTTCCCAATTTTCAAAGGCTTTTTCTTCCGAAACTAATACCGTTTCTTCTTCATTTGCAGAATTACGGACAATCATGGACTCGATGGCATAACCGGTAGCGTTGGTCATAGTAAAGGAAACACCGGCTCCAGAGAAATCCATCGAAGCAGAAGCCGAGTCTTCAAAAGAAGAGCCCACAAAAAAAGCAGAACCATTCGAAGACCCAGAAGGAGAAAATTCCGGTGTCGTCTGAGGTGCTGTTTTCGTCGTTCCTCCGCATGCACATATAAAAATTGAGATGGAAATAATGGATAAACCTAAAAGAAATTTTCTTTTCATAAATACCTAATCCAGAATAAAAATGCTAAATAAACATAGTCATTTTATTATAGCACATTTCTATTTTTTATTCTGCATTTATAGCATTTTTTAGCCAATTTTTTTCAAATTTTATTGGCTCAGATTGGGGTTCCAATGCCAGTACTGCCAGAATCGGTAAAGGCAAGGAAACCAGATTTAAAAGATAAGGTTCTGTAAGGGCATAAGCACATACAATCAGCAAGATACACACCATCCAGTAATCGCCTCTTTTGGCGCCGCGATAAATGCCCACCATATATAAAAAGACAATCGCTGCTAACAGCAGAACTCCAAACTGCAGCAAAATTTGCATGTAAGAGCAATCCACATAATTATAAGTTCCTTCCGGAGCACCAGAGCCATAACCAATCCAGGAAATTTCCTGTCCAAACAGTTTTATTCCATAAGCATCAATGGCCCTGCTTCCGTACCAGATTCGCCAAGAGAGAACCCGGTCAATGGATTCCCAGAATTTACTGTTTTCATCATACAAGAAATAAACGATGACGGTTCCTACGGCAATCAGTCCCGGTGCAATAACCGTCAGCCATTTCAGATGCTTCGTAAATCTCCAATGATTATTGAACAGGCTCTCAATAAAGAAAAACAGAACAACCGCGGTTCCCAGATAGAACGGCATTCTGGAATCTGTTGCCCAGAAATAGAAAACATTTATTGCTTCCAGAATTGCAAACTCCCAGACTCTTAAGTTCTGTTTTCTCAAATAAATATATTGAAGGATAAAGCCCAGATAAATGGAAGGCGCCGTGCTGGCATAAACCAGTCCTAAGCTCTGTCTTGGAGCGGTTCCGTCGGATCTCCAGAATAAGGTGTTCTCTACCAATCCGGTCTGGCTGCAAATCAGCATTATCAAAAGAAAAGCCGCCGTGAGAATTGCAGAAATCGTGATGATCCGCTTGCTGTTTTGTTTATAAGCTGCTCCAAAAATTAAGAAAACTGGTATGTAATTATAGTCTTTGGAAAAATAGGTGCTCAAAAGAACGATGACTCCTACAATTCCATAAGCCAGAATTACTTTCCAGGAATATTTTCTGCAGATGAAATTCAGAAGAATGATTACTGCAGAAACAATGACAATAATATATTCCAAAACCCACCAAACTGTTTCGCAGGTTCCGGTTTCATCGAAAATATACCACTCGGTCAGCCAGAAAAAGCCGGCAAGGAGAAAAATACTCCATGCCGCGCTAAATAATTTATTCTGTATTTTATTCTTTTCCAGCCACTGAACCATAAAATAAAACTACTCTATTTTTGTTAATTTACCGTGTTTAATCTGCAAGTTCGAATACGGAACCGTTCTTGGAGTAACAGATATCCGTTTTTAACGTCAGCGTCGTCGGCGATGTTTTCTCAAAGGTTAAGGAGTAAACATCATCTCCTGCATAACCAACATAATCAATGCTGTAAACTGTACATTCGATGGTCTTGTCCGATTCGGTATAAGCGCCGTACATATGTCCCATTCCAGAATACAAGTTTTCCTTAAAAGAGAAATAACCAGCGGAATCCAAAGAGATTAACGGCTTATAATCATTTACCAACTCGTCGTCTTTTAATACCCAAGTCTGGCTTTCTACGCCTACGATTCCACTACCGTCCGTATTGCTGGTAGAATTTGGTACGGTTCCGCTAGCGCTAATCTGGCCATTGATAAAGTCTCCAGCATCTGCCACGAAAATATATTCTACAGAGCGGAATTTATCATAGATGTTCTCCGCATGAATAAAACCTTCTCCAATGACAGATGTATCAATGTGTAATTCACTGTATTCTAAAGGTTTGTCATACTGCAACAGGCTAACGCAGTACATTTTCTGTTCTGCGTTAAAGGTAACACTGCCGATTTCTGCAATCAGATTGTCCGTTGTTTCTTTGTCCATGTCTCTGTTTGACATGTTGACTAGATATCTTCCGTATTTGGTGGAAAATTCCAGTCCATAATCGTTATATTGGGCCGGACATTCCCATTTTCCTTCATCACACATCATGAGATTCATGAAATCCGTAATGGATACGGTTTTCTCCGTTCCATCGGGCTGATAGGAGGATTCTGGTTCTGTTTGCTGCGCTGTTGTTGTCTGTGGTTCGATTTTTCCTGAACCAACTTCACCAGATGCAACAGGTTGCTCTGGCTTGGAACCGCCACATCCCGTGAAAACTACTAACATTGCGAAAACTACAAATGCAACTACAATCTTTTTCATAGTAACCTGCCTTTCTGTTTTTGTATTTGTTAACTAGAATGCTCTACTGTGAGCTACTGCGTGGATATCAATCTCCAAAAGCACTCCACTCTGCTTAATATGGATTTCTTCCTCAGTAAGGTCAATCACAGGGTCATCTCCTAATCCCTGGAACTGAGCACGTTTCTTGATGCTCTCCAAAGCAAACTTCCGGCCAAAGTCAAGAGCTTCTTCGCGCATTTCAATCAGATGTTTTTCGCCTTCTGTTACCACGGTATAACCGATACAGGTTCCATAACGATACTTGGCAATTACACGAACATCAAAACGAGATACACGGTTTGCCGCTGCTGCACCAAGGGCGTTTGCTACTTGAGCATACTCTGGAATAACCGCTCTGGTTCCTAAAAGCTTTGCTACTCTTGGAAGGAATACATGAATCGGTGCACCAATACCAATCAATGGATAAGGAGTGGTGATGCCGGTATGACCAATTCGGTCCTCGTCATCTCTGATTGCCTGGTCGTAGAAGCAATTTAAGAATACATCCGCTTCATCCATGGACAAGAATTCTCTTTGCTCCGGATACTGATGCTGGAGAATGAAGCGACCGATATTCATGTACATTCTCTTAACTACAAACTCATATACCATATCTGGCAGCTGCTCTGGCTGTACGCCTACGCATAAGGCTACGAACTTCGCCATCACTTTTGCAGCTTCGCCATCATATTTATCAAAATCACCCTTCAGAATCATCATATCGGTTGGAGTAAGTCCGCTCTTAATGATAACCCCTTCCTGCTCCAGACGTTCCGTATTCAGATGATACAGATCCCATCCGCCTGCTTCCAAAAGGTCCTGAGTAATTAACGGTTTTTCTTTTAAGATTTCACAGATTTTCTGTTCCTGTTCGGTATAGCCCTTTCTTCCGGAAATATCTTTCTGAAGAACATAGAATTCATGGATCCAACGAGTATGTTTGTCTCTTCTCTTTGCAAATTCCTGAACTCTTGGAAGAACATTGTCATACTGATAAGCCAGAACTGAAATTGGAATTACACGGACAGAATCTAAATATAATTTTCCGTCTTTGAAGCGGACTGCTGTATCGCCACCTAAAGACATGGCCTGAGCATCCAAACCTTTAATTGATGTCCTGTACTGACCAATGAAAATACCGCCCTTGGCCATAACTGGATTATTCTTCTGAACTAAAGCCAAGTCGGTTGTGGTACCGCCCATATCTACTAAAATCGCGCTGTCTTCTTTCGCCAGAACGCAACCACCAATAACGCTGGCAACCGGACCGCAAAGAAGAGTTTCTACTGGGCAGGTACGAGCCATTTCTTCGGACATTAAGGTACCGTCACTTCGTACGATTGTCAGAGGAACATCCAGTCCTCTCTCTGCCATAACGTGGTGAACGGCTTCCATAAACTCTGCAATCAATGGAATCAGACGAGCATTCAGCAAGGTGCTGGCACAAACTTTTAAAAAGTCCGTTTCCTGGGAAATATCGTAGGAAATGGTAACCGGCATGGTTACGCCTTCTTTCAATACACGTAAGGCCGTCAGTTCGAATCTTCCGCCATTGGCATCCGGATAGGTCTGTACAACACCGATAGAGTCACAATCTGCAAACAGTTCCGGAATCCGTTCTTTCAGTTCGTCCCAGTCTGGATCGAAATGGTCTTCATATAAGTTCTCTGCTTTTGCATCAATGGCAATCAGCTGAGACATATCGTTAATTCCATATTTAGAAAGTACCTGTGTCAGCTGTTCAATCATTTCCGGAGTGGTTCCGATGATTAAAAGCTTTGCACGGTATCCTTTATTTTCTACACAGGCATTGGTTGCCAAGGTTGTAGAAAGAGATAAACTTTCTACTTGGTCCATCAGTTCTTTTGGTAACGTATCCAACGCATTGGCAATACCAATTTCCAGATTTGTCTTCGTTGTAATAGCCTTACCAGAGCCTAAAACCTCTTTTGTATCCAGGTCAAAAATGACCGCATCGGTACATGTGCCGCCTGTATCAATTCCAATTCCTAACATCTTTTTCCTCCTGAAATCTGCGAAACAGATTTATTAAGAAAACTATACCCAAAAATTGACTATTACGCAATAAAATAGTAGATTGTAGGCATAGAATTAACAAATACTAACAGGAGGGAAGATATGAAAAAAACAAAAATTACGTTACATCCATCTTATGTGATTGGCGATATTTCTCCACGTCTTTTCGGTGGATTTTTAGAGCCAATCGGTTCTATGGTTAACGGTACTATGTATAACCCAAAACATCCTACCGCAGATGAACAGGGATTCCGTCAGGACGTTATTGATGGCCTGAAAAAAGCAGACGTTCCTTGCGTTCGTCTTCCAGGTGGAAACTTTATTTCCGGTTGGAGATGGAAAGATTCCATCGGTCCAAAATCCGAAAGAAAACAGAATCTGGATTTAGCATGGAAACAGTTCATTCCAAACGATGTAGGTCATGATGAATATCTGCAGTGGGCAGAGAAAATCGGCGCAGAACCTTTATATACCATCAATTTGGGAACCGGCAGCCTGAACGATGCCATCGACATCGTAGAATATACCAACTTCCCTGGCGAAACCTATTGGTCCGACCTTCGTAAGAAAAATGGTCATAAAGATCCTTACGGCGTAAAGGTTTGGTACTTAGGAAACGAAATGGATGGTCCATGGCAGATTGCTTCCTGGGAAAAAGATCCAAAGGGCTACGGCGTTCTGGCACATGAGACTTCCAAAGCAATGAAATTTACGGACCCATCCATCGAAACCGTTGCTTGCGTTTCTTCCTCTCCTTTCCTTCCTCATTATCCGGATTGGGACAGAGTTGTTTTAGAGCAGTGCTACGAATCCGTAGATTACATTTCTCTCCACCATTATCATTCCGCACTGGTTGGTGATGTTGGCGGATTAATGGCTGGCGTAAATGCTTTTGAAGATTATATCAACACGGAAATCGCTTTAAGTGATTACCTGAAGACAAAACTCCGCTTAAAGAAAACTATGATGCTTTCTTTAGACGAGTACGCAAGCTCCTGGCGTTACAGCCTTGGTGCAAAATACGGTCTGGGGGGAAGATTATCCCCAGATGATTTCTATAAATTTGACCCTACGACCAACTTTATCCATCATGATCCAGACAACATGACTATGAATGGACCAATGTCCTATACAACAGAAGTTATGTCTGCAGTTGCTAACGCATCCATTTCCTTAACTCTTCTCCGTCACGCAGACAGAGTAAAGATTGGTTGTGCTACCGGCGGTCTTTCCATGTATTGCGCAAGCAACCATGACAACGTATGGACCGGTGCTTCCCATTACACCATGACGGCTCTTCACAACCTGGCAAAAGGCAAATCCATCCTTCCTGTAGTTGAAACCGATAAATATGATGTAGATACCTATGCAATTGATAACATGAACCAGTATGCAGGATTTGAAGATGTTCCTTACGTTACCGCTGGTGCTGCTTTTGACGAAGAGAATGGTGCTCTCACCGTATTCGTTTGCAACAGCGATTGGGAAGATGAGCATGAATTCACTCTGGACGTTCGCGGCTTCGGCGATTACAAACTGGTAGAATATACCGCTATGGCAGACGTAAATGGCGATAAGAGAAATTCCTTCGAGAACCCAACCTTAAACAGCCCAGTAGACGTAACCAAAGATGCAAAATTTGAAAACGGTATTCTTACCACAACTTTAAAGAAGATTTCATGGAACGTATTTAGATTCCAGAAATAAGAAAAGTTTATAATCAATAAATAAGAAAAGAGCACGAAGTTTTCCGCTTCGTGCTCTTTATTATTTTACTAATTCAGGAATGATTAATTAGTTGCTCTTTTTTCTAAGAACGCATGCTCCAATCAGTACAAGTAAGGATGCTGCTGTAACACCTGCTGCCAGAGGAAGATTGCTATGATCGCCGGTATCTACTGGCTTACGTTCTACTTCCGTCCATTTTGCATATACGGTCGTGTTTTCTTTGATTACTGTAGAGAAGTCAAAAGTCTTTGTGAATTCTGCATCAGCAAACCAACCTTCAAACTTCCATCCAGAAGCTTTTGGATCTTCTGGTTTTTCTGCAGTTTTTCCTTCGGTTACAATCTGGTCTGCAATAGTCTCGCCATGCTTGTTCATCTCGAATTTCACAGTATACTGTGCCAACCATTTTGCATAAACTGTAGTGTTTTCTGTGATTGGAGTTTCAAAGTCAAATTCTTCGGTAAGTTCTTCATCTGCAAACCAACCATCAAAAATCCAGTTCGCTTCTTCCGGATTTTCTGGCTCAACTGCATTTTCGCCATCTGGAACAACCTGAGCGGTAATCTGCTCGCCATGGCCGTTCATTTCGAAGGAAACGGTATGATCCGGAATAACGATTTCAACTGTATAGTATACGTCTCGGTTATTATCGCATCCACCAAGGTTGCTACTGAAAATCCAGTTTTCACACAGATAATACAATGTATAAACGGTTTCTCCAGCATCGGAATCCATGGTCTTAACCATTTTCACTGGAGTAATATCTAAAGTTAATCCTGCTCCGTCTCCATATCCTTGTCTGTTATTTCGGATATAGATTGCATCTTCTTCAACGTTCATTCCTTTACCGGAATTAAATGTAACGGTATAAGTAAGATTTAAATTGTCATAAGTAACTGTGTAGTCATCTTCCGGCACAGTATTACCATCCTTGTCTTCCAATGCAAGTTGATTAAGTCCCATAGAGGTAATGTTTACTGGTTCTGAGGAACTATAATACAGCACGAAAATCGGACCATCATGCATATCATCCCGTGCCATAATCTCAAAACCATTTTCGCCTAAGAAAATTACGGAATAATCTTTATCGTCCTCGTCTTTGTTAAATTTACCAGCGATTCCCTGAGGATAATTCTGTTTTTTGGAACTGATTCCAACCCATGCGTGATCATCCGGATCCGTATTAAGGTCGTCTAAGATTCCAATTAAATTTTTACCTTCTGGATAGTAATATAAGTCATAGCCTTCATTTCCAATAATCTGAACGCTGCCACCAAGGTTTAATGCTGGGTCATCTGCAAGGGAAGATTTATCTTCCAGGTATACGCCGCCACCTTTATTTCCGGTAATAACTAAAGTTCCTTTCAGATCTACGCCGTCAATATCGTCTTCATTAAACTTATGACAGTAAAGTCCGCCACCTTCGTTTGCAATGTTCTTTTCAATGATACCACCGGAAAGGAAAACTCTTCCGTCATCGATGTAAACGCCGCCGCCTTTATTTGCTTCGTTTTCGCTAATTACTGCGCCTTCAAACATCTGGAAATTTGCATTTCCACCATCATAATATACGCCACCACCATAAGCAGGGGTAATATTCTTTGTGATCACACCACCGTGCATATAGAAACCAGCATCATCGATAGCAACACCGCCGGCATACATTCCGCTAGTAGTACCTATAGCAAAATTTATGTTTTTGCTGATTTCTCCGCCATACATATTGAATACCGCAGCATTAAACATGTTTTCACATACATAAACGCCAGCGGCTTTTCCAGCGGATTTATTCTGTGTAATAAGTCCATCATACATTTCAAATACGCCATCTTCAATATATACTGCACCTTCTGAATCTGTAGTATCAATGTCGGAAATCGTTCCGCCATACATAATGAATCGTCCTCTGTTGTTCTCCGTATTACCATCACCAATTACGCAAACAGCACCACCGCCGCCAGTGATGAGAGGTAAAAAGGAGTAGTCGAATACGTTATAGGTAAGCGAACCGCCTTTCATGATAAACAAGCCGTTATCAACGTAAACGATTCGGCAATCTACATCATCATTTCCCATCAAGGTACCACCCTCTAAGGTAAAGCTACTGTCTTGATCTACGTAAATCAGTTGGTCGTAATCTTCATTAATATGATCGTGTGAAATATAAATCGTGCCTTGATCTTTATCGGTAGTATTTTTTATCGTAAGGGATGCTCCATCTTCTACAGAAAAGATGAAATCTGCATCATCGCCGATTCCCTCAATATTATTTCCTTGAAGATCGATGGTTACACTGCCTTTATCAACAACATACTCGTCTTCCAAAGTAATATCATTCTCAATGTAGATCGTAGCATTTGTTGACATTGCTGTATCCCAAGCAGATTTTAATTCTGATTCCTTGGTTACATGGATTTCTCCACCAGCAAAAGCAGGGAACGACATCATGCTCACTGCTAACAATACTGCGGTAAAAAGAACTGCTATTTTTTTCATAAGGTATATATCTCCTATGGTATAGTTGGTTTATTATATTCTAAAAAGGGACCTTGCTACAAGTGTAATTTGTTTACTTTTTGTTTATTTTTATGCGATGATTTCTACCCAAACCTTAAAGAAAATTTTCTGGAACGTATTTAGATTCCAGAAATAAACAAGTCAAGTAAGCAATAAGAAAAGAGCACGAAGTTTTCCGCTTCGTGCTCTTTATTATTTCACTAATTTAGGAAGGATTAGTTACTCTTTTTTCTAAGAACGCATGCCCCAGCAAGTACAAGTAAGGATGCTGCTGCAGTTCCTGCTGCCAGTGGCATATTGCTATGATCGCCGGTATCTACTGGTTTACGTTCTACTTCCGTCCATTTTGCATATACGGTCGTGTTTTCTTTGATTACTGTAGAGAAGTCAAAAGTCTTTGTGAATTCTGCATCAGCAAACCAACCTTCAAACTTCCATCCAGAAGCTTTTGGATCTTCTGGTTTTTCTGCAGTTTTTCCTTCGGTTACAATCTGGTCTGCAATAGTCTCGCCATGCTTGTTCATCTCGAATTTCACAGTATACTGTGCCAACCATTTTGCATAAACTGTAGTGTTTTCTGTGATTGGAGTTTCAAAGTCAAATTCTTCGGTAAGTTCTTCATCTGCAAACCAACCATCAAAAATCCAACCTTCTTCTTCTGGATCTTCTGGTTCCGTAGCCGTCTCGCCATTAGGAACAACCTGAGCGGTAATCTGCTCGCCATGGTTATTCATTTCAAAGGATACTTCATGATCTGGAATAACGATTTCTACAATGTAATAATCATCTCTGTTATTATCACATCCACCAAGGAAGTCACGGTAGATCCAATTTTCGCACAGATAATACAGAGTATAAGTGGTTTCTCCTGCATCGGAGTCCACGACCTTCTCCTGTTTTACTGGAGTAATATCTAAAGTTAATCCGTCTCCGTCTCCATATCTATGTCTGTTGTTACGAATATAAATCGCATCTTTATCTACATTCATTCCTTTGCCGGAATTAAATCTAACTTTATATGTGAGATTTAAATTATCGTAATTAACTGTGTAGTTGCTTTCCGGCACAGAATTACCATCTTTATCTTTCATCGCCTGGCCATCAAGTTCCATCGTGGTAATATCCACTGGGTCAGAAGAAGAATAATAAAGTACGAAAATCGGACCATCATGCATATCATCCCGTGCCATAATCTCAAAGCCATTTTCACCTAAGAAAATTACGGAATAATCTTTATCATCCTTATCTTTGTTAAATTTACCAGCGATTCCCTGAGGATAACTTTGTTTTTTGGAGCTGATTCCAACCCATGCGTGATCATCCGGATCCGTATTAAGGTCATCTAATATTCCGATTAAATCGTCACCTTCTGGATAGTAATATAAGTCATAACCTGCATTGTCAATAATCTGAACGCTGCCGCCAAGGTTTAATGCTGGGTCATCTGCAAGGAAGGATTTATCTTCCAGATATACGCCGCCACCTATATTATCGGTAATAACCAGAGTTCCTTTCAGATCTACGCCATCAATATCGTCTTCATTAAACTCATGGCAGTAAAGTCCGCCACCTTCGTTTGCGGTATTCTTTTCAATGACACCACCGGAAAGGAAAACTCTTCCGTCATCGATGTAAGCGCCGCCGCCTTTATTTGCTTTGTTTTCGGTAATTACTGCGCCCTCAAACATCTGGAAATTCGTATTTCCACCGTCATAATATACGCCGCCACCATACGCAGGGGTGACATTCTTTGTGATCACGCCACGGTCCATATAGAAGCCCGCATCATCGATAGCAACACCACCGGCATACATTCCGCTAGTTTCGGTAGTATAATTTACGTTATTGCTGATTTCTCCGCCATACATATTGAATACCGCAGCATTAAACATATGCTCACTTACATAAACGCCAGCGGCTTTTCCGTAGGATCTATTCTTTGTAATGAGTCCATCGGTCATTTCAAATACGCCATCTTCAATACAAACTGCGCCATCTGCCTCTGTAGAATCAATGTTGGAAATCGTTCCTCCGTTCATGATAAAGCGGCCTCTGTTGTTCCCTGTATTACCATCACCACGTACGAAAACAGCGCCACCACCGCCAGTGATGACTGGGAATACGGAGTCGTCGAATACGTTGTTGCAAAGCAAACCGCCTTTCATGGTAAACAGGCCGTAATCAACGGTAACAAGTCGGCAATCCTCATCCTCGTTTCCTTTTAAAGTACCACCTTCTAAGGTGAAGCTACTGTCTTCACCTACATAAATCAGCTCCGTATAATCTTCATAAAGGGTTGTAATATAAATCGTGCCTCGATCTTTATCGGTAGTATTTCTAATCGTAAGAGATGCTCCATCCTCTACAGAAAAAATGGAATATGCATCGTCTCCGATTCCCTGGATATTATTTCCTTGAAGATCGATGGTTACATTTCCTTTGTCAATCGTATATTCGTCTTCCAACGTAATATCATTCTCAATGTAGATCGTGCCATTTGTTGCTAATGCCGAACTCCAGAATGATTTCAAATTAGCCTCGCTGTATACATGAACTTCTCCACCATCCGCAAAAGCAGGGAAAGACATCATACTTACTGCTAACAATACTGCAGTAAAAAGAACTGCTATCTTTTTCATTTTCATAAGGTATATACCTCCTATGATATGGTTGGCTAATTATATTCCAAAGGGAGACCTGCCACAAGTAAAAATTGTATGAATTTTATACAAATTTTACAGAATTTTTTCTACTTTCACCGTAAAGCAATGCTGCTGCCGGTTTCCGATTTAATAACTTCCAAATGGGTTGGAATGTTGGCTTCCAGCAATTGCACATGACTGATAATACCAATCATGCCGTTGCCCTTTCGTACGCTATCTAAAACATCCATCGCATCGTTGATGGAGTTGTCATCTAAGGTTCCAAATCCTTCATCAATGAAGAGAGCTTCTATCTGTACACCAGACTTCTGGGCAATGGTAGACATACCGATGGACAAAGCTAACGATACCAAAAACTTCTCGCCACCAGAAAGCATACCTACACTTCTTCCTTCTTTCTCCGGGCTGCGACTGTCATGCACTTTAAGTTCCAATCCACGTTTATTTCCAACGCCTTTGTCATCCGAACGATAGAGATAATATCTTCCACCATGAACCTTTTCCAGCATTCGGTTGGCTTCCCCAATGACTTGATTAAACATAATGGCCAGCACATATCTCTGCAGACCAATGCCAGAATCTCCACGGAGTTTTTTTGCAAAAGCAAGATCATTTCCTGCTTCCGTAATATTGTCCGCATAATCTTTTGCTTTTACGGAAAGAACTCTGTATTTTCCCGTAAGTCGTTTGATTTCCTGTTCGTAGTTTGCATTATTTTCTGCAAATGAAACCTTTTCTGCTTCGATTTCTTCTTTCCGTTCCTCAAACAGAGAACTATCCGGTTCCTTTTTTCCTTCCAGTTCCTTCTGCAGTTTTTCCAGATTGCCTTCTGCTACTTCGCAGGCTGTCTTATAGCTGACCAGTTCCTCATGAAGCAACTTCCGCTCAGAATCTTCTTTCATCAAAGCTTTTACGCTTTCAAAGTCCGCATAGCCTTTTTCTTTTAAAGCTTTTTTCAAAATGCCATCTGCTTTTTCATAATCCGAATCGGCTCTTTCTTTTTCTTTCTTTGCAGAATCAATTTTTCCTTTTAATTCATTCAGAGTCTTGACTGCCTTTGAATAAGAAGTTTCTCGGGTTTCTGTTTCTTCCTTGTAGTTTTTGATTGCCGTCTGAATATCTGTTATTTTTTTCGTCAAGGCTTTTGAATCTGTAATTCCTTCAATCAGATTCTTTTCTGCAGCTTCCAGCTTCGCATCCGCAGCCGTCTTCAAGCCTTCCTTTTCATTATATGCCTTCTGCTTTTGATCTTTTTCCTGTTCCGCCTGTTCGCGTGCTATCTCAGCCTCACTCCAAAGATTTTTTTTCAGCTCGCTAGCAGCCTCTTTTTCCTCCACATCCTCTTTGCTGACACTGTTTAGACTTTTCTGAGCAGGTTCTGGATGGTCGCAGCTACCACATACCGGACATTTTTCCCCTTCCTCTAAGGTTCCGGCAATTTCCCCATAAATTCCGGCATAATATCTGTCTCGATACTCTTTTGCAAAATCCTCGGCTTCATCGAAGTCTTTCTTCGCTTTTTTTGCCGTATCTGTCGCATCTTTTAACGAATCGGCTGCTTTCTTTAAATTATTCTGAGCAGTCTTTAATTCCGTTGCTGCTGTTTTCGCTGCTGTTTTCAAACTAGCGACCTCTTGGTAAGCCCCTTTTTTGCTTTCATAGGTTCCTAACGTCTTGGTTAATTCCGGAATTGGAGAATTCTTTTCATGTACTTCCTTCGCAACGCGAGTAGACTCTACGGATTCTTCCGCTTCCTGCAGACCGTTTTCTATATCAGATAATTCTTTGTTCCTTAAGGTTTGTTCTGTACAAGCATTTTCAAAATGACGGATTGGTTCCCGTAAAGCTTCCGCTTTTTCCGCCTGCTCATATTCTCTCTGTTTTTCCGCATAGGAATCCTTTTCCGCCTGCAGATTACTTAAGGTCTTTTCTGCCTCATGAAGAGGCTTAAATCCTTCCGACAGTTTTATGTCCTCATCCAGCTTTTTCTGTTTTCCTTCTCCATCAAATTTCTGATGATTACGAATTAATTCTTTTTTCGAGTCTTTTAATAACTGAATTTTTTCTTCCAGTTCTTCCAGACAGAACACATCTTCCTCAGCCAAAGAATTATCGATTTCCTTCTTTTCTTCGTCTAAAGCATTCTTTCTTGCATTGGCGTCATTAAAGAACTTCCATGCATATTTCGTCCACTGACCTGAGCCAAAAATCTTCTGAAGAATTGCTTCTTTTTCTTCGGAAGACGCCGTCAGAAACCGTTCAAACTGGCCCTGTGGCAATAACACAACCTGACGGAATTGTTCCTTGGTCAGTCCCACCAGTTCCTCTGCCTTTTTGTTAAGGTCTGCTTTCTTTGGATTGTCAAAAAACGGTATGATATTTCCGTCTTCATCCATTTCCCCTGCTTCATATTTTTCGCTTAAGTTTTTTGTTTTCTGAATCAGGCTCCTCGTAAAAACGTATTTTCGTTCCCGTACAGAAAAAGTGAAAGAAACTATGGTGTCCAAATTCCTGTCCGCCTGTATACACCGCCATTCGGTTAAATCATTCCGTCCGGATTTTAATTTGTCGTTTTCTCCGCTGCCTCCACCATAAAGGGCAAAAGTCATAGCGTCAAAAATCGTGGTTTTTCCACTGCCAGTTTTCCCCTTTATGAGGAACATACCTTTTTCTGACAACTTTTCAAAATCCACAACCTGTTTTTCTACAAAAGGACCAAAGGCCTGTAATTCCAATCTTAAAGGTTTCATACTTCTGCCTCCTCGGTTGCTTTTACCGCCTGGGTGAACAATTCAATCAGATGATCCGATGCTTCTTCTCCCACTTCTTCCTTGCAAAAATACTTAAATACTTCTACCGGATCTTCTTCCAGTTTTTCCAATTCCTCTATCGAGAGGGTTACGGTAGCATTTTCCCCTTCAAAAGTCTTGCCGGAAGCTTCTAAAAGATTCGGATATACACGACGGAGTTCGGATAAAACCTCCAATCCGACATAATTATCCGTTACCTGAAGCCTTACATACCCTTCTCGGATATCATCCTCACAAGTTGGGTGGAGCAAATAATCCAGTTCCCCAATAAACGTCGTTCTCTTATGAAGTAACATCAAAGGAACAACGGTTCTGCTCATATCTGTAGTATCAATTATGGTTACGCTCTTTTCTTGAGTTTCTTCTTTTCCAAAGGAATACGGCATTGGCGTTCCGGAATAACGGACGGTCTTGGAAACGTCCTGTGGCTTATGGATGTGACCTAAAGCCACATAATCAAATCCATCAAATACCTCTGCACTTACCTGGGCTGCAAACCCAATTTCTGCAGCTCGGTCGCTCGTAGAAGTTTCCGAATCCGTAATAAAAGCATGAGAAAGAACGATATGTTTCTTGTCTTTATCAAAGGTCGTTCGCATACAATCTAATACAACTCTATAAGCATCTTCCAAAGACTGAATTTTTTCTTTTTGGTCCGGGAATACGCTTTTTACTCGTTCTTCCGTAATCCATGGCAAAAGATAAACATCCGTATCTTCCAGGGAAACCTTTTCTACTTTTTCACTCAGGCTGCCGGCTATATAAAGACCTGCAGCAGAAAGCAAATCACTGCAGCTGGAAAGGCGTTCTGCACTGTCGTGGTTTCCTGCGATAATCAAAACTTTTGCCCCTGAGTCTCTACAGAGACGAGTCATGGCATAATCATAAAGCTTAATCGCGTCCGCAGAAGAAACGGAACGGTCATAAACATCGCCAGCAATCAGTACTGCTTCCACCTTTTCTTCTTCTACAATCTTACATATTTCATCAATAAAAAATTTCTGGTCTTCCTTCAGGCTACGGTCGCCGTCGGCAGCTCCTAAATGCCAGTCGGATGTGTGTAATAATTTCATATTACTCCCTCTAATTACATTCTAATGGTTTCAAAATTTTCGTTCCCTTTATCATACATAAGGAACTTGTCCTTCTGGTTCATGCGTTCAAAAATATAGCGGTAGGTTTTTACATATTCCTCGCCGTATTCCTGTTCTGAAGCTATATTACACAATTGCAAGTACCAAAGTCTGTACTTGACTCCAAATACTTCCGAACGAAAGGACGAAAGTTTCACTCCTGCCTTTTCATAGAACCGGTCTCTACGGGTGCGCTCTGCAAGTTCTGCTTCCGTTTCTGCAAAATCCGCATCCTCTGTTTCCAAAATAATGGCATTCCATTCTCTTTCTATGGTTGCCAGTTCCTTTAAGAAAGCGCTGCCTTTTCCCTTTCCTCGGGAGCTTTCCGTCATGGCCAGATATTCTAACAGTCCGTCTTTGGCTCCCGGTGCTGCACAGAATAAGGCATACCCATAAAACTCGCCCTCATCATAATATCCGTATCCAAAATAGCAGCCATCTTCCCACATTTTTTCTATGGAAATCAAAGGTCTTCTTTCCCCTGGCGGAAAGTCCTTCATCATATACTTTTTATAAATTTCTCTCGTCTCATCTAATGTCAGTTCTTTTATCATTTTTTGTCTCCTAAAAGCCCATTTTTTTAGAAATTCCCGAAGCTACGGAAGTTATAATAATTATACCATACAAGTAGGTCCGTAGCCTTGCAAATATTAGTTTCTCTATTTATAATTTACCTTAACTAGAGTCTTTCAAAAACGAGGTAGACATATGAAAATCGTATTAGAACATCTTACAAAAATTTATCCGAATCGAAACCGGAAAATCAAAGACGAAAAAATCGCTGTAAACGATTTCACCTTTGAAATCCCGGACGGAAAATTAATCGGTCTTTTAGGACCTTCTGGTTGCGGAAAAAGTACAACCTTAAACTTAATCTGCGGTCTGGAAGATGCTACCAGTGGAAAAATCTTTTTCGGTGAAGACGATGTAACTAAGGCTCCACCAGAAAACAGAGGCGTTGGCATGGTATTCCAGAACTATGCGCTTTATCCACACATGACCGTTGAGCAGAACATCATGTTCCCTTTAGGTAACTTAAAGGGTGAGGCAAAACTGTCCAAAGAGCAGATGAAAGCAAAAGCTTTAGAAGCTGCTAAACTCGTTCAGATTGATGAGTACATGGAAAGAAAACCTGCAGAGCTTTCCGGTGGTCAGCAGCAGCGTGTAGCCATTGCCAGGGCTTTAGTTAAACTTCCGAGAGTACTTCTTTTGGATGAGCCTTTATCCAACTTGGATGCCAGATTAAGACTGCAGACCCGAGAAGAAATCCGTAGAATCCAAAGAGAAACCCAGATTACAACCATTTTCGTAACCCACGACCAAGAAGAAGCCATGAGTATTTCCGATATGATCGTTGTTATGGAAACTGGCGTTGTACAGCAGATTGGTAAACCTCAGGAAGTTTATGATGATCCGAAGAATCTGTTCGTTGCTAAGTTCTTGGGAACTCCTCCAATCAATGTATTTGACGGAGAAGTAAAGGGTGAAAAACTTTATATTGGGGAATGTGCTGTTCTCGATGTGAAGGGTGTTGCAGACCAGCCAGTTTTCATTGGCATCCGCCCAGAAGGTTTCGTACTGGCAGATGATGGCGTTTTTGAATGCAAACTCAGCTCCGTTGAAGTCATGGGCCGTGACACCAGCGTAGTTTCCAAACACGATGCGCTTTTAGGAACAGAAATCCGCTCCATTATTCCTGCCGAAAATAAGGTGGATACCTCTTCACCTGTTGTAAGATTTAATTTAAAACCTGCAAAGGTTCATATATTCAACAAAGAAACTACGGAACGTATTTATTTCGAATAATCAAGGAGATACTATGAAAAAAAGTAATATCAAAGCATGGTTATACCTTTTACCGGCCCTGGTTTTTCTTGGGGTCTTTATGGTATATCCGCTGTTCGATGTAGTTGTATACTCCTTTGAGGAAGGTTATAACTCAGCTTCCCAGTCCTTCTTTGGAACCGGTTTATACAACTTCTCTTATGTTCTTCATGACCCATATTTCCTTCAGGCCGTAAAGAACACCTTTATCCTGGTTATCATCACAGTTCCTGTATCCACAGGTCTGTCCTTGTTAATCTCTTTGGCCTTAAGTTCTATCCAGAAACTGAAAGACCTGTTCCAGACCCTTTACTTCCTGCCATACGTAACCAATACTCTGGCAGTCGGTCTGGTATTTATGATTTTATTTAAGAAAACAGCTTACTCCGACGGTCTCATAAACCTACTGATCAATATTTTCGGCGGACAGTCGGTAGACTTTATTGAAGGTCCTTATTGGGCGAAAATGCTGGTTCTTTGCATCTACACCATCTGGATTGTAATGCCGTTCAAGATTTTGATTCTGACCAGTTCTTTAGCTTCCGTTAATCAGGACTATTATAAAGTTGCAAAAGTGGATGCGACTCCAAAGTGGAGAGTCTTCACGAAGATTACTCTTCCAATGATTTCCCCTATGTTGTTCTATCTGATCATCACTGGTTTCATTGGAGCCTTCAAAGCCTACTCCGATGCCGTCGCCTTGTTCGGCGTCAACCTAAATGCTCAAGGAATGAACACCATCGTAGGATATGTTCTGGACATGCTCTACGGAAATTCTGGCGGTTATCCGTCTTATGCGTCCGCCGCCGCCCTGATCTTGTTTGCCATCGTGCTTACGGTTACTGTGATTAATCTGCTGGTAAGCAAGAAGAAAGTTTATTATTAGAGGTCATTATGGGAAACAATATAGATTACAAACAAAAAGAAATCGCAGCCAAAAGGCGGAACCGTATCTTCAAAACTGTTGTTTACGTCTTTTTATGCATCTGGGGACTGGTTGTTCTGTTCCCATTCTATTGGATGATTCTTACGTCCATTAAGGGATATGGTGCTTACAACTCCGAATACATTCCTCAGCTGTTTACGACGTCGCCAACGCTCCAGAACTATTTTGAAGCTTTTAATGCTGTGCCTTTAGGCAAATATTTTTCAAACACGCTCATCTTCACGCTGATTACCACAGCGTTGATGCTGATTGTTATTGTTCTTTCCGCTTTCGCCTTCTCCCGACTGGAGTTCCGTGGAAAGAATCTGGTATTCACTCTGTTCCTGGCTCTGATGATGATTCCAAACGAGCTGGTTATTATCACCAACTTCCAGACCATCACCAACATGGGACTGCGCAATACCTTCTTAGGTCTCATCCTTCCGTCGGTAACGTCGGTCTTCTACATCTACCTGCTAAAGGAAAACTTTGAGCAGATTCCGGATGAGCTTTATAAAGTTGCAAAAGTTGACGGCACTTCCGATTTAAAATACCTGTTAAAGGTTATGGTTCCAATCTGCCGTCCAACCATTGTTACGGTAGTAATTCTGAAAGTCATCGAATGCTGGAACTCTTACGTATGGCCTCGTCTGATTACAGACAATCAAGCCTACTTCTTAGTTTCCAACGGCATTCAGGAAATCCGTGAAAACGGCTTCGGACGTGAAAACATACCAGCCATGATGGCAGCGGTTGTTGTTATTTCCATTCCGCTGATCATTTTATTCTTAATCTTCCGTAAGAAGATTATGGCCGGCGTATCAAGAGGAGGCACAAAAGGATGAAAAAATTTAAAAAGAGTGTGCTTCTAGTTCTCTCGGTCCTGATGGTTTTAGGATTATTCACCGGCTGTCACGGTGCCAAGAAAAGCGCTTCCTTCATTGTTCCGGAAGAGTTTGATACTTCCAAACATTATGACATTACCTTCTGGGCAAAGAACGATACCAACAAATTCCAGACCGATATTTATCAGAAGGCCATTGACGATTTTGAGGCTCTTTACCCGAACATTACGGTCAATATGCGTCTGTACACAGACTATGCCAAAATCTATAACGATGTAATTACCAACATCGCTACAGAAACCACGCCAAACGTATGCATTACCTATCCGGACCATATTGCGACTTACAAAACAGGAGAAAATGTTGTAGTACCTTTGGATCAACTTTTCGCAGATGAAAAGTATGGCCTTGGCGGCAGCGAACTGAAATTTGACGGACCATCCTTAGAAGAAGTTGTTCCGGAATTCTTAGAAGAATGTAAACTGGGCGATTCTTACTACGCGCTTCCTTACATGCGTTCTACCGAAGCCTGCTACATTAACAAAGACATGGTAGAAGCGTTAGGCTACAAAGTTCCGGATGTTCTCACTTGGGATTATATTTGGGAAGTTTCTGAAGCCGCTACCAAGAAGGATGCCAACGGAAATTATGCAATTAACGGTCAGAAGGTTCTGATTCCGTTTATTTACAAGTCTACGGACAATATGATGATCAGCATGCTGAAACAGCTGGATGCTGGCTATTCCGATGAGCAAGGTAATATTTACATCTTTAATGATGATACAAAGAGTATTTTAAATACCATTGCAGAACACACCGCTTCTGGTGCCTTCTCTACTTTTAAGATTTCCGGTTATCCGGCAAACTTCCTGAATGCCGGCCAATGCATTTTCGCCATTGACTCTACTGCCGGAGCTACCTGGATGGGAAGTGATGCGCCAAACTCTGATATCAGTCCGGATAAATTCATCCGTTTTGACACCGAAGTCCGTACCATTCCTCAGTTTGACACGGAAAACCAGAAGATGATTTCTCAGGGACCTTCTCTTTGCGTATTTAACAAGGAAGACCCTCAGGAGGTTGTTGCTTCCTGGCTGTTCGCTCAATACATGCTGACCAACGATGTACAGATTGCGTATTCTGAAACAGAGGGTTACATTCCGGTAACTACAAAGGCACAGAATGCGCCGGAATATGTTCAGTATCTGGCGGACTGCGGAAAAGACACCTCCACCCATTACGAAGTAAAAATTAAGGCCGCAAAGCTTTTGATTGACCATACTTCCGATACCTTCGTAACTCCAGTCTTCAACGGTTCTACCTCCTTGCGAGATGCTGCCGGACAGATGATTGAAAATGTTACGAAATCGGTAAGACGTAAAGAAAAAGTAGATGATAAATACATCAATAAGATGTATGACGATGTTACCTCTCTTTACCGTCTGGATCAGCTGAATGCTTCTGGTGGCAGTTCCAAAGCAGACCTTGGTCCTTTACCGGGAACTTCTATTGCCCTGCTGGTAATTTTAGGGGTGGTATGGCTGATGATTCTCGCTTATTTGATTTACGGTCAGGCCAAGAAGAAAGTAAACAAATAATAGTTGCAAAAAACAAAAATAGTGTATAATATCACGTGTTACGATATTAGTTATAAAACCCCAAGGGGATCAAAATGAATAGGAGAAACAAAATGAAAAAAACACTTTTAGCAGTAATCCTTGCAGTTGCATGTGTAGCTTGCTTAGCAGCATGCGGCGGCAGCGAACCAGCTCCTGCTCCTGCTCCTGAAACACAGTCTCAGGCTCCAGTAGTAGCTTCCGTTCCAGTTATGACACATGAAGAATATGTTGCAGCTCCATTAGATTCACAGGTTTGCGTTGAAACTTACATTCAGGCAAAACAGGGCTGGTGGGAGAATCAGGCAACCATCTACACACAGGCAGAAGACGGTGCTTACTTCCTTTACAACATGCCATGCACAGAAGAAGATTATAACAATGTTCTGACAGTTGGTACAAAGATTAAAGTTACAGGTTTCAAATCTGAATGGTCAGGCGAAGTTGAAATCATCGATGCTACATACGAAGTTATCGAGGGAGAGACATATATTGCAAATCCAATTGACGTAACTGATCTTCTTGGAACAGATGAACTTATTGCTCATCAGAACGAATTCGTATCCTTCAAAGGCCTTAAGGTTGCAGCAAGCAAAGATGCTAACGGCAACGACGCTGCTTACCTTTACAACTGGGATGGTTCTGGTTCAAAGGGCGATGACCTTTACTTCAACGTAGAAGATGCTAAGGGTAACGTATATCAGTTTACAGTAGAATCTTACCTTTGCGGTGCTGACACAGAAGTTTACCAAGCTGTTGAAGCTCTTCAGATTGGTCAGACAGTAGATCTTGAGGGATTCTTATACTGGTATGAAGGTGTTAACCCACACATCACAAACGTAGTTGTTAAATAATTAATTAACAAATTTTGTTCTGAATTACAGGACACGCAAAAGGACCGGATCTTTCGACCCGGTCCTTTTTATTTGATGAATTCATCAACTTTTTATTCGTTCTTTCCCGTTATGGTTTCTGCTGCAATGTAGCTCCAAAGAAGAGCTCTGCCATGGCTGTTTCCTAAAATCGTCGTAACATATTCATGTCCATACATACCACCTGTGGTATCGCCAACGGCATAAAGTCCTTCGATTGGCTGACGATCTTTATTCAGTACCTGCATCTTGGTATTGATAGCCAGACCTCCAACAACCTCTAAAAGAACCGTACCAATCTTCAAAGCAACGAACGGTCCCTTCTTCAATGGGTATAATAATTCTTTGCGTTTTCCGTATTGCTTGTCATCTTTTTCGTCACAGTATTCATTATACTGGGCAACGGTCTTAAGAAATTGTTCTTTGTCCACATCAATCATATCAGCTAATTCTTCTAAGGTATCTGCCTTAAAAGCCGTTCCATCTTTCAGCGCGTTGTTAACATAAAGTTCGCTGGATTCTGCAACATTGATGTCGATGCCGTATTCATGTCTAGGGATTCCCCAGAACAGTCCGCCACCATACTGCATACTTTCTTCTACATGCTCCGAATAATCGCCTGCTAAGATGCTGTAGCAGATACCATCCGGCTGACGCATGATAGAGGTTGCACGTCCCTGAACATAACTGTCCTCATTCATAAAACGCTTTCCATCTTTATTAACGAACAAATAGAATAAGTTCTGCCATGCATAATGCTGTGGATGCATCATCAGAGGGAATACTTCCTCTGCCATAACGCCGCCTACCCAAAGGCCCATCTTATGGCCATCACCGGTATTGCAGCCTACTGGAACATACTGGCTTGCTAAAGTTCTTAAAGCGTCTGGCGCATAGGCTCTGCACATTTCTTCATCACCGCCAATATCACCAGTTGCAAGTACAACACCCTTTGGACAATTGAATTTAATAATTCCATCCGGTCCCTTTGCATAAAGGCCGATAACTTTTCCCTTCTCGTCCTGAATCAGCAAATATCCAGCAGTATTGAAACGAATTTCAACGCCCTGCTTCTGGCAGTCTTCATACAAAGCTCTGGTTACATGATTTCCTCGAAGGGCAGTTTCCGGCATAAAAGCATGGGAACCATAATATTCTTTATAAGGAGCTGAGGCGTATGCGCAGTCAATCAGTTTTGGTCGAAGATTTGCAGCAACTGTCTTTGGCATAAGCCAATCCATTGCTTCATGACCACGGTTTAAGAATAACCAGATTAGTTCCTGGTCTACATTATTTCCGCTCATTAAAATCCACTGTCTGGCAACTTCCTGTAAATCGTTGTGGATGCCTTTTTCTTCCATCAAAGAAGAACTTGCGACGCCAAAATGTCCGCCTTTACCAGAATAGCTTGCACTCTTTTCGATGATAACAACATCCGCGCCTAACTCTTTCAGTCTTGCTGCAGCTGCAAATCCACCGATTCCGCCACCTACAACAACGACTTCACAGTCAATAACTTCCACAATGTCTTTTTCCGCTGGAGCTTCTGGTTTCACCTGAAAACTCCACTTTGCATTTTCTTTTGTAGTTGCTTCGTACATTTTTATCTCCTTTTCAAATCTGTTTGTAAAAATACACTACTAACTGGATGTTAGCATTGCATCCCTCTGATTTCAAGAAAACTTACATTTGTTTAAAAAATATCCAAAATTCAGGTAATTTTCTTTACAAATAGAAAAACTTTTCTGTTATAATTCTTAATGAATATATATTTATTTCCGTGCCGTCTGCTATGCGACATGGGAATTTAGAATTCTAATAACTAGGAGGATAAATCATGGCAAGAGAAATTATTCCTTTTGATTCCAAGGAACTTGAAGCTAAAGGCGAATACCGTGGATTCAGACCAGGCTCACCTGGATTACCAGTTTTAAACACACCTATTACACCTAAGGAGAACTTCCTGAGAATGGTTAAAGGTGAAGGTGAATTATGGACACCTACAACAGCTGAATACAAAATGTTCAACCCACACGAGTACCCAGATAACCTGGCTCGTTACATCGTAGCTGATCAGGCTGCTTACAGACCAACAGAAATCTTCAATAAAGATGCTTTTGGTGTAGAATGGGAATTCGTTCCAACCGCTGGCGGTGCAATGGTTCGTCCTGGCGCTCCTTTCATTAAAGATATCGAGAACTGGGAAAAAGAACTTACAATGCCAGATCCAGATTCCTTCGATTGGGAAGGCATGGCTGAAAGAAATAAAGAATTCTTAAGCGAGCCTCGTGCATACAGAACAACTATCTTCACAGGTTTCTTCGAGCGTCTGATTTCTTTCATCGACATGGCTCCAGCTCTTTTAGCACTTGTTGATGAAGACCAGCAGGAAGCAGTTCTTCGTCTGTTCGATGCATTATCTGACTACTACGGAGAATTATTTAAGAGATTCAAAAAATACTTCGACGTTGATTTCGTATGGTTCCATGATGACTGGGGCAGCCAGAGAGCTCCTCTGTTCTCAGTAGATACCGCTCGCGAAATGTTAGTTCCAGCATTAAAACGTACCATCGATGCTTGCCACGAAGCTGGCATGTTCTTCGAACTTCATTGCTGTGGTAAAGATGAACTTCTTGTTCCTGCAATGATCGAAGCTGGCGTTGATATGTGGGCTGGCCAGCCAATGAACGATTTCGAAATGCTTTACAAACAGTACGGCAAAGACATCATTCTTGGTGTTGATTTAGATCCACTGCCAGAGAACCCAACAGATCAGCAGATCCGTGACAACGTTGAGAAATTCCTTGATACATATCCAGAGAACGTATTCGTTGGCATGAGCATTTACGAAAACGCTGACCGTTACATTGCTCTTTACGAAGAAAGCAGAAAACGTTTAGCTAAATAATTAAACTTTGGCAAAAGTTAAGGCCGGCTGTTTCAGCCGGCCTTTTTATTTCATTATAGTTAACGATTTTCAGGTCAATCAGACGAAATATGTCACTTGTGTACCAGACATTTTTTTCTTCGCTCAAATATGACACTTATGTACCGTATTTCCTCTCGCCTTGATCAAATATCACACTTATGTACCTACTCTCCCTCACGAGCCGACAAAATATATCACTTGTGTACCGTACTTCCTCTCACACCGACAAAATATCTCACTTATGTACCAAATTCTAGCCATTCATTGGTACATAATCGTAATATTTTCTCTTTTCTAATTTTTCGTTGGTACATAGCCGTAATATTTTGTTTCTCTTAATTTGGGATTGGTACATAAGTGTTATTTTTTGTTCCAAATAATTCTTTATATACCTCTTCTCGTTTCATTCGATACTTTTTAAGGGTTGCTCT
The DNA here is from genome assembly GCA_024403615.1 of Lachnospiraceae bacterium. Classification (GTDB taxonomy): domain Bacteria; phylum Bacillota; class Clostridia; order Lachnospirales; family Lachnospiraceae; genus RGIG5612. The sequence goes on from JAKSRM010000003.1 coordinate 90,539, forward strand.
TTCACTTTTTCCATTCAGTTGTTTTTTTATTGACATAAACAGTTCATCCAAACGGTCCAGAGACAATAAATCTTTTGATACAATCGGAAAAACTTTATAATCCGATATTGTTAACGATCGATATTTTATTTTATCGTATGCAAACTGTTCTGCGTTTCCATGAGCTAGATCACTATCATATTCCAATACGATTTTTTCTTTTGGCCAAACCAAATCGCAATTGCTACTCTCTCTATTTAGCAACATTTTTCCTGCATTCGAATGATAGATATCATAATTGAGCTTTGGAAATTTCATTCCATACCCACCTTGATATTTCGGCAAACAACTAACTGTAGCCAACTTGCTTTCAATAGGAGAACGAGAATTATCTTGAACAAATTTTGCAGCCAGCAAAGCTTTTTTATGATGTTTCATATTATTTGTATTAGAAATATACTCTGCTAACAATTTGCTAGTAAGTATAGGATCTCTTTGGTATTGTCCAAACGAAGAGTTTCTATCTTTAACATACATAGCGCAAAGATTTATCCCAATCTCCACCAACTGGCAAAAAGAGTAATCTTTTGCTGCACATAAAAAACAATATTCCGGGCTTGCTATCAAAACTTCATACTGTGATAAAGCCGGATACAGGCGTGTGTCCATCTTGATAAAACTATCAGTAGAGAAATGCCTAGGCCGGATATATTTTTTAAAGTTTGCTTCATTTCTTCGATTTTGATTTGACGGAACCATAAAAGATATCGGTTGAGTAACATTCAAATTCAATGATATTTCTTTTGCTATTATATTTAAATCTGGCACCGCAAAATAGGCGGGAAGACCCTGAAGTTCCCGGTTTTGATAAGAATATTTTTCTGTATTTTCCCAATTTGTTCCATCCAGCCATAATTCGAGAGCAGTTGGATACGTTATCACAATAATTTCTGTCATTTTCCCAATCCTGTATTCTAATAATTTTTAATAACGGATTTATATGCGTGAAACACGCCAGTATTTAAGAACTCCCCAGAAAAGAGATTCGAATAAGAGTAAAAGGATAGTAGCACAAAAGAATAATAAATCAAGACGTATACAACAACTTTCACAAAATATTGGAAGGTATACAGAAAGGCTTCTTTACATTGAAATGTATACCATATTTTTTATGCACCATTGCATAAAAAAGCGCATGTTGCTAACGATCCGCCAGCCTCATGCGCACTCATATCATATGCAATTTTCTTAAATTTTTATTCTGCCTTTTTCCAAAGCATCTTATTATTCTCAAAAATATATTCTACTCTTCCGGCATCGCTGAGCCAGCTTAAGTAGGATTTTACGGTACTGCCGATGAGCATACGCTGTTGGAGATTCATCTGCATTTCATAATCCGTAAAGAGCTGAGCCAAAAGGTCTTCAAACATAACTGGTTCTGCACAAAGGTCTACGATTTTTTCTCCAACTTCCAAAGTCTTATCAATGTTGTACTGAGCCAGCGGAGCAATATCTTCCGTCATGGCTGCATGAGCTGGTACAAAAACTGTCGCCTGCAGGCCCTTCACCATTTCTAAGGTCTCTAAGTACGCTTTTACATCGTAAAGATAACCGATTTTATACTTATCAATAGTTTCTGCGCTACTTAAGCAGTCTGCTAAGTAAACTACATCGTCTGCCGTACGAAAACCAACCATATCGAAACTATGGCCTGGAAGAGGAAGGATGGAAAAACCTTCTGGAAGGACCTCTTCCGTCAATGGCTCCACGACACTCTCCTTTGCCATAAGGAACTTATTATGCAGTCCTTTCATAGCAAAGCCACCATAAAGGGTGGTGGATTCCAACACTGGGAATTCTGTATAAGCTTTTTCAATACCAGGCGCATAGATTTTGCATTGAGTCTGATTCTGTAAATATTGATTGCCACCGATATGGTCCGCATGAGAATGGGTATTGAAAATCGCCGTGGCTTTCCAATTCTCCCGTTCTAAAACCTGGCGAACTTTTTTGCCGGCGTCTTTATCACTGCCTGCATCAATCAAAACAACTTCCTGCTCACCAGTTTTTACAATACCGATTTTTGCCGGACAATCTACAAAAAAACTATTCCCTTTTGCCTGAATTAATTCGTACATTTTATCACCTCAAATTACACGAGCGTCAAGTGCATTCGTGCAAGCACGATGCTTTAATAAAAAAACAGCCGCTGCCCGAAAGCAGCGGCCTTAGGTCTTCTAATTACAGACGAACTGCGTCAAATTTAGAATCGCCAAATGAGTTTGTGGATGTTCCAGAAAGCTTATCGCCATCGATAACGCCTTTAAGAGTGTTCTTCATTGCGCCAAATGGAGACTGAATTTCTACTTCATAGCTGAATTCGTTTCCGTTGATAACACCGTTCTGAAGAGCTGCTGCTTCGCCGTTCTCTGTAGCTGTGCCTTCAAGTTTGCCTTCTACTTCTTTAACTTCAAGAATGTTTTTCATATCGCCAAAAGGTGTATGAACTGCTACTTCCCATTTTCCATCAATTGCTGCCATTTTATTTACCTCCTCGTGTAATTTAATTAGTAATAATATTATGCCTAATTTTTCACTCTTATGCAATGTTTTTTTATTAGCCAAGAATAAAGTCTCTTTTCATTTTCCATGCTCTGCTTTGTCGAACATGTGCTATAATCCCCTTTGTACAAAATCAGCTTTCGCTGAAAAAACTAGCAAAAGGCAGAAAAATGAACAAATTATCCAGTGTTTTCCGTGAAAATTCAAAATTTAAAGTATTCCTTCTATCCGTCCTAATTACAGGTCTTGGTTATGGAATCTATAAAGGTCTGATTGATAACTATCTGGCAGAAATCGTTGTCATGGGCGAATTTGACCGAGGCATTGCAGAATTTTTCCGGGAACTTCCAGGCTTTCTTTTAATTTTGATTCTGGCTGCTTTGTATCATTTCTCCGCAGAAAAACTTTATAAATTAGGTGCCATTATCATGCTCATTGGTATGGGACTTCTTTCTATCGTTTCCCCGACCAAAGTTCTGGTAACTCTGGCAACCTGCATCTACTCTTTAGGTGAACATATCCAATTAGGAATGAAAAGCACCTTAGCCCTCAGTTACGCGAAGGAGGGAAAAAGCGGCGAAGCCCTAGGCTTCCAAAGTTCCTCCCAGCAGATTGGCACGCTGGTAGGCTATGTTGTCGTCATTATCTCCTTCTTGATTCTGTCAAAGACTCAGCCATTCCGGACCTTCTTCTTAGTAGCTGCAGTGATTACCGGAATTGCCATGCTGATTTCCTTCGGCCTGGTCGGAGATTCTAAAACAGAAGAATCCAACCGTCACTTCTACTTCCGGAAGAAATACACGAAATACTATATGTTGGAAGTATTCTATGGCGCCCGGAAGCAAGTTTTCTTAACTTTCGGTCCTTATGTACTGATTCTGTTCTACGGAGCCAGTGCCACCACCATCAGCTTGCTGTTCGCCATTTCCGCCATTGCCTGCTTCATCATGTCTCCTGTTGTAGGAAAGATTATCGATAAAGTCGGCTACAAGATTGTTATGGTTATGGATACCGTCATCTTAGTTGTGGTTTGCTTCTTTTACGGATTTGCCCATCACATCTTCCCGATGAATGTGGCCTTCATTGTTTGCTGCGTCAACTATATTTTGGACTCCGTAATTTCTCTGGCATCCATGGCATCCAGCGTTTATGTAAACGATATCTCCGATAATATGACGGAAGTAAAAGCCACTCTTTCTACTGGTATTTCCGTTAACCATATGATCACTCTTCTGATTGCTTTATTTGGTGGATGGATTTGGCAGACCGTCGGCATTGAGACCCTGTTCATCATTTCTGCAATTTTAGGATTATGTAACAGCGCTTACGCTGCATCTATTAAAATGCCAAAGAAAGACAAACAAATCGACTAGGCTTAAGAAAGTATTTATTCCTGCTTGATACCGCATAAAAAACACACCGAAAAGGATTTATCCTTTTCGGTGTGTTTTTCATAGAGCCATCGCTCCAAATTCTAATTATCTAATTATCTAATTTAGCTTTCAATTCTCCGTATCTTGCTTCTTAACATAAGCAAAACAATAATCAAAGAAAGAACATCTGTTATTGGCTGTGCCCAAATCAGTCCATCTACACCAATCAAGGCCTTCATGATCAGAACTGCTGGAACAAAAATAACCGCCTGACGAATAACCGTGGATAAAAGCGCTGGCGTTGCAGCGCCCATAGCCTGAAGAGCATTCTGACAAATGATAAATGGTCCTATGAGCCATCCCGTAGTCATGAGGATCCGTGTAAAATGAATGCCGGAACCGAAAGCTGTGAAATCCGTAAGGAAAATTTTAACGATAGGACCAGCAAAAAGGAAACAAAGCCCAGAAATTACCAAACAGAAAATAATGCCAAAGAAAAATGTAAAACGGAATCCGGCGGTAAATCTTGCTTTATTTTTTGCGCCATAACAATAGCCCAAAAATGGCTGTACGCCACTGCCAATACCGATACCGATAAGAGTAACCAACATGATAATCTTCGCTGTTACACCATAGCCTGCAACCAACATATCTCCCCCGTCATATCCGGAAAGCTGAGAATTTACAAAGATAGAGGTCACACTGGAAAGCAAATTCGCAATCGATGCAGAAATACCTACGGAAAGAACGCCGGTAAGAATTTTATCCTTCATGGAAAAATGTTTTAAGCTGATACTCAAAACAGACTTTCCTTTCAAATAATACATAATATAATAACCTGCTGCCACCGCATTTCCAATAACAGTAGCTACCGCTGCGCCGACTACGCCCCACTTAAACCCAAGAATAAAAATCGGATCCAGAATCAGATTTAACAGATTACCGATGAGCGTTCCCGTCATTGCTTTCATGGATTCGCCCTCCGTACGGACAATCGATGAGAAGCAATTGGAAATCATAGAAAAAATACCGCAACCAATGACGATTCGTAAATAGTCTTCCGTCAGCTTCAAGCTGGCTCCACTTGCTCCCAGCATTTTCGTCACATCTTCCAAGAAAATCCAAAGAAGAATCATAAAGAATGCTCCCACTGCCACGCAGGACCACATGCAAAATGAGCAAGCTTTTTTTGCACGGTCAACCTTTCCCTCGCCTAAGGCACGAGAAATAACTGACGTTCCACCAACGCCAAATAAAGTCCCTAAGGACATAAAAATCATAAAAAGAGGTGTTGCAAACGATACAGCTGTTACTTGCAGGTCGTTGTGGGTGAGCCCCAAAAAGAAAGTGTCGGCAATGTTGTAAACCATTACCATCATCATGGCCACTAAGGCCGGAATACTGTTTTTGATTACGATTTTGGAAATAGGGTCTGAATTAAAAGACTCAATGGATATCGATTTCGAGTTCAATGTATAGGTCCTCCCTTGTTCTTTTATTGTTCTTTAATTTTCAATGGTCGTAAGCAGATGCTTTTTTATATTTTAAGTCATAAATCGAAATTCTGCAACTTTTGAGCCTTTTCAAAAAAACCCTGAAAAGCATCTGCTTCTCAGGGCATAAAAATTATTTTGCTAAGACCAATTGGGGTGTTTTCTTATCTTAAATTTTTCCTTCTTTAAACATGGTCAGCATTTCGTTGGTCAGGGAGAAATTATCTGGCTGAAGAACGATATCCTTACGGTCTCTCCATTCTGCGGAATGCAGTTCATTATGATCCACACGGATGGTATCGTCACCATCTAAGTCACAGTAAAAGCCTACCAGAAGGTCCTTTACAATGCCCCATGGCTGAGACTTGTAATACCGGATGTTCTTTACGTGGACTCCCGTCTCTTCAAAAACTTCCCGGGCTACGGTCTGCTCTAAGGTTTCACCAATTTCTGCAAAGCCCGCAATCAAAGCGTAGAACTTTCCTGCCCGATATTGAGTTACCAAAAGTTTGTCTCCATTGGTTACGCCAACAATAACTGCTGGCATCAATCGTGGATAAATGTTCTTTCCACAGTTTGGACATTTCATGGCCCGCTCATAGTCACTGTGAACCGTAGGCGTTGCACAGCTTCCACAGAACTTGCTTTCCATATACCACTGGTGCAGATGGGTTCCGGTAAAGAGAATCATACCGTCCACGTTGGAGCAGCCTCTCCTGGCCTCCATCAAATCTAAATATTCAAAGCCTTCGATATCTATGACTTTTCCACTCAGATCTAAAAAATATTCCGTCTCATCCACAGCAAAGGCATACACCAGAGGCGTATCTTCCAAAAGCATGCTCTTTGTTGGAAAAACCAACCCTCTTTCTTCCTTTTTTGCTAAAATCTTTTTCCCATCAAAGCATAAAACGAAAGAGTTTTCGTTCGCCTTTGCTTCTGGCCGATACTCGTTATGAAAAACATGAGGTTCGATATCCTGTATCATTTTTTCTTCCTGCTTTCTATTTTCAAGACGGCGGCTTCTCCGCCCATCTTATATCATTCGCTATAACACATATTGAAACGTCTGAAACCAAGGAAGTCCGTACTCCGCAAGCCCTTCATCAATCGTTCCCGTATATTGAAATCCATGTCGCTGATAAAGACGGATGGCTGGCTCATTTCGCTCCACCACATCCAACCGAACGGCTTTCATTCCATCTTTTTTCGCTTCTTCCAGAATGAAATCCATCATCTGGTCGCTGACTTTATTTCCAAAATAATCACATCTTACCGCAAAAGTATATACCACATAAATCTCATCATAGGTGAAATCGTTTCCCCAATCTGCGGTTTCATACCCAGGCTCCGGGCGATGCTTCAGCATAAAAGTTCCGACAACCGTTTCTTCCGGATCATCGACTGCCACGTATAAAGCTCCCATGTTCAGACCTTCTTCTGCATCCGCTCTTACGGGATATTCCGAATTCCAGCCCGGATAGTTTTCATGGCTTTCCAAAAATGCCACTACGTTTTTATATAAGCTTTCTATTCCGTCTAAATCTTTTTCTGTCGCTTTCCGTACAATCATGCCCTTCTCCTGATTCAAGCCCTTATTTTGCGAAACGTTAGGGACTGTCAAACTTTTGTGCTATAATATAACGCAAATAAATAGGTAGGTCAAAATAAATGATAACAGCAGAACTTCACGCCCATGTGTTCATGGACGGGATTGATTATAAAAAAAGCGTTGAGCGCCACAAAACAGCCGTAGACAAGGAATCAGTCAAAGGCGTTTTTCAGGCATATAAGGACCGTGGTATTACTTGCGTCCGGGAAGGCGGCGACCATTACGGTGCCAGTCTTTATGCAAAAACCATTGCGGCAGATTACGGCATCACCTATTTAAGCCCATGCTTTGCCCTTTACAAAGAAGGCAACTATGGAAAGGTGGCAGGCCTTTCTTATGCGGACTTTACCGAATTTCAGGAACGAGTTGCCAAGGCAAAAGAATTAGGCGCGGATTTCATTAAAATCATGGTTTCCGGCATTTTAGATTTTGATAAATATGGTGTGGTTTCCGAGACGGATTACACTACGGAATACATTACCGAACTGGTCCATGTTGCCCACGAAGAAGGCTTTGCAGTGATGGCCCATGCCAGCGGAACCGAACGAGTTCGCCAGGCGGCAGAAGCCGGCGTAGATTCTATTGAGCATGGCTACTATATGGACAGTGAAACTATGGACATCTTAAAAGATAAAAACATTCTCTGGGTTCCGACAGCCGCTACCAGTGCCAATTTAAGAGGAACCGGCCGGTTTAACGAAACGGAAGTTGAAAGAATTGCCGAACGGCATCTTTCCGCTATCGCTGAGGCGTACGAAAAGGGCGTTTTTATTGGTTGTGGAAGTGATGCAGGCGCTTATGCAGTTCTTCACGGAAAAGGCACCATAGACGAATATGAGCTGTTAAAAAGCATCATGGGAGACTCGGCTGACGAGAAACTAGCAGAAGCAGAGGAATTTGTGAAACAGAAGTTCCGAAAAGAGAGATAAAACAAAAGCGGTCGTTTAAAACGGCCGCTTTTTTCTACATAAATTATCAATCATTTACAGTTCTTCGCCTAACGCAAAAGCTTTCTTCAGATAATCACCGAAAGTCTCGTCATGGCGTTTCTTTTTCGCTTCTGGGTCGAAGTTGGTCCAGTCATACTTGCTGTAATCATCAACCTGAAGGGTATCTCCACAAGTCAGAACTTTTGTCGGTCCTACGATAGCGCTTAAAGTTCTTCTATAGCCTTCCAATAATTCCGTATAGCCTCTTTCGCCGTACATTTCTTCCGGGCAGTTGCTGGTCATAATCAGAACCGTTGGAATGAAATGCTCGTTGCAATTAGATTTTTCTTTGTTATAGGTCAGATACTGGAAAATCAGTCTTTCATAAAGAGCGCGGAATCCGGCTGTCAGGTTTCCAATATAGTTCGGAGAACCGATAATCAGTCCGTCAGCGGTTCTGATTTTTTCCAGAACTTCGAAGAGACCATCGTGACAAGCGCATTTTCCAAAAGAAGCTTCCATCTTACATCCGAAGCAGGAAATGCAACCAGTAAATTTGTCCAGCTTGTAGAGGTCAATGTACTCAACTTCTGCGCCTTTGCTTTCAGCGCCTTTTCCAACTTCCTTTACCAGTTGTGCGGTATTCCAGTTGGTACGTGGTCCTGCATTAATCGCAATTATTTTTTTCATAGTTTTCCATCCTTTCTTTCATTCCCTGGGAGCAAAAACTTTGATGTCTGTATTTTTTATTTCACTGTTCAATTGTAAACGAATGAAAGAAGTTTTGAATTTCCTCTAAGCTTGCCTTTAAGGTTCCCTGAGCAAATCCGTTTCGTCCGCCACCTCGGCCGTTTAAGGCTCCGTTCATTTCCTTTACAAAAGCAGAAATATCGTTGCCTTTGCTAATTAATGCAAACCGATAAGAATTTTCTTCGCCACCAGCAGGCGTCAGAGCTGCGGTAATTCCGCCACAGCAATCGGAAATCATATCTGCCAGACGTCTTCCCTGGTCTGCATTCATCCAATCGCTGATAATCAGAATATTTTCTTTTCCCTGCAGGGAATCTGCCCACATACGGAACAGACGGTCTTCAATAGCTGTATTTTCTGCTTTCAACTGAACATAATCTGCTATCTGCTTCTCCACCATCTGCGGAGTCTTGTCTTCTTTCGTACTTAACAGAACCGCTACGTCCTTATTTGCCCGATGGTTCATGGAAAGGAAATCCAAGGCTCTCTTTCCGCAGAATAATTCCAGACGGGTTCCTTCGTGGAAGTTATGCGCAGAAGTGATTTTTACCAGACCAACTTCTCCGCTGCGGGAAACATGAGTTCCACAACATGCGCAGGTGTCCGCGCCCGGAAAACTGGTGATACGAACCGCGCCGGACAGTTCTTTTTTGCTTCGATAATCAATCTCTTTTAATTCTTCTGCCGTCGGCCAAAGCTCCACAAATTCATGATTTTCCCAGATGTATTTATTAGCTGCAGTTTCGATTTCCATGGCCTGCTCATAAGAGATCCGCACGTTATAATCGATGGTGACTACGTCATCGCCCATATGGAAGCCTACGTTATCGCAGTGAAACGCTTTGCAGATCAACCCGCTGACAATATGCTCACCGGAATGCTGCTGCATATGATCGAAACGGCGGTCCCAATCGATACTGCCATGTACTTTCGTTCCAACTTCTACGGATTCGGACAAAGTATGCCAAATGGTTTCTTCCTTCTCATGGACATCCAGTACATCGATTTTCCGTCCGTCTTCCAGTATCAAAAGGCCGTAGTCTGCGTCCTGTCCGCCGCCTTCTGGATAAAAGGCGGTCTGGTCAAACGCCGCCAGAAACGTTCCGTTCTTTTCGGAGGTTTCCGTAACGACTGCATCAAATTCCTTCATGTAAACATCTTTATAAAATAATTTTTCAGTCATATTTTCTCCCTAAATTTATTTGAATATTCTTGAAATTTCTTTCTTAAAAAGCACTCTTTTCGCTCTATCAATCTCTTTTTATCCGACAATCCAATGAATTCCCTTCGTCAGCCGCTCGCCGGAATCTGCGAAATGTCCGCCGTTATTCCATTCCAAAATTACGTCACTGACCTTCGGGTCTGCCTTCAGAATCTCTTCCTGAGCTCTGGTCCGGTCGCCTACCAAGGCCATAGTTTTATTTCTCGTCTTTTCTTCTTTTGTGCCGAGACTTAAGTAAATTTTACAAGTCTTCTTTACAGAATGGCTTGCAACATATTCTTCCCACTTTGGAAACCAAAGAGAACCGGAACCACAAATGATTCCGTCAAAGGCGTCGGATTCATAAGCTGCCCATAAAGCAAACAATCCAGCTAACGAATATCCTGCAAGAATCAGCTGCCGTTCTCCAAACTTCTCCTTCAGATAGGGAATATAGACTTTTTCCAGCCAGTTTAACGTTGCCTTTCCTTCTCCGGCAAAAACGCCATCCCCGTAAGCCGCCGGCGCTTCCCAAGGGGAAAAGTCCTTATTCCAGTCTTCTACCTGAAAAGCTGCCAGAACAAACTCCTTCTTCGGGCAGATGCGCTTTATGCTTTCTATCATATGCTCCACTTCATCTCCCTGATGCGGAAACATTCCCCACAGAATAATCGGCCCTCCTTCGCCTCTTTGAACAATATGACAAATTCTATTATCGATTGTAATTGAATATTTCTCTTGTTTCATATCATTTTTATTATATCTTGTGGACTTTAACCTGCATAGACCTTTTCTATGTCCATGGAATAATATGAAATCTCATCCCTTTGTGTCTGTTTTTCAAAATAGTTGAGATATGTACTATTGTTTTTCAGCCTATCTGCAAAATAATTGAGATATGTACCGTCTCATTTTGTCTGTTTTGCAATATAGTTGAGATATGTACAATTCCAATCCTGTTTTCCTGCGAAAACATCGAGATATGTACAATAAACACTCTAATTATTATCTAAAATAGGTACATATCTCGACATTTTCGCTATTACACTTTTCTGAGCCGTACATATCTCAACTTTTTCGTCTTGACGTCTTATTGAGACCGTACATATCTCTACTTTTTATGCAACCTCAGCTTTCAAACACAAAAGGAGCAGCCCTTAGGGCTGCTCCTTACTTTATTCTATCGAAAATAAAGCCTCGTAAATTATAAACCGTATGTCTCAAGATTCTTCTTTACTAAGAATTCGCTCTTCTCAGTAAATGGACCGCTTTCGGAATACATTTCATCTTTGAAGTACATTACGCACTGGTCTTCTGCGGTAAGAGGTCTCCACTCAGGCATTGGTGTGCCGTCAGCGTCTAAGCCGTTTGGATCACCAGTCTTAGCAAAGTTAGCCCAGCAGTTGCACATCTTACGTGAAAGATCGTAGTGATGTCCATCGAAAGGTCTCCAGCATTTCTGCAGAGATTCAAACTCGAACCAAAGGTCAGATGAATGGAATGCGCCTGCATCGTCGCCAGGGATGGTTGGTCCAAATACATAGTAGTAGGCTTTTCTTCCATGTTTTGCATACATTCTGCCAGCCTGTTTTGCTGCCAGTTCGAAACCGCAAACTGCGAGAGCTTTTCTTAAAGCTTCAGGATCATCACTTCCAGCCTCTCTCTTGCAGATTTCCATATATTCATCAGCGTCATCGCCGAAGTTTTCTTTAACCCAAGCTTCCATGTCTTCGCCAGGTTTTGTCATGAATTCAGCATCGGTGTTTCCATACATGAAGTCGATGTCGATAATGTCGTCATCAATAATGCTCATGTCCGTCTGTTTAAAGATATATTTTCCATCACGAACTGCTGCCATGGTCAGACCGCTCTCTAAGAATTTCTCTTCGATGTATTTAGGGTCTAACTTACGGGCTTCATCGATAGATTTGCATCCTAAGATGTCTTCGATAAAGTGACGGCCTCTCTCTTCAGCAACGTCATACTCTGTAGCCATTGGAATCCATGTTTTTGGTTTTGAGATTCCTAAGCCACCAGCTGACTGTGCGATTGCTCTCTGGAACAGTCCCTGGTTTGCAGGATTTGTGATGTGGAAGTAAGTGCTGCCACCGCCTGCGGACTGACCGAAGATAGTAATCTTTTCAGGGTCGCCACCGAAGTTAGCGATGTTTCTCTTAACCCATTCAATAGCGAATCTCTGATCCAATAAACCGAAGTTTGTAGGAGCGTCAGGATTTTCTTTTGTAAGATCCGGATGGCATAAGAATCCGAATACATTCAGACGATAAGCGATGGATACTAAGATAACGCCACGTCTGCAGAAGCTTTCTCCGTCGAATTCCATCTCATATGAATAGCCTTCTCTCATGCCGCCACCGAAAATCCAAATCATAACTGGAAGTTTTTCGTCTGCAGATTTTGCAGGGGTATAAATATTTAATGCAAGGCTTCCGTCTTCGCTCATAGGAACTTCTGGATCAACGTGCCATTCTTTTGAATAAAAAGCATCTGGATTTTCTCCAGGAACTTTCTGCATGGTAATCGGTGCGAATTCGTTGCATACGCGGATTCCTTCCCATGGTTCTGGAGCTACCGGTGGTTTCCACATTCTTTCACCAATTGCAGAAGCTGCAAAAGGAATGCCTTTAAAAATTGTATTACGAGCATCTGCGCCAGGAGTTCCCTGAACCATGCCGTACTCAGTTTTAGCTACTCTTAACATAATTTCCTCCCATTAGCTGTTTGCTAAAATGTTATCTAATTCTGCTTCTAATACTTTTGTATGTGGGCCTTCATCTACTTCGATCTGATCATAGAAGTGGATGGTTGCAGGTTTTTCTTCGGTATAAGCAGCCCATGTAGGCATTGCGGTTCCGTCTGCATCTGGTCCGTTTGGATCGCCATTCTTGAAGAAGTTGCACCAGTAATTGCACATCTGACGAGCTAAATCATAATGCTTGCCGGTGAAAGGTCTCCAGCATTTTGCCAGACTCTCAAAGAAGAACCAAAGGTCAGAAGAATGGAAAGCGCCTTCATTATCGCCAGGCATTTCCGGGCCGAATTCATACGCCCATCTCTTGGATGTATTCTTGCCAGATTTCTCATCACCTCTTAAGAAGCTTCTGCTGCCTAATTCTGGTCCCATACGGTTCAGCATCTTCTTGATTGCGTCAACATCATCTAATTTCTCAACTTCTGCTGCGATAACCTGCGCATATTCCGGATTGAAATACTTGTTGATTTCTGCAAGAATCTCTTCCTTGGTTTCGCCCTTCGGTCCGTCTACAGATTCGCCGTTGGTCCAACCTACGATCATAGGAACATCGAGACGGTCGCCGTGACGTAAGCCTAATTTATTATCGCCAAACTGGAATTTGTCATCCCATACCGTTGCGAACATTCCGCCTCTGAATTCAGCGGTTTTATCTCTTAAGTAGAATGCATCTAAAGCTCTTGCTTCTTCCAAAGTTTGAACGCCTAAGAAATCGAAAAATGCTTTACCAACTTCCTCTGCCTGAGCTAAGGTCTTTGTGAAAGTACCAGCAATTCCGAAACCGGTTCCTACGATACCGCTCATGATGATTGCTTTATGGAAAAGTCCTTCGTTAGCTTTGCAGTAAAGCTGTGCAGAAACGCTCATGCCGCCAGCACTCTGGCCGCCGATAGAAACGTTGGTTGGGTCTCCGCCGAAGGCTGCGATATTTCTCTGAACCCATTTCAAAGAATATTGCTGATCTAAGAAACCGAAGTTTGCAGGAGCATCTGGATTTTCTGCTGTGATTTCCGGATGTGCTAAGAAGCCGAAGGAATTCAGACGATAGTTAACAGATACGACTACGATTCCTCTTCTTGCGATTCTTTCTCCATCAAATTCCATCTCTGGAGGATAGCCTTCCTGAAGTCCGCCACCGAAGAACCATACGAATACAGGGAACTTCTCATCGCCTGTTTTTGCAGGAGTCCATACGTTTAAGTACAGACAGTCTTCGCTCATAACGATTTCTGGATCTACATGCCATTCTTTTGTATATACATTATCTGCCAGGCCAGGAGTTCTCTGCATCGCGATAGGTCCAAACTCCTTGCAAGGAAGAACGCCTTCCCATGCATCTGCCGGCTGTGGAGCTTTCCAACGAAGCTGTCCAATTGGTGGCTTCGCATAAGGGATGCCCTTATAAGATGTGATTCTCGGATCGGAAGCCGGGATGCCTTCTACCCAGCCAGTTTCCGTCTTTGTTTTACGTAAATAAACTGACATAATACCCTCCTTAATTTCAAAAATGAAATATCTTTATTTGGTTATATGATACCTTGAAATCTGTGAAATTTCAAATTTACTTTTCAAGATCTTGCTATAAAAAAAGCCGCCCTTAGAAAAAAGGACGGCTGTAAATCAAAAGCGTTATTTTGTTAAATCTGCGTAGGTTACGGGAATTACTTTTCCCAGGTCATCGGGCTCGATTTCCACTTGATAACCGATTTTTCCGGCGCTGAACAGAATGGTCTCCTGCAAGATCGCAGTCTCATCTAAAAAAGTTGGAAACAGTTTTTTCATGCCAATGGGAGAGCAGCCACCATGAACATAACCCGTAAGAGGAAGCAGTTCCTTTTGGGTAATCATGGCGATGTTCTTTTCGCCACAAGCATTGGCTGCTTTCTTTAAATCCAATTCCTCGGCCACCGGAATAATAAAAACGTAATGCTCTTTGCTTTTTCCTACGGTGACTAAGGTTTTAAATACCCGTTCTTCCTTTACACCCATAAGCTTTGCCATCTCCACACCAGACAAAGCTTCCTTCAAATCAAAGGCATAATGTTTGTACTCTACTTTATTTTGATCCAACAGTCGCATAACGTTGGTTTTCTCTTCACTGGTCTTCATATCGGACTCCTTCGCAGCAGACATTTTCCCTTCTGCCTCTTTCATGTTATAATACTATATCACAGCAATGGGCATCTGTGATAAAATAAGACTCTACTATTTTACCGATATTAATATTTTTGGAGAATACTATGATTAGAAAAGCTGAATTAAAAGACATTGATGGTTTAAATAATCTTTTATATCAGGTCCATAGAGTTCACGCTGAGGGCAGACCGGACTATTTCGTACTTGGACAGAAAAAATATACCGACGAAGGCCTGGCTCAGCTGATTCAGGAAGGCCTCGATGGCTGTGAAAGCCGAAAAGCTGCGGGATACAAAGAAACCGCTGAGAATCCAATTTATGTTTATGTGGATGAAAACGGAATGATTGCGGGCCATGCTTTCTGTATGTTTGAAATTAACGAAGGAAACCACTCCGTATATCCTAGAAAGAACCTGTATATCGATGATATCTGTGTAGACAGCGACCATCGTCGTCAGGGCATCGGAGAGGCTCTGTATGAATATGTTCTTCAGGTCGCCAAGGAAAATGAATGCGACAGCATCACCTTGAATGTCTGGGAACTGAATCCAGGCGCAAAAGCTTTTTATGAAAAATGCGGCCTGAAGCCACTGAAAACCGTAATGGAACAAACATTATCGTGACAAGAAGACGGCGTTTTGTCACGTTTAGAAAGGAGTAATTATAGAAATGGAAAACAAAAACAATACCGTATATTACGAAGCAAAAAAGCCTATCTTTTCCAAAAAGAAAATCGGTATTATCATTGCTGCTTTAATTATTATTGCGATTATCGCCGCATCGATTACCACAGTTAAACCAGGCCATACTGGCGTAGTTGTTACTTTAGGAAAAGTATCCAATAACGTTCTTTCCGAAGGTCTTCATATGAAAGTTCCTTTTGTCCAGAACGTAGTTCAGATTGATAACCGTATCGTAAAACTGGAAGTAGAAACCGAAGCCTTCTCCAAAGACCTTCAGACCGTTTCTACTGTTCTGGCAATCAACTATCGTGTAGAAAGCGATATGTCCTACAGCGTTTACAAAAACGTCGGCTCCAATTATGAGGCCGTTTTGGTAATTCCTGCAGTAAATGAAGCCTTGAAGGCAATCACTTCCAAATACACCGCAGAAGAAAGCGTTACTAACCGTGTTCTGATTGCGGATGGTCTTTTAGATGAACTGAATAAGAAGCTGAATAGCAGCGGACTGATTGTTACCGATGTTAACATCATCAACTTCGATTTCTCTGATGTATTTATCGAAGCCATTGAAGAAAAACAGGTTGCACAGCAGCGTCTTCTGAAGGCAGAGACCGATAAGCAGACCGCCATCACCAATGCAGAGGCAGATGCAGAAACTCTTCGCATTAAGGCCGAAGCGGAAGCAGAAGCAAACCGTATTATCAACGAATCTCTGACCGCTCAAATTATCGAATACAATAAGATTGAAAAATGGGACGGTGTATTGCCAATCGCAACCGGCACCAGCAATATTATTGATTTAGGAAGCTTTGAAAAATAATTAAATCATGACGAACCAAAAACTGCGGCCCAAAGGACCGCAGTTTTTTTATATCTATTAATTTGATTTTTATCAAATATGGATGCAAGCTCTAAATGCTTCGTTTACAGCATCACCAATCTGTGCTGGACGTTTTGCATCGCCGATGACGAAGATTTCTGTTTCTGGTGCGCAATGACGCATAGACTCAGCTTCTTCGGTCAGAGATTTCATACCTAAAGCCAGAAGAACGGTGTCTGCTGGGAAGGTTACGGTTTCGCCAGTCAGCAGATTCTCAGCAATAACTTCTTTCTCTGTAATAGCAGTAAGTTTTGTGCTGTAGTGAATCTGATAATTCTTTTCTTTACAGATGTTCAGCATTTCGCCTGCGGAAGAACCTGCGCTCTTTCTTAACTGCATCATGCCGTTTTCTGCTGCGCCCATTTCCAGTAATTCCACTTGTTTGCCCATATCGCCGAATTCGATCATAGCTTCCATACCTACGGAACCGCCACCGATGATAACGACTTTATCGCCTACTGGAATCTTGCCTTCTTCAGCGTCTGGAGCCCATGCAACATGTGGAAGATCAATGCCAGGAATGTTCTTTGGAATAATTGGTTCGGAACCGATAGCAATAATGATTGCATCGTACTGTTCTGCATCCAGCATTTCCTTGGTTGCTCTGGTGTTCATTAAAATCTTAGCGCCGTATTTGTCAGCATATTTGCCAGCCTGAACCTGAAGGTATTTCAGGTAGTCTGCGGTATCGTTCTTAAATGGAGGGATGGCTGCCTTAATTACCTGGCCGCCTAACCGGTCGGTAGCTTCGTATAAGGTTACATCATGGCCTCTCTCACAAAGAGTCATAAGAGCCTGAATTCCGCCAGGGCCGCCGCCTACAACAGCTACTTTCTTCTTCTCAACAGCTTTTGGAACCACGCCGTCACGAAGGACGCTGGTCATGCCAGACATTGGGTTAACTGCACAGAAGATTGGCTTTGGAATCATCAGATGCTTCATACAGGTAGAGCATCTTAAGCATGGTCTGTGATCTTCTGGATGATCATGAGCATATACGTTTGGCATATCTGGGTCTGCCATCAGAGGACGGCACATAGCTACGAAATCTGCCCAACCGTTTGCGATGATTTCTTCTGCCATGTCGATGCTGGTAATAGAACCAACAGTAGTAACCAGAAGGTCTGGATAAGCTTTCTTAACTGCTGCAGCGTAATGTACGTTAAAGCCTCTCTCCATAAAGAAGTTCTGGCACCAGTTACGCATATAAGCACCGCCGAAATCACTGTGAAGACCTGCAGATACATGGATAATATCGATATGGTCTTTCAGCATTCCGATGAGTTCTAAGGTTTCATCAAAGTGCATTCCTTCTTCTGCGATTTCGTCTGCAGAAATACGGAATTCAATAACGAAGTCTTCACCACATTTCTGACGGATGTTATCACATACTTCGATAGCGAAGCGGGCTCTGTTCTCTAAAGATCCGCCGTACTCATCGGTACGATGGTTGTACAGAGGGCTGGTGAACTGGCTGATTAAGTTACCATGTCCGCCATGTACTAAAACGATATCCATGCCTGCTCTCTTCATTCTTGCAGCAGCATCGCCGTATTTATTGATGGTCTCCTGGATTTTTTCTTTTGTCATTGCGATGGACGGAATCGGGTCACGTCCTAAACGTTTTGCACGAATCAGCTCCGTACCGGAAATCAGTTCGGAGGAACTAAATGGTGCATGACCTACCGTCTCAAAAGCGGTATTCTCGCCGTTGTGGTTAATTTCCAGAGAAGCGTGGCAATCAAATTCCTTGCACATATCGGCAAAGCGAGCCAGCTCACGGATGCCATCATCAGAGCTTAAATCCAGCTGATAAGCTTCATCTTTACATTCCGTAATATCGATGGAAGAGTTACCTACATACAGAGTACATACGCCGCCTCTTGCGAACATACGGAACCAGTCAATGAACTCATACGTAATCTTGCCGTCAGGACTTGCCAGGTTTGGTGATGGTGGAGCCAGAGTGATTCTGTTTTTAAAATCGATTCCACGAATTTTAATTGGTGAAAAAACATGTGAATATTTAGAGCCCATATTTACCTCCTATATTTGAGTAGGAAAACCGGACCTTTTCCGTCCGGTTTCTTACATTTTTTATAAACGTCCAATATCTAAAGCAACTGTTTTTGCAGATGCATTTGCTTCAGAAATATTTCCAGGAATTACACAATCGCCAACTGCAGTAAATCTGCCGCCGCAATCATAGAGAGCCATAGCTTCTTCGGTTAAGGATTTCTGTCCTAAAGCACAAACAACCGTATCTGCTGGGAAGAATTTCTCGCCATCTTTGGTTTCGCCCCATACGCCGCCAGCTTCTACTTTTGTAACCTTTGTAGAGAAGTTTGGAACGATTCCGTTATCGGATAAAGCTACTTCTACAGACTGTACGCCGATTGGGTTCGGACCCATATTCATTCTTGGAGCCATTTCAAGAACATTAACATTCTTTCCTAAAGACTTCAGATAGATTGCCAGTTCCATACCAACCAGGCCGCCGCCCATAATAACTACGTTCTCGCCTGCCAGATCTGGATTGGTATAAACTTCTTCTGCGAAGTATACATTTTCACCATCGATGCCAGGAATTGCTGGTTTCACTGGTTTTGCGCCTAAAGCTGCAATCAGTACATCCGCGCCAATTTCTTTTGCATACTCAGGAGTTACTTCGGTATTTAAACGAACATCGATGTCCGTTTTTCCAATCTTGCAGATCTGCTGGTCGATGTATTCTTTTAAGTGTTTCTTAAATGGGACCTGTTCTTCACAACGGATGTGACCGCCTAAAGCACCATCTTTTTCACAAAGAACTACTTCGTGTCCATTTTCTACTGCCGTTAAGGCTACCTGCATACCTGCAATACCGCCGCCAACAACTAAAACTTTCTTCTTATCTGCCGGTTTTGTGATGCGAGCAAATTCACGTTCTCTGTTGGCAACTGGATTTAATGCACACCAGAAATGACCCTTCTGCATTCCACTGGAGAAGCAAGCGTTGCAACGCATGCAACGAACGATTTCGTCTTCTCTTCCGTCTCTTGCTTTGTAAGGGATGTCCGGATCGCAAGTAAGACCACGGCCGATTTCTACGATGTCTGCTTTACCGGAAGCGATAATGTCTTCCATCATAGCTGGGTCTGTAAGAGCACCAACGGTGGAAATATAAACGCCGGATACTTTTTCTTTTACTGCTGCTGCATATTTTACGTTCTGTCCGTCTGGACCGTACATACTTGGGAACGTGATAACGGTTGTACGAGCTTTATCTGGAAGACCAACGCCACAGCCAACGCTGCAGTTAATCAGGTCTGCATGACCTACTAACATCTGTGCGAAAGCTGCGCCTTCTTCTACCGTATATCCATAAGGAGAACATTCATCGGCACTGATACGAACTTCAACTGGGAAGCCCTTGCCACATTTTTTGTGAATTGCATCTACAACTTCAATGGTGAAGCGAGCTCTGTTTTCCATGCTGCCACCCCATTTATCGGTACGACGGTTGATACGGCTGCACATAAACTGGTTTAACAACCATCCATGGCCAGCATGAACCATAACCATACCAAAACCAGCGTCCTTACAGAATTTTGCTGCATTTGCGAATTTTTCGATGATTTCATAAATGATTTCTTCCGGCATTTCCTTTACTGGATAGCCTGCGAATTCATCATCAGAAGGACCATAAATAATATCAGATGTGGTTCCAACACCAGGGGTGTAAACCTTCGGAACGGCCTTCATTCCTGGGTGCTGAAGCTCGATGGAAGGAATGGCACCATGACGACGGATCGCGTCAGCCATCTTGGTCAGTCCTCTTAACGGCTGGCGAGAATCCAAACTGATTTCTGCTGCATAGCCTTTTCCGTAAGTACTGTCAACGCAAGCTTCACCTAAAGTTACGCAAGCTGCACCGCCCATTGCTTTTCTCTCGAAGAATGCGATGCAGTCATCGGAAAACTTACCCATTACATTGTCTGGGTGTCCCATCGGTGCTGCGAAAATTCTGTTGCGGAACAAAGTATCGCCAATCTGAATCGGCTTAAATAAATTTGGATAGTTCATGATGTTTCTCCTTAAGTAAATTTATGATAATTCTTTTCATTCATTATATGGTCCGAAGTCCCTCTCTGCAATTGAAAAATGTCAATCCAGGTCCGGCACGGAGGAATAATCTTTACGATAAATTTCAGCCGCCCGAGAGGAGTCTCCTAAGATTTCCAAAAGTCCTGCAGCCTTGGACATATCCGTATTTACCTTCCGTCCAGTTTCATTGGCTGCATGAGCAACAACGGTAATCTCTCTTCCACTCTTCTGACTTAAAATATCCGTTTCTGCCTTGAATAAAATCATGGCCCAAGGAATATGATAATCGCTGGTAACGATAGCGATTTCATCCACTTCCGGATAATCCTCCTGCAGAAGTTTTCCCGTGTTCATGGCATTCTGACCTGTAGTCATGGACTGATTTTCTATAATCAACCGTTCTTCTTCCAGCCCCTCTTCCAAAAGCCATTGACCCATTACATCTGCTTCCTTGGCATCCGGTACGCCACCACCGCCAGTGCAGACAATGTAAGCATTTGGATATTCCCAGGAGCAATAAAGTCCTACCTGAAGCCGATCAATCAGCTCGTCTTTCATAGTGCCGTCACTTTTCAGCCCGTAACCTAAAATAACGATTGCCAAATTTTCACCATCGGAAAGGTCGTAAGGAAGTTCGTCATAATTGATTTCCAAGTCCTCCAAATCCTCTGCCCAGTAAGAATCCATGTCTTTCCAGAACATTCCCTGCTCCGGATCTTTTTCTATGGCTTCCGCATAGATTTTCTCTATTTTTTCGTTTGCCCCTTCGCCGTAGTTTCCTCGTAATAAAAGAGCATCGCCGATGAGTTCTTGCGCCGTTTTTTCTGGCTCGGTCTCTGGCGGAGTAGTCGTTTCTGTGGTTACTTCCGTTTCTATTTCCGACTCTTTTGGACCGCAGCCCACGCAGGAAAATATCAGAAGAACCGCCAGAAGTGCCCCCAAAGCAATTCCCGCTCTTTTTCTTTTTTTATTTTTCTTCTTGTTAAAAAGTCTCATGTTCTTCCCCTTTTCCATATACTTTATTATATAATAAAATTTAAGAGATAGAAAATACTAAAGGACGGACCCAATGAACAAAATTTTATTTATCGACGCAACCAACCATGAAGACTCCAGAACCAAATCTCTGGCAAATCATATATTGGAGAAACTAGAGGGAGAAATCACTCGCGTTCCCCTTTTTGAACTTACCATTCCTACCTTAACGGAAAGCTTTTTGAACTGGCGAAACGGATGTGTAGAAGAAAAGAATTTTACAGATACTTATTTTGATTGGGCAAAAGAGTTTGCTTCTGCGGATACGGTTATCATCGCCGCTCCTTACTGGGATCTTTCCTTCCCTGCCGTGCTGAAACAATATCTGGAAGCGATTACCATTGTTGGTCTCACTTTCTATTACACCGAAGAAGGTTTCCCAAAGGGCCTGTGTAAGGCGGAAAATCTCTTTTATGTTACGACTGCGGGCGGACCGATTATCAGTGATGATTTTGGATTTGGATATGTTCAGGGACTGACCCAGAATATGTTTGGTGTAAAAAATGCACATTGCTTTAAGGCAGAAAATCTGGACATCTGGGACGCTGATGTGGAAAAGATTCTTTCCGACTGCAAAGCGGAAATCGATCAGTATTTTGAATAAGAACGATTCGAAAACAGCTTTCGAAGTGCATTTTTCGAGACAAAAAAGGGACTTCTTTCGAAGTCCCTTAATTTTTTGTTATTCAACAACTTATCTCTGTGGTGGAAGGTTTTTATGAACGTGTCTCCATGTTCCGTCTTCGTTCTTAGCTGTTGTTAAGTCGAACTGCATGTTCTCGAATGGATCTGGATGTCCTACCCAAAGAGCGTATAACTGTGGAAGGAAATCTTTCAGTCTGCCTGATTCATATTCCATATGGCCTGCGATGTCTGGTCTTGGAGGCATTGGTTTGCCTTCTGCTGCCATCTTAGCTGCCATTTCCATCATCTTCTTCATGCCTTCCATTCTCTTCTGGCTGGATACAGAGATGGTTCTCCATTTGATACCGCCTGGGCAGTCTTCATACATGTGAATTAAGAAGCCATCATCAGGATCATCTGAGAAGCAGGAAAGCCAGCAGTGCTCATAGCAATCTGTGTATGGATAATGCTGCATTCCAAGACGGGTAATCTTGATAGGTTTTGTTGCGTCAAACTCGTAAGATCCTTCTACAGATCCTTCGTAACCAACTTCGCATGGAGGAACGATCCAATCGAATCCATGATGCTCACCAGGAGCCCAAAGAAGGTAACCTTTTTCCATGTTTGCCCAGAACCAGTCAACCATCTTAGCTTCTACTCCAGGAACAAATTCTGCTTTATCACTTGCTGTGAAAAAGTGTTTGTCTGCAAATTTTGGATGAAACTCGTATGGAGCTTCTTCAATTACTTCTGCTTTGTCGAAAGGAACACGGCCCCAAACCTTGGTCTCTTCGCCAGCTTCATATCTTCTTTTCTGTCCAGCGTTATATAAATATTCGCCCATTTTTTCAATCTCCTTCTCTTAAAAACTTGTATAACTAAAGTACACTTACAATGGATATTATACTTTTCTCTTATCTCTAATTCAATATGATATTTGGAATAAGATAATTCATAAATTTAATAGGTGGTTTCGCTTATTCCTGTTCGGCCCTTAAATAAGCGCGACGTACTCCAGATTATTATGATGCCTTCTTCAGAATTCTTCCGCAAATATATTTCAGTAACACTTCAATTATGATACTGAACAAAACTACGGTTAAAGTTGCCGCGTACACTTCGTCGAAATTCAAGGCAGCTTTGGCGGAATAGATGATATGGCCTAAAGATTTCGCCGGGGTACATAATACTTCTGCTGCCACTCCTGCCTTCCATGCATAGCCTAGGGCACTGACACAACTAGAAAAGAACTCCGGCAAAATCTGCGGCAGTTTTACCTGCACCAAAGTTTTCATTTTCCCAACATTGTACAGCCGACTAACAGCATCTAATTCCTTGCTGGTATTGGCCAAACTATCATGAACACTCTGCCAAATTAATGGAACTACCATTAAAAACGAGATGACGATTGGCAGATTATTTACATCCACAAATAAAAAAGCAATGATAATAAAGCTGACAACCGGCACCGCCCGAATAACTTTCATGGCAGGTGCGAAAATATAGTCCACGATTTTCAAACCATGGGTTAATAATCCCAACAGAAAGCCGACCAGAATACCTAAAAGAAAGCCGACCAGAATTCGCAACAAGGTGATTCCTGCCATTTCCAAATAGGTCGGTGTAAAACCGACAGTAAACCATTTTGCAAATACTTGAAATGGTCCTGGTAAAAATAGTTTCAACCGGTCGCTAACCAAAAGACTCAGCACTTCCCAAAGACCGATCCAAAAGATCAGGGGAAGGGCGATTTTTAAAATTCGATCTACTATTTTGTTTTCGGTTAATCTGTTTTTCATTCTAATTGATAATTCTGAATTTATTCTACTTAGGAAATCCTTGTTTTAACTTGCTTCGCTCAAAAAGCTTTTTCCTATTTACTCCACTCCATAGAAGAAATCGTTTTCTGGCAGCTTTCCGCCAATTGAAGTAGGATCAAATCCCTTTAATACCTCAAAGTAAGGAAGAATCTGCTCCTGCATTTCTTTTCCAGTTACAAACGTCAGATTGCATTGCGGAATGGCCTGTTCTGCAACCTTTGCGGCAGGAATGATTTCATATTTCTCACAAAGATCCGCTGCGTCCGTTATGTTTTCTTTCGCATAATTAATGGATGCTTCATATTCCCGGAGGAACATATCCACCGCCGCCTGGTTCTCCTCCACAAAAGTATCCAGTGCTACTATACAGCCCATCATCAGACCGTCTCCCTGTACCTTTTCCCATTCGTCGTTAATGGAAAGCACCCGGTTCAGGCTTTCGCTTTTCGTCAAAACAGTAGTAGCTGCTGGCTCCGGAACCATCGCTACTTCTGCATTTCCGCTTACCAACTGAGCAATCAATTCATCGTTGGTTGCCACAAACTGTATCTGTACATCTTCCCCAACCGTCATTCCGTTTTGCTCCAACAAATACCGTAAAATATATTCTGGGTTGGATCCTTCGCCAGTGGAATAAATAGTTTTTCCTTTTAAATCCGCAAAGGAAGAAATGCTGTTTCCATTTTCAATGACGGAAAGAACGCCCAACGTATTTACTGCCAGCATTTGGATTTTTCCTTCTGTTTTGTTGTAAAGTTTCACCGCCAGGTTGGTTGGCACAGATGCTATATTAATATCTCCAGAAACAATTTTTGCACTGATTTCATCTGCGCTGGAAACGACCGTAAAAGCATAATCGTTTTTTGCATTTCCAGTTTCTGCGTCTTCCATTAATTTCACCATGCCCACACCGGTCGGTCCTTTTATACAAGCAATTTCCATATGAACCGGTACGTAGGGTGCTAGAGCTTCCGTAGATATTTCTTCGGATATATTTTCTGTCTGGCCACAGGCCATCAAGCTAATAAGTAGTAATCCGCAAATTACTGCAACTATTATTTTTTTTATCATTCTCTTGTAATTTCCTATTTTTCTTTATTAAAAACTTAAATCATTTCAAAATAAATTTATTCTTCTCTCTTTTTACTAATCCAGCCTCTTCCAAGTTATCGATACAGCGATACAGACTGCTTCGGCCGATTTTCAGCCTTCGTGCCAGCTCCGCCATGCCGATATCTAAAGAAGCCGTTCCTTCTTCATCTGCAATGGATAACAAATATTCATACAACTTATGATCTACGCTTCCCGCAGAAAAGGTATCCAATCGTTTATTCAAAAACCGAATTCGGTCTGACAAAAAAGCGATATAGTTTAATGCAATCTGTGGATATTGCTGAATCAATTCCTTAAAATCCGTTTCTGTAATATATCGGATGGTTCCATTCTCCATTGCAAGAATGCTGCTCAAAGAAGAGTCCCATTCTCCAAACAAAGAAGCTGCTCCAAACATTTCTCCCGCACCGATTTTTCGAACGGTTATAGAGGCTCCCGCTTCCGTGTTCCGAATGATTTTTGCCGAACCAGTGATTATCATTCCAATGCTTCCTGTCCGGTAAAGTTCCGTTCCTTTTTGAAACCGTTCTGTCTTTAGCCGACCTTCCACTTTTTTTATTTCTTCTTCTTTTAATCCTTCAAGAATAAAAAAGCTCATCATAACCTCTTCTTCTAACAGTCTTTATCTCTTCAAATACTATTATTCAGGAGTTGTTTCAATATGTCCCATATAGTACACTTTTTTATTATTTTATACTATAATACTCCTAAAAATCAACCTGCTTCCTTGAAAACATCCTCTCATCCAATTTGTATTTCCAGTTTTCCGCAAAATCATTGAGATATGTACTGCTACTTTTCCTCTTCTCTGCGAAATTGTTGAGATATGTACACCTACTCTTTCTCTTTTCTGCGAAATTGTTGAGATATGTACTCTTTTTTTAACTTTTCACGTTGCAATGGCTTCAAAATATGTACATATCTCAACTTTCTTGCAGCAAAATACTTTTGAGTGCGTACATATCTCAACTTTTTTGCAATAAGAGACTTTTGAGGTCGTACATATCTCAACTTTTTTCGTTTTTTTCTACATTCATAGCCCACAGAGCCTTTATATTTCCAAAAAAGTAGCATCAAAAAGGCAGGGCGAAAAGCCCTGCAATTCTTTATTCCTTTAATAATTTTATAAACTTATTTTGACCTAGCTCTTCCGTAGTCTTTACAAATCCTTACGGAACCGCAGCTGGGTTTTATCGCATTCATAGCCCAGGTGCTCATAGAAGCCATGGGCCTCTTTCCGCTCAATTCTGGAATTCAGACGGATATAGGAAGCGCCAGTTTTCTTTGCATGCTCCTCAAAAGCCTTTAACAATGCTTTTCCGTAGCCTTTGCCTTTTTCTTCATTTGCTACCGCCAGCCCCATAACGTTCCAGCCTTTTTCTTTATACACCAAATGAAAATCTTCCGCCTGGATAAAGCCTTTTACTTTTCCGTCCGTCTCGTCTTCATAAACTGCGACATAATAATGCTCATCGGCAGATAGAACCGGAATCTGCTCCCGTAAAATTTCCACCGTAGTCATTTGGTCTAAGGATGTGATGCAGATTTCCATTACTTCTTCTGCATCTTTTATTTCTATCGGTCTTATCATTTTATTGCAACGCGTTAATCAGCCCTTCCAGGCCTTCCTCTTTGTAAATTTCTTTATAGTATTCCGTTTCTTCACCAATCAGGTCATCAATTACTCTCATGCTTAAGAGCTCCACTGGCGCCTTATCGTCGGTCATTACATGACCGGTAGAAACATAATCTACCAAATTCTTATCTAACTTTTTCATCAGACTTTTCAGGTCTGCATTTTTCTCCGCCTTCACATTTTCCGTAAAGGTCTGACGGAAATTTGGATCATTTACTGCAAACAGTTCCCGGTTGGTAGCATAAGGAACATCCACGGTGCAAACTTCCGAGAACACATTGGAAATGGTGTCTGCCAGATACTGGTTCATATTTCCTTCTTCTTTTCCCCGCATGTTCATGTTAACTACCATGACACCGCTCGGATTCAGATGATCTTTCACCAGATTAAAAAATTCTACCGACGCCATCTGGAACGGAATGGTAATGTCCTGATACGCATCCAACATAATGACATCGTATTTTTTATCAATAACATTCAAATAGGCTCTGCCATCATAGGTCACAACCGGAATATCTTCCGAAAGGTGGAAATACTCCGATGCTAGCTTCGTAATGTCCTCATCGATTTCCACGCCAGTAATATTCAGTTTCGCATGGTCGCCAAAATACCTTTGACACTGAGTCGCATAAGTTCCCGTTCCCATACCTAAAACCAGAATGTCCAGTTCTTCTTTGTCATTGATGCCCGCCATCAACGGAGCTGCCATCGCATAATCATAATACATACCGGTCAGCGTATCCGACTTCTCATAAACGGACTGAACACCGAACAAAACGTTGGTGGACAAAATCACTCTGTTTTCGTCTTCCTTTACCTGAAGGTAGTTATATACGGACTCTCCTTCGTAGGTCAGGTCGCTTTCCCAAAAAGCGAAGCTATCGGAATGTCCAAAAACACAAGCTAAAATAAATACTACGGCGCCGACCACAACCTTGGCCGTTTTTACTTTACTGCTTAAGAAATAGATTATTGCCAACGCCAAAAGAATTCCGGCAAAAATCAAAAATGTAATCGAAGTGCCAACTGCCGGAATGGTAACGAAAGTTGGAACGAAAGTACCGATAATGCTACCGATGGTATTGGATGCATTTAATCTTCCGACAATTTTTCCACTGTCGTCTAAATCATCTACGGTATATTTTACAAGGCAAGGAGTAACCGTTCCTAACAGAAACAGTGGAAATACGAAAATAATCATACAGGTTGCAAAGGCAGCCCATACCAAAAACGCATTGCTGACCGTAAAAATCATAACCGCCGCAATGCCAATAACGATATATTTTCCAACCACCGGAATCAAACCGATCCAGATGGATGCAATAATAATACGGCCATACAAACGGTCTGGATTTGGATTCTTGTCCGCGCTACGTCCGCCGTAAAGATTTCCCAAAGCCATGGCAATCATGATGGTTCCGATAATAATGGTCCATACAATCTGGGAAGAACTGAAGTACGGTGCTAACAACCTGCTGGCACCTAATTCTACCGCCATCAAAGACATGCCGGAGAAAAACTCCGTCAGATATAAAAATATCTTATTCTTTAATATTTTCCGTTTTTCTACTTTTTTCGGCTCCATAAAGAACCCTTGCCTTTCACATTTTCTAACAATCGTGAAGTCTTCGCCTTGTAGTCGGTTTATCGTTCAATTCCGAAATATTCCTTCAGAACATCCAGAACTTCTGTTTCTTCAATTTCTTTAACGGTTTTTCCTGCCTTATTTACTTCCGTAAATTTATTTCCCATTAAAGAAACAAAGCCTTCTTCCGTACGCTTATTTACCATACGCATTTTACGGAAGCCAGAATCTGGAGCATTTGCACAATGGTCGCAATGATATAAAAAGTCCACGTTCAGGAATGGAGACTCAGAGAACATAACAACTGGCTGGCGTTCTGCGTCGTTGGAGCCGTCCTCGCCATAGCCTACGCCTTTTCCCCTGCATACCAAATGCCATCCGGAGAAAGACTCTTCACACCAGTAAGTTTCGTTCTTGTAAGTCTGCTTTTCTTCACTCAGTTCTACTGCAAATGGAGCCATTGGTCCGCCAAAACCAACATCACAGAAATATCTCTTTCCCTCCAGGAAAACGAGAACTCCTCGATGCATAACCGGCGTAAGGATGTCTCTGCGGGACTCTACTCGGCACATAACAGAATATGCATCAAA
The DNA here is from genome assembly GCA_024403615.1 of Lachnospiraceae bacterium. Taxonomy (GTDB): domain Bacteria; phylum Bacillota; class Clostridia; order Lachnospirales; family Lachnospiraceae; genus RGIG5612. Next base: position 119,399 of record JAKSRM010000003.1, read on the forward strand.
GCCTAAATCGCGAAGCAGGCAAACAAACAATCCGTTCATTTCAAAACAAAAACCGCCTCTTTTACGATTGACGATTTTATCGAACAAAACTTCAGTATCCAAAGATACCTGCTCATCAAACAGGGCCGTGCTTAAATCTTCAAAAGGAACATAGCACTGATGATGCCAGATTAAAGAATTCAGGCATTCTAAATCTAATTTTATTGGCTCATCAAAACCGATTCTCTCCAGGTATTTTTTTGTGTCCGGAATATGGTCATAGGTAAATTCGTACATGATACTTCTCCTCTATAAGTAATTACGGCAATCATACCATATTTTTTAAGGAAGTCGCAATGAGAACAAAGTTTCTCTGTACAAAAACAGTACTATGCGAAGAGGAAGTAAAAATGGTATAATACGGTCATAAACAAGGAAGTCAGTCTCTGCCAGTTTTGCAGAGATTCCAAAGAGAGGAGAAGATATGAATATACCTGAAGAATTTTTAACAAACCAAGTTTTTGATTCCCGCGCGATCGGATTTAACCGTCAGCTGATTTCTCCACAGTTAATCAAAGGTGGACAGATTGAAGGCTCTAACATTGGTTACAAAGTATTTCCAGATGGAAAAGTATGGGTTACCTTAGATGGCCCTACTGCAAATGAAGTAAAAGCTGGCTATCCAGGCAACATGGTTGATCTGGTAAAGAACGAAGACGGCATCTGGACCGGAACTATCCAGTATGATGCTCCTGGTCTGAAACAGCTGATTTTCTACGTTGATGGCGTAAGAATTATCAACCCACTGTCACCTATCGGCTACGGCTGGGGCGTAGGTATCAACTACATCGAAGTTCCAGATCCAGAACAGGATTACCTCTTAATTAAGAACGTACCACACGGCACCGTTTCCCAGGAATATTTCTATTCTGAGATTACCGGCGAAACTGAATGCTGCTATATCTACACACCTCCAAAATATCGTGATGATTTAGATACAAAATACCCAGTATTATATCTGCAGCACGGCGGCGGAGAAAATGAAACCTGCTGGACAGACCTTGGAAAAGTAAACTTCATCATGGACAACCTTTTAGCAGAAGGCAAAATCGTTCCTTTCATCATCGTTATGAACAACGCTATGATGCAGATGAATAAAGATGGCAACCCAGTTCTTGACAACAGCCAGTACAATGACATGATTATCCAGGACTGCATCCCATTCATCGAGTCCAAATACCGTGTAATCGCTGATAAGAAGCACCGTGCAATCGCAGGTCTTTCCATGGGATCTCTGCTCTCTGGCGAAATGATTATGTACCACTATGATGTATTTGGTTCTGCTGGATTATTCACAGGCTATACCTATCCAAAGGTATTCAACCGTGGCAAATCTCAGGACGATCAGCTGAAAGTATTTGATGATCCAGAAACCTTCAACCGTGAAGTAAATCCATTCTTCGGCGCTATCGGCGACCGCGAGCCTTCTGTTCCTCTGTTTGAAGAAGAACGCAAGATGTGCGCAGAAAAAGGCATCAACTACATCCAGAAGATTTATCCAGGCGAGCATGAATGGAGAGTATGGAGAGCTGCATTCCATGATTATGCACAGATGATTTTCCGTGATTGATTTCGTTACTGAACTTTCAAAATTATAAGAGCAAAATAAAACAGCGGGAACAATTCCCGCTGTTTTTATGATGTCTTACGACAAGATTATTTCTGGTAGAATTCGTGGCTGATTTCATCCATGATTCTGTTAACAGTAGCTTTCTTCCAAAGAACGAACTGATCGTTAGGGTCTGGAATGATGAAGTGTACCTGGAATGCGAATCCACCGCCTGGAGCGTACTGGTTAGCAACATCCCAAAGGATCTCACGGATTTCATCTTCTGTGATGCCAGGTTTCTCGAATGTCTGTGAAGAGTTGATACATCCGGTAAGAACAACTTTGTTACCAAATCTCTTCTTGATTGCTGCAAGGTCGTTGCAGTTCTGAGCTGGGTTCCATCCAGTAACACCAACTTTTTCAATCATGTCAGGCATAAAGATTTCACATTTACCACAGTTATGAAGAGTAATAGGAAGATTTCTTTCTTTTGCAAACTCAGTTACTCTGCTGTAACGAGGAACGAAGTATTTCTGCATCATCTCTAAGGATACGAAAGGATTTCCCCAAGCTGCTGTATCATCACCAATACCAAAGATGTCTGGTTTGTAGTAGTCGATAGAATTCTTTACTACTTCACATGTGAAATCGCAAAGATAATCGAATAATGCTTCGCACTCTTCTGGTTCTTCAGATAATGCGCAAAGGCCCTCTGTGAATCCCATGAATGCCATTAAATTCTGGAAGTATCCAGCGCTTGCGCCGTAAGATACTGCCTGATTTTCATAATCGATGTGAGCATTTTCAAGGTCTTTCTTAGCCATCATTTCCCAGTCAACACCTTCCAGTGATGGAGCCTTGATTACATCGTGCCATTTTGTGATGTCGTCTAACAGGAAGTCCCATGTCTTAGGAATTCTTCCGCCAGCTGCTTCTTTGCTGGTGATGAGTTCTACTCCCCAAATATCCCACATACGTCCTTCAGCATCAAACTTTCTGCCAATAACAGATGGTGAAACACCTGCGCTTGGTCCAGGAATAGCTGGGTCCATGGAAATATGAGGAATCCATTCAGGCTGTTCGCCACGAAGACACATCAAATAGTTTTCTTTTTCTGTTAATTTTGCCATTAGATTATCCTCCTCCAATAAAATTATATAGTTTTCTTTACAAATACCGTCATAAAAATCACGCCCATAATTGTTTCTATTTGTATACACGATATTCTACCACATTCATAAAAAAAAGGGGAGAAAAATCTCCCCTTTTCCTTATTCGAAAAATAGTTCTTTTTATTTGTAGAAAGAAACACTGATTTCGTGCATAACTTTGTTAACGGTAGCTTTCTTCCACTGTACAAACTGATCGGTTGGATCAGGAATGATGAAGTGGCTCTGGAATGCGAATCCGCCGCCAGGAGCATATTTGTTAGCAACGTCTTCAAGAATCGCACGGATTTCATCTTCTGTGATGCCAGGTTTCTCAAAGGTCTGAGAAGAGTTGATGCATCCGGTAAGAACTAACTTGTTACCGAATTTTTCTTTGATTGCAACAAGGTCGTTGCAGTCCTGAGCTGGGTTCCAGCCGTTAACACCAACAACATTTACCATGTCGTCCATGAAGATTTCGCATTTTCCGCAGTTATGAAGAGTAATAGCAAGACCTCTATCTTTTGCGTAATCTGTTAATCTGCTGTAACGAGGAACGAAGTATTTACGCATCATTTCCAGAGATACGAAAGGATTGTTCCAAGCTGCTGTATCGTCTGTCAGATTGAAGATGTCTGGTTTGTAATAATCGATAGATTTTTCAATTACTTCACAAGAGAAGTCGCAAAGGTAATCAAATAATGCTTCGCATTCTTCTGGTTCTTCTGATAAAGCGCAAAGGCCTTCTGTGAATCCCATGAATGCCATTAAGTTCTGGAAGAATCCGCCGCCAGCGCTGTATCCAACTGCCTGGTTCTCACGGTCGATAGGTCTAGCTTCCAGATCTTTCTTAGCCATCATTTCCCAATCAATGCCTTCCAGTGATGGAGCTTTGATTACGTCATGCCATTTTGTGATGTCGTCAAGAATGAAATCCCATGTCTTAGGAATTCTTCCGCCAGCTGCTTCTTTACTTGTGATGAGCTCAACGCCCCACATATCGAACATTCTTCCGTCTGGTTCTACTTTCATTCCCATGATAGATGGGCCAGTTCCTGCGGATGGTCCAGGGGTTCCCTGATCCATAGCGATATGAGGAATCCATTCAGGCTGTTCGCCACGGAGACACATCAAATAGTTTTCTTTTTCTGTTAATTTTGCCATTAGATTATCCTCCTCCAAAGAGTATTGTTTTTTTTACGTACGCCCCATTTTAGCACATCAAAGTAAAAAAGGGGATAAATTTTTGTTTTAAACAGTTTTTATATAATTCGACAGCAAGGATGGTACCAGAGCCTTCGTTCCGTGAAGTTTCGCCTGAATAATGCATCGTACGGATACCAATGGGGAGATTGGTGCAAATTCCAGTGGAGAAACTTTCATCAGATAGAACATAGCTGCCGCACTCTTTGCCAATTCGTTACATTTTCCAGAGAAGAAAACGTTTTTCTTTCCCAGACGCTGAACCAGCTTATCGCCGACTTCATTAATGGCGCAATGACCTACTACCAGTACCTGGCCCTGAATAGCGTCGATTTCAGCTTCATCAAAGCCTTTGCCCATAACCATGGTCCAGCCGCCTTTGCCATGGTGGTCATTATACAGAATCTGCAGCAAAGTCAGTGGATTATTGACGCAGCCTTCCTTACATGCACGCTCTTTTCCGTAAATCAGTTTTACATCTTCTGGGAAAGCATCATACAGATCCGTTGGATATTTCTCTGTGTACATTGAGATATCGCCATCAATTTCGATATCATCTAAAGACTGAACGCCTTCGGAAAATCCTTTTTCTACTGCCAACTTCAGATGTGGTACATCCTCTAAGCCCAGGCCAAAGATTCTTGCGCCTACCATATCGGTCGCAACGACGTTCTTTCCTGCAACGATGACTTTCAGCGGTAATACGGCTTCGTCTGCAAGGGCGGTTACTGGATAATGTCCGTAAATGGTACCTTCCACGCCTTCAATCATCGTAAAGTCCGGCCGCAGATAGCTGAGTACATCTACCAGTTTGCTTCCCAGCATATAGTTATGGTCGAAACCTCGGTCGGACTGACGCGGGAACGCCCACTGATTCTTTACGCCAAGAGTTACTCCGGCCATAGAATGGGTTTTTAATTTCGGCAGGGAAATGTATAAATTTTTATCGCGGTCTTTAATCAAATTCTCAATAACAAAGTTTGCCATTTCAAAGGTGTTGCTTTGATACTCATCACTTCCCTTGAACTCATAAATCTGGCCTTTGTCTTCATCCAGATATACTGGAATGGCACCGGTTCGGCGACAAATAGCTGCATAGCCGGTTAATTCGTAAACGAGGCGGGTAAAATTACTTTGTGTGGAATTTTCGAAAAGATAAATCTTATTTGCGCCATGCTCTTTCCAATACTGGATGACAGCTTCTACAAACTCCGGCCGGGTATAGCAATAGGCTTTTCCGTCGATTCCGTTTGGCTTAATGTAAACGTTTTTGGATTCCTTTAATAAGGCCTCGCCGCCAGCGTCATCAAGAATGTCGTATACGACGTCCTTGATTTCCTTGCTCATTTCTTTCGACAGGGGCAGGAACTTGGTACGGCTTTCTTTTTGATAGTCGCTTGTTAAATGTTTTACATAAACTTTCGTATTTGTCATTTTTCCCTCCTCCATTAATTTTTTTTATTGATTCAATTATACATTATGTACTTTTTATTTATTGCAAAAACTTAAGACGGTTTCCACGCTTTTCACGGTCAGTTCCACCCATGCTGGACGGAATCCGCTTTTAATTGCATTCCGCGCAGATTTCACATTGGACCATGCACAACAATAGAATGGAACTTTTCCTGCGTTTAAGACCTCAATTGCCAGACGACTGGTAAGAGCAGATGCGATTCCCTGTCTGCGGTATTCCGGCAAAACATCGATGCCAATCTGCCACATGGTATCGCAGTCCGCAGAGCAGCCTGCCAAGCCAACTAGTTTTCCATTATCATAGGCGCCTACACCCAGAACATCTAATTCCTTCCGTTCTTCACATAGAGCGTTGCTCCATTCCTTCACATATAGATCCGCAAAGTCTTTCGAGTGAAGGATTTTCAGCTCATAGTCGCAAGACAATTCTTTTAGAAAATTCATATTCGGCAGAAAATACTCCGCCATAAAACAAACCCGGTACCCGTCTTTTTGAAAGGCATCGTTTAACACATGCATATTCGGTGTTTCGAAGCAATGCTCTATCGGATACTTGTTGATATAGTCTGCAACGATGTCCTTATACGTCTCATCAATAGTCGCAACAATGTTGCTCCCATAAGAAATCAGATTGCACACATGGGGAAGATTTAAATATTTTCTGGCGTTAGGATTCGCCTTGGAAGATACTATAACGTTCTCCTCTTTCGTGAAATCCTCCCATCTGCAATTTGCATCAATTGCAGACTGCTCCATCGCAATCTGCCAAATTGTTTTATTATCCATTTTCATTTGATTTTTTGCGAATGGTCAAACCTCCCCTTATTTTTCAAACATTTTAAGAAGCTTCATCTTCGTCTTTTCGTTCTTGCCACCGTACGGATGCTCGCGGAGCGGAAGATTCAGATGTGTTTTTCCCGTTAATACCGTCTGCGGGTGGGTGAATTCACGGAATCCCCACTCTCCATGATATGCGCCCATGCCGGAATGTCCCGTGCCGTTAAAAGGTACGCCTTTCACCATCATGTGGACGCAGACCTCGTTGATACAGCCACCTCCATACTGTTGCGTCTGCATCACACGGTTTGCCCACTTTTTGTTGTTGGTGAAAATATAGAGTGCCAGTGGATGCTCTCGTTGTGCCATGACATCGAGAATTTCATCGACTTGGCTGTCCTTAAACGGAACAACAGGCAAAATCGGACAAAACAGTTCGTGCTGTACAATATCGTCATTTTTGTCAATTGGATACAGTATGGTCGGCGAGAACTTCTGCGTTTCTTTTACACCCGTGCCTCCAAAATAGATACGGTCTTGATACTGGTCGGACAGCTTTTCGCATTTCTCATAAACCGATGCGGTGATGAGCTTCGGGTATTCTTCGTTTTTCTCAGGCTGTTCGCCGACTTGACGGATGAATTCCGCTTTCAGGGCGGAAAGAAATTCTTCTGCAATTTCTTCCGCAACGGCAATCTGATTGATGTTGATACAAATCTGACCTGCGTTACAAAGTTTGAAAAAGGCAATCTTTCTCGCTGCGTCTTTAATATCCGCATCGGCCCGGACAAGGCACCAGTTGCCCGTCTCGCCGCCCAGTTCCAACGCCACTGGAGTAAGATTCTTTGACGCTTCTGCCATAACATGCTTCGCAACGTTTGGAGAGCCTGTATAGAAAATCTTGTCAAACCGCTCAGCAAGGCAGAGGTCTGCGATGTCATGTCCGCCATCAATCAAGGCAATGTATTCCTCGTCAAAGGTTTCGGCGATAAATTTTTTCAATGCTTTGGTGCAAGCTGCCGATTTGGAGCTAGTTTTGATGACCGCCGTATTTCCACCAGCGATGCTTGCCAGAAGGACTCCCAGGGAAAGCAAAATTGGGAAATTGAATGGGCTAATAATCAACGTCACTCCATAAGGCATTTTATACACCTTCGTAAAAATACTTGGAAAACACATCAGGCCGCTATAATGCGTCTCTGGTCTTGCCCAACGACGAAGTCCCTTAATGGTTTCATTAATCTCAACGATGATTGGTCCCACATCGCAAAGATATGCTTCCACTTTACTTCTGCCCAGGTCTTCCTGCAAAGCCGCCTCAAATTCCTCCTCATGAGCAAGTACAGCAGCCTTCAATTTTTTCAGTTGTTCGATTCTCCAAGAAACATCCAGCGTTTTTCCGGTTCGGAAAAATGCGCGCTGTTTTTCTACGATATTATGTATTTCTTGTTCCGTATACATTATAGTTTTCCTCATTTCTGATTTATTTCATCAAGAACAGTGGTTATTTGTTGATTTGACATTACAATCGGCGGAGCATAATTGATGGAATCCCACGCAATCGCATGGGCAAGTGACTTGTAATCTTCTTTTGCAATCCTACCTTTTCTGCTTTCAAATCCACATAATTCAATCAGCTCACCGATGGCGTCAAGCAGTTTATCACTGGCGTCGTTATCGCTCATAGCATTGTCCCCAAGTCCACAGTACCGTGATAGTTCGGCCAAGTGCTTCTGGCATTTTTCTTTTTGCAAGTTCATCACCGGAAGGATGGACAACGCAATTGCATTCCCATGAGGGATATGATATTTCGCTCCAATGGAATGAGCGAAGGCATGAACGTATCCGGCAAGTTGTTTATTAATGGCATTTCCGCCATAATGAGCAGCGAGACACATGTTCTGCCGAGCTTCTATGTTCTCTGGGTTCTGGATCAGCACCGGCAGATTTTGAAGGGTCAGTTTCACGCATTCCATGCTCTTATTCATATCCTCCTCTGGTACTTTGACGGAGGCAACGACTCCTTCCAAGCCATGACTCAGGGCGTCGATTCCGCAGGCACAAGTAATGCCCTTCGGAGCTTTCAGCGTCAGCTCGCTATCCAATATTACTGCCCGGACGTCCAGTCCAACGATTACCGTGGACCCCTTATTTCCTTTTCTATTGGTCACGACTGCTCCAACCGTAATCTCAGCGCCAGTTCCAGCAGTCGAAGGTACCGTAATGAGTGGAATTGTTTTCTTTGGAACAAACAAAAATTTTTTCAAAAGAGATTCGGATTTTCTGTTTTTCAGTTTCCCTCCAGCAGCAATCATCTTACAGGAATCCATGACTGCACCGCCTCCGAGGGCAATGATTGCGTCGGCTTTGCAATCGGTTCCAGCGGTTCTTCCGCCATCGATGATGGTAAGATTAGGTTCGGAAGAAATATCGGAAAAGACGGAAACTTCGATTCCGTTCTCTTTTAAAGATGTCATGATTTTTTCATGCAAGCCAAGGGAAAAAATTGTTTTGTCCGTGACGAGCAGAACGCTTTTAAATCCATTTTTCCGGCAAAACGGACCAGCCTGCTCGCGGGCTCCGAATCCGGAAATCGTTTCCCACTTTGGCAAAGGCACCAGTTTAATGACAATACCAGGTAGTTTTCTTATCAGTGTGCGCAATATGTAAAGCATAACTTTTTCCTCCCCGCTTTATTTTATGTTTGTGTTCTCAGTTGTCCCACGTTTTTTCTATTATTGTATCATATGCCTTTTAAATCACAAACAATCCATAAGTGATTTGCTACGGGGAAAAATAAAAAGTGCTCTTTATTTGCGTTTTTGTACTGGAAAATCGGGAAAAATGTTTCCTTTATCCTCATTTTTCAGATTTCACAAGCTTTTTACCACACACAACGCTCCTTCTAATTATTGGTGGGGGCATAAATGACCTTTTACCCCGATTTTTTAGCTATTTTCCGCTCATTTTCCACATAAAATCACTTATGTTCTAAGCCAGTGGGGACATTTTATGGAAATTCTCCCCCACCAATTTATAAATAACATTCAGTATGTGGGAATTTTTCTCTTTTCATGTTTTTTTAGCTGAAAATGCGGTGATTTCACCCCCACTGGTTACGTTTTTATATGTATTGTGTGGGAGTAGCCATAAATACATCTATTAATGAAGGAGGGATTTGCTCCGGGGACTTCGTCCACTTTCACGCCGCGTCGTAAGCTTCGCGCTCCCGCGCTCGCTTCTTCCGCCGCTGGCGGCGCTTCGGCGGCTTTGCCCGCGCCGGAACCTGCGCTTCCGCTTATATCCCGACTTGTCCGCTCAAAAAAAGGACTGCTACTGCAGTCCTTTTTCCTGAGCGGAGAAGGAGGGATTTGAACCCTCGCGCCGGTTCCCCGACCTACACCCTTAGCAGGGGCGCCTCTTCGGCCACTTGAGTACTTCTCCGAATTCAATACTACGTATGAAATTATGCGTTTTTCACGCAATGGTTATTCTACTAAACTAGGCTTGCTTTGTCAATGAAATTCATTCTACCAATCCATATTTTACCTTAATTCGATCCAATTTTTCCAGCATCGGCTCTGCTCCAAACCACAGGAACAAACCGGTGGCGGCCGCATGGACTGCATCCATAGGAAATCCGGTAATGTAATAGCCCAATATTATTTTAAAATTCAGCGTTTCGCTTCCCCAAATCAACGCAGAAGCTGGATTCATAAGACCTCCATATATTATAAAGGTGCAAAGGACTCCAAAAACACAGAGGGATTTTCTGGACCGAATGAGAAAACCTTTCCGGTATAAAATTCCTGCTAAAAATCCAATAATGCCCATAGCAAACATCTGCCAAGGGGTCCATGGACCCTGAGAGAAAATAATGTTGGAAACCAACATGGTAACTGCTCCTACTAAAAAGCCCGTTTCTCCACCTAAGCCAACTCCGGCGATAATTGTTAATGCTAACACCGGCTTAAACTGTGGCAACATAAAGAAGGCGGCTCTTCCGGCAATGGCCATGGCGCAAAGGGTGGCGATAAGAACCAGTTCTCTTGCCTTTGGTTTTCGTCCTTCAAATACCAGAAAGAACGGAATCATACATTCGATCAAAACCGCTAAGGCCGTAATGTAATATTGTTTTGTTTCCACATACACAACACCGACGAAAAGTGTGATTGGAACCATTAAAAGAATTAACACGGCTGCCAATATGGTTCTCTTGGAAAGTTTTCTTTTTTCTACTGCCGTTTGAAGCTGTACCGGCGGCTTGGACCTCTTTCCCAAGAAAATGGCCGCTCCAATCAGCAGCAAAATAAAAACTCCATAAAAGATCATCTGAGCAGTTCCCAATCCCGTCATTCCGCCTTTATCTACCAAGCTAGATAAATTTTCTGACTTGGCAGCATATATGAACACGCCTAAAGCGGAAGCGGCACATATGCCTGCACCAATTTTTCTCCATAAAGGCAGTTTTTTATTTTCAAATACCTCCTCTTCCACTTTTGCAAAGGAAGGTGCTTTTTCTGTAACCGGAGCTTTTTTCTCCAACTTTCCGCCAATCATATGGATTACATCTTCTGCTGTAACCACATTTGGATCCAGTTCTCTAGCCATACGGTTGGCAGCTGTTGTATAGAAACTGTTGCCTGCAAAAAAAGTTCTTGGTTCCGATACCGTAACTAAATGACCATCAAAGAACAGTCCGCAACGATCTGCATAAGCTGCACAAAATTCAATATCATGGCTGACCATAATAATGCAGACTCCACTGTTTTTCAGTTTCTGTAAAATCCCGGCCATAGTTTCTTTAAAAGGCACATCCAAACCTTTGGTCGGTTCATCCAACAATAAAATATCAGGAGCCAGCAATAATATTTTCGCTAAAGCCGCCCGCTGCTGTTCTCCACCAGACAAATCATAAGGATGTCTGGACAATAAACTGGAAATCTGACATAAACCGGCAACTTTTTCTATTTCCTGTTGATATTGTTTGGAAGGAATTCCCATTTGTTTTAGTGTATCTTCCAGGTCTTCAATGACTGTTTTTTTTAAGAAAACCGTCTGAGGATTTTGTGGCAACATTCCCACTCTTCCCGTCAAACGGATATCTCCACGGTAAGGCTTTTGCAAACCACCCAACAATTTCAATGTAGTGGTTTTTCCGCTTCCATTACCGCCTAAAATACAAAAGAGTTCCCCAGCTTTGGCAGTCAGCTCCAGACCTTTTACCACATCCGGAAGATTTTTTTCATAACGGAACCAGGTCTCTTCCACTTGGATTTTTTCTTCTCCAGTAGAAACCATTTTTTTCTTTTCTTCTAACGGCTGGATGGTATGGTCTTTCACATATTCATTTAGGAACAGTCTGCCTTCATTTACCGTAATTGGACAGGAAAGTTCTGAATCTACACTACCCCAGGTACGCATGGCGCATGGCATAGCAGAAAACATAGAGTTCTCATGATTTTTCAAATACAAACCAATTTCATTTACGGAACCAGTGCATAATATTTTACCGTTTTCAATAACCGCTGCTTTATTTGCAAGAGCTAATGCTTCCTCTAAACGGTGCTCCGAAAGAAGAATGGTTGTACCCAATTCCCGGTTAATTTTTCCCAAAGTTCCTAAAAACTCGGAAGCGGCAATCGGGTCCAACTGAGCCGTAGGTTCATCTAAGATCAAGATTTCCGGCTGCATGGTCATAACCGAGGCCAGACATAACAGCTGTTTTTGTCCTCCAGATAATTCGGATACTTTTTTGTAATACCAATTTTCAATACCGAAAAAAGCAGCCATTTCTGCACAACGACGACGGATGGTCGGCGTATCATATCCAAGACTTTCTAATCCAAAAGCCAGTTCATGCCATACTTTGTCTGTCACCACCTGGGATTCCGGAGACTGCATAACAAATCCGATTTTTGATACAGCCGTTTCTGTATCCAGTTCCCGAATCTTGGTTCCTTTAAAGAAAATGTCACCGGATAAGGTTCCGTGAGGAGCAATGGCCGGCTTCAGCTGTCTGAGGAACGTTGATTTTCCACAACCAGAATGTCCGCAGAGCACGAAAAAATCGCCTTTCTCAATTACCAGATTGATATCTTGAATAGCGGCTTTCTCCTGCTCCGGATAGGAAAAGGTCAGATTTTCGATGTTAAAGAGTTCCATTGTTTTGATTCCCTTCTGTCTAAGTAGATTGGTAATGCGCAAAGTAAAGAAAAGGTCAGCTCTAAAGCAAGCGTGATTGGTTTTGTTAAAACACCTCGAACGGTTGGAAAATATCTCCAAAACAAATTGTTTGAGAGTCCTCCTGCCAACAAAAACAGACCGCAAAAAAGTAGAAATGCCAAAACGCCTTTATCTCTCTCTTCCCACCGATAGATGGAATAAGCCGTCCGGTGTTTGGATCCATAGCCTCGGCTTTTCATACTATCCGCAGTTTCGATCGCATTTTCCAGACTCCAGGTAATAACGATAGAAAAACAAGTAATGGCATTGCGGATTCGTTTTAGCATCGGCCCTGTGGAAGTATCTCTGCCCAATGTTTTTTGGACATCCCGTACCACATCAAATTGCTCTTTAAACCGGGGAACAAACCTTAAAGTCATAGATAAGATTAAAGATAAGGCTGGAATAATCCTGCCAAAGAGATAAACGAATTTATCGGATGTTACAATTTCCGAAAAGCAGGCAAACCAAAGCAAAATACTGACCATCATCATTCCGGCAAAGATTCCATAGATAATGCTTTCCAACGTCAGCGGATTGCCTGTTGGCAAATAACAAAGAATTGTCGACCCTTCATGGGAAAAAGCAGGATTAATAATTACCGTTAATAAAAAAACGGGTAACATGCCACGGAGCAAAAGCTTTATCGCTTTTGCTCCTTTCAGCATTATATAGTACACTATGGCGCATGCTACCGACACCACCAAACATACGGGTTGCATCGATAACATGGAGAAGGCAAGTAAAATGCCAAAGTACAGGAAGTTAATCACCGGATGATAACTTCCGAATGCATCTTTATTGGCCATAAAAGAGTCTCCTAATTTCCAACAGCGTAACCGCCGCCTACGTCCGCACCTAAATCACAGGTGTATCTCCACTCAATGTAATCTCCATCTGCCAGCTGATATCTGGAACATCCATAATTTGGATACCACCAGTTTACGCGGTACATCCAGCCAGAGCCGGAACCACAATCAAACTCATACAGATTTCCAATGCCTTCCACATAAGCACTGTTATACATTGGTGTCCAGGAAGCCTCCATGTGAATGCCATAATAATTACAAGTTCTCTGTAAAACATCGAATACGGATTCGCCATCATAAAACTCTACGGTTACCGGATACAAGATATATCCATCTCCCGGAACACAATCCAATTTGGAAGGCTCCAACCAATCCAGATTGTTCAAAATGGTGGAGCATTCAATGGAAATGGTGCAATAGTGAGCTACCGGAGGTGCCTCCGTTTGAGGTTTCTCAACAGAAGTTTCTTTTTCTTTCTCAGTTGGTTCTACCGGAAGAGGTTTTCCCTCTGGGACAGGATCCGTAAGATAGGAGTCCTGTCCAGTCTGGGTTCCATCAGAAAGTGCTCTGCCGGACTCATCCGTAGCATTTCCTGTTTTTGCATCTGTCGAATTCGATGTTTCGTCTTTTTTTGTTTCCGATTGTTGTTTCAGCGGCAGAACCTTATAGGTTCCTTTTTTTTGAACTGCCATATTCAGAACAGAAGACTTTTCTCCGGTAATGGATACGTTTGCAACTGCCTCCTTATCGGTCTGGTCTGCAAAGAATAATTGTGCATTCTCAGCGGTCCAAAGATTTACAGAGTGAATGGCTAGGGTTGCACCAAAATTCAAATCCTCCTCGGAAGAGAGTTTAAAACTTAAGCTATCTACTTTATCTTCTAAAATCTCTATTGCCAGATTTGTATCTTTTGGCTCTTCAATATCTTTTCCGAATACCGTCCATTCATATTCGATTTCGTTGCTTTTTCCTTTAAAAACAATTACCTTGTTTTCATCTTTTAATGCCTGAAAAACAGATTCGGATATGATTCCGTTTTCCGGAATCTCCATGCTGTCTTCCAAGGTCGCTGGGACTTCATCAATTCCACAGCTGCAAAGGGAAATTACACACAAAATTCCTATCAATAATGCCGCGATTATTTTTTTCATAACAATCTTCTCCAAAAATTATTATTTATTGTTTCTGATTTTTTTCTTTAAGATCATGGCAACTACTGCCAGAATCATTGAACCTGCCATAACAAGCAACCATCCAGTTACATTGTTGGTGTCGCCGGTACCAGGAACTTTAGAGTCCTTATTTTTGTCTCCAGAATTAGGATCCTTGGAAGGCTGATCTTTATCTTTATCTGGGTCCTTATCCTTATCCGGGTCCTTATCTGGATTTGCTGCAGTTACAGTAAAGAAAGTTTCTGCGCTTCCGTCGATTGAACGAATTTCTAAAGTATGTTTTCCAACACTTAATGACTTGGTGAAGTCTTCTTTTAAAGTAATCCGTGTGGAACCTTCTACTGCTGTGTAGTTGTCAGCCGATACTTCCTTGTCATCTACAAGCACTGCATCGAATTTACTGAATGGTGCATTACTGCAGAAGGTTGCAGTCGTTCCTGCTTTAACTTCCTGTTCTGCACCTTCAATAATCTCGTATTCTTTCTCCAGTTTCTCCCAATCAAAAACATCGGTCATATCGTAGAGAGAATTCTTTCCGTTCAGCATACGGTCATAAGCTACTAATGCGTAGAAGCCCTGCTCTGTTGCCATCTGGTTATATTCTCCACCTTCGTATCCGTCGGTTGTAGTGAGAACATGGGCAAAACCGCCGTCTTTCAAAGCAAATCTTAAAAGTCCATCCAGACCAGAATTTCCTTTTTTCACAAAGCGGGAATCTTTTGCAGGATCAATACCTAAAGCTGCTAATGCGGTCAGAATCTGTGCAGAAGATTCGCTATTATCAGAACCCCAGCTTACAAATCCGCCAGTGCTCTGCTGCGACTCAGAAATTGCTTCTAAGGCTTTGTCTACCGCATCCTTTACATCTTTGTTGCTGTTGTAGTAAGGTGCTAATGCCTGGATTGCCATACCGGTCATATCTGGATCTGCTTTTGTTCCGCTTAAAGCCCATCCGCCATTCGCCAGAGCTTTTGAAAGAATTTCTTCTATAAGGGCTTCTCTGGTTACATCACCTTCTACTTCTGGATAATTGCCGCAATCTAAAGCAATCAGTGCCCAGATTGGTCCGTTGATGCCCTGTCTTCTCAGATATTTCATTTCATTGAGACCTTCAAAAAGATCTACGCCTTCGAAATCTTTTGCATTAATACCCATAGAAGTAAGAGCAACGATAAGTCTTGAATTCTCGGTAGATTTATTCTTATCCAGTCTCTTTGTCTCTGGATTCATGTTGTCTTCGATATATTCAGCTACTTCTTCCAGATAGTCATCGGATACTTCTTCGCCATTTCTGGCTAAACCGATTACCATCCAGTCTCCACCGATGGATCCGGTTCCTGGTGTTCCCATTTCTTTCAGCACTTCATTTGTAGCATCCAGAACTTCTTTATAGTCTTTCTTTTCTGCAGGTTTTCCCTCAAGGTCAAAGCGGTAAGTTCTGCTATATTTGGAATCAACATAAGAAGTTACTTTGATTTCGAATGCATCTGCATCGGTAATATCTAAATCTTTTAAAGTCCAGTATCTGTTTGGATTGTTTGGCTGGCCTTTTTCCAGAATCGTAATTGGGTCACCAACAGGTTTTCCGTCTTTTTGTTTTGTAAGAACTACCTCGTCTGACATATCCGCAGCTGTGGAAGTGTTGTAAATCTGAATCAACTGTTCTCCGTTCAGAGTTACTTTTTCTGCATCATCTGTCATAAGGACATAATCTGTGGTTGAGGTATTTAATGCTGGTGTCAGTTCTGGTTTTCTTCCCTCTGCACTTACACTAAGATTTTTGATTACTGGATGAACATACTTCTGGTTTGTGCTTCCTGGGAATACCAGATAGTTGTAAACCACTGGATCGCCAAGACTTGCATCTAAAGGAGCAATTTCAACCTGAAGATTTAAAATCTTATCTGCATCTAATGCAAAATCTTTAATTTCTGTAGAAACACCGCTGAACAAAGTTTTTTCATTTACTTCTTCTCCGTCATACCAGTATTTCAGTTTAATTGTGTTGTTGTAATCTGTTGCTGTAACTTTCGCGATTAAAGGCCAGTCTTTCATCTGAGCTGTTGTCTTGGTCCAGTTCTTGGTATCATTCTTAACAGCATTCCAGTTAAACGCATTGGTATAAGTATTTAATCCACCAACAACGCTGATGCCCGTAATCTTTGTTGCGTCCTCGTAAGAAGCTGGTTCTTCACTGTCAGTAACGGTAAAGCTGATATCTGGTAAGGAACCGAAACTTCCGAATTTTTCGGATGCATTCATGTTTACAGGAACACCTGCATCTGTTACATCTCTGTGTGCGCCAAAATCACTTCCCATAGAAGAAAGACTAATATAGCCCTCCAGATTGTTTTCTCCTGCAAAATGAGCAACGAAAGTAATGTCATTATTTACGGAGAAATCATACTGAGTTCCCTTGCTGGTAAGTAATGCGGTGTCGTTTAACATATAAGCAGTTTTTCCAGTTCCCATATATCCAGGGTTATAAATTCCACTGAATTTTGGAATTGGTATCTGCAGCTTATCGAAAGAAATGGTTACACTATCACCTGTCTTAATTTCCGGTGCGTCATTTACTTTCGATTCTTTTGTTGTATTGTTTGTAATGGTATAATTAATTTTCTTTGCACGTACGATTTGATAATCCGTGCCTTTTGCAGTTGTTACTGCGATAATATTGGTTCCTGCAGTAACTGGTACTTCATAGCTTCCGTCTTCGGATGCGCTTACGCTCTGTTCTGCGCCCAAAGTTGTGCCTACAGAATTTCTAACAGTTACTTTTTGTACGGTTTCTTCTGGCTGGAAAGCGAAAACGCCTGCATCGCCGTTATAATAAATTGTGTCGAATTCTGCGTCCCAGTCTCCATCTTCTGAAATTGGATTCCAGGTAATGCTTTCATCACCACCAACGGTTACTACGAAAATTCCATATCTTTCCGGATCGGTTGCTCCGAAAGTTGAAATCGTGGTTGTGTCTGGGAATGCACCGAATACATCCAATGCATCATAATAAGCAGCTACGATTGCTGTGCCCTTTTTCAGAGCTTTGATATTTACCCAGTTGTCTTTTGCATTTCCATTGCAGCTTACACCGTCTTCATTTGCGGTTACCGGAGTCATACGGATTACGTCGTCTCCGGAAAGAATCTCGTAATGGAAATCTGGCTCTAACATAATGTTTGCAGTCTGGGAATTTACAATCTGCCAAGCACCACGGAAAGCACGAAGTTTAAAGGTATCGCCCACATTCATGCTCAGTTTGTTCTGAGAATTAATATTTAAAAGAATTCCCTGGTCATCATAATTTAATGAGCTGGTTGTGGACTTTGGATTTCTTCCCATTGGGAATTCCACAGTAACATCGCTTCCATCTGCCAAGAAACCAGCCTGAGTGATTTCACCGGCTTTTGATACACGATACTGGTAATTGCTATGTGCAGTTTTTCCTTTGAAAAGGTAAGTTACAGTTCCATCGCCATTATCTTTAATGGCATCCATACTTCCATCACCAAGAACAGGTGCAACTTCTTTTACTACATAGTTCTTTGTCTGAGAATAGAACTTTGTTGTTGCATCTTTTGGAACCGTTACTTTAATCATCTTGTACTGGGTAGCGGAAATCGTCTGAGATTTTGTTGCAGAAACATTCTTTGCAACGCTTACAGCGGAAACCGTTCCTTTGTAGTACTCGTCGATTTTGCTTTCGCCTAATTCATAGTCCCAAGTATAAGAAGTATTTGCTGCAGTTCCTGTCCAAAGAAGGTAAGGTGTATATAATTTATTGCTGGAAACATAAGGAGTTCCCGCAACCATGTCCTTCTTCTGAGGATCCTGCATCTTTGTAATGATGTAATCACCAACTTCTGTAAAAGCATTACTATTTACATAGAAGTTTGTACGGCAAAGGATAAATGACTTATTTGTATCACTTACCGTAATAACGCCACCGCCGATATTGGTTTCCCCATCTACGCCACGATATGCATAAGTTCCTTCTGGAACAGTTAAATCATACTGATGATATTTTCCCTGAGTGCCTTTATCTGTAATCCACTTCTCTGGTAATTCTTCTTCTGCAGAAGCATCGGTATAAAAAGTTACAGCAGCTGTCGTTGGAACAACCTGAACGGTAACATCTGTTAATTCTGGTTCTGGTTCCGGAACAGTTACTTCATAATTAAATTTATAAATTACAGCTTTTTCTGAGGTTCCCATGGAAGGCCAGGAAGGATCTGCAGAAACTACAGAAATACTTTCATTGCCTGCTACAGGAATCATCTCACTGCGTTTATAACCACTAGCTTTTACATCTGGTTCTCCAGAATATGTTCTTACCTGGAATAATTTACATGCAGCTGTTGGAACAACAGTCAGATATGTGGTTCCTTCTGGAAGTGTTAACTTATATTCTTTTGTATCTTTATCAAAAGCTTTATCCCATGTGATATCCCCCAAAGCCTTTTGTTCTGAATCATAAGCTTTTACTTCTACTGCCTGAACTCTGGTGTCTGTACCAAAGAAAGATCCTCCAATATCTTCACCCATATCCATCGTGAACATGATACGGATTTCATCTCCAGCAACTAATTTCCCATTTGCAACGGAAAAAGCGTCAAAACCTTCGTTGGTGAACCAATCATTTAAGGTTCCCATCCAACCGGACATAAAGCTTCCATCAAAAGCGCCTAATCCTTCGATACTGGAAATATAATTACTTTCTGCTCCCTCTTGTTCGTATCCTTTTTCTGTCAGTGCAGCTACAATGCAGCTCATCATCGTAGAATCTTCATCGATTACTACCCATTCGTCTAAAAGCGTTCCGGACCAGGCTGGTTCCTCTGTACCACTATCGGAATCATCCGCACTGGTGAACGTTGTGTTTTCCACAATGACTCTTACTTGCTGCTTCGACGCATCCCTTGGTGCAGCAAATGCCGTACCAGGAATCATTGTAAGAAGCATCAGAAAAGCAAGAATCGATGCAAAACACTTTGCAAAAATTGCTTTTGCTTTTTTTCTCATAGTTTTCCTCCTTGTTTATGTTTTTTTCATAAACCAAAGTACTGTTACAATAAAAAAACTCTAAAATGCCCTTGGGGGAAAGGCATTTTAGAGCTTCCGGTTTTCCGGTCGGCTTTTTCGTATGTATCTTTGATTATTACGGACTTATTATTTTGCTGTGAATCTTTTTTGTTTCTGATTCGTAATTATTTCAAACTTACAGCTGGACTGATTTTTTAATTTCTTCCACCCGCACCGGTTTTGAATTATTAATTACAATCCGCAGTTCTCCATAATTAATATTTCGCATAATGTCAATTACTTTTTGTTCCTGCTCAGAAAGCAGAACTACTTTCTTTTTCTCTTCCATTTTTTCTCCTAAAAATAAAATCAGCGGCATTTCTGCCGCATGAAAAAAATGAAAAAGCGCGGAAAACCCGCACCTAAATAACACTTAAGTTTCCGGTGACGGCAGAAACTTTTGACGATCCAGGACGACCTGACTTAACTTCTAAAAAGTATCACAGTGACCCACTCGCGGAGCTTCTCACTCCATTCCTCCTTTGCCTTTCGGCAGCGGACCGTCAATTTCTATTCAATTCGTTTCGTATGTTAACACAATCCCTTTTTCAAGTCAAATTTTTTTGCGATGACCAAAGGGGCGAACCTCACTCCTCTGCCCAGCTGGCAAAAACGCTCTTTAATGCCGGATAAAGCATATGATATTCCTGATAACGTTTTTCATATAACGTTGCCAGTTCTGCATCTGGTTCAATGGTTTTTGTTACTTTTACCATAGCGTCGCAGGCTGCGTCGATGCTCTCGTATTCGCCTGCAGCCACCATAGCTAACATAGCTGCGCCGAAGCCCGGACCTTGCTCCGTCTGAAGAATATCCAGTTTAATGTTCAGAACTGCTGCAATGATTTTTCTCCACAGCTCGCTCTTTGCTCCGCCGCCACATAAGTTGCTGCGCTCGATGTTTAAACCTAAGGCTTTTGCAGCCTCAATGCTGTCACGAAGGGCGAACGCTACGCCTTCGAAAACTGCCTGAGTCAGTTCTTCTCTCTTGGTGTCCATGGTCATGCCGATAAAAGCTGCTCTGGCGTTGGCATCATTGATCGGGCTTCTTTCGCCCATCAGATATGGCAGGAAATAAATATGATTCTTGCCTAAGGCGTTTTCATCAATTTTCGACTGCTCATCGTTATAGTCTTCCGTACCGAAAATGTCTTCCATAAGCCACTTATTGCAACTAGCGCAGGAAAGCATGCAGCCCATGAGATGATATTTTCCATTCGCGTGCGCAAAGGAATGAAGACTGTTATTATCATCTACGCTGAATGCATTTTGGGAAATAAAAACAGTTCCGGAAGTTCCTAAGGAGATGTTGCAGCTTCCTTCTTTTACAGTGCCTGTTCCGATGGCTGCTGCCGCATTATCGCCAGCTCCTGCAATAACAAAGACATCACTGCTCAGTCCTAATTCTGCTGCCACTTCCGGAAGAAGAGTTCCAACCTCGTCAGCGGATTCGAAAATCTTCGGCATCTGCTCTTCCTTTAACGAACAGATTTCCAGCATTTCTTTGGACCAGGTCTTATGTTCTACATCAAACAAAAGCATACCGGAAGCATCGGAAACATCGGTGCAATGAACCCCAGTCAGCACATAGTTCATATAATCTTTTGGAAGCATCACCTTTTCGATCTGTTCGAAAAGTTCCGGTTCATTTTCTTTCACCCAAAGAACCTTTGGAGCCGTAAAACCAGCAAAAGCAATGTTTCCGGTGTATTGGCTCAGCTTGCTTTTTCCAATTTCACCATTCAGGAACTGAACCTGTTTTTCCGTTCTTCCGTCATTCCATAAAATCGCTGGGCGAAGTACCTTGTCTTCCTTATCCAGAATAACCAATCCATGCATCTGGCCACCTAAACCAATGCCAACTACCTGACTTTTATCAATATCGGCTATCAGCTCTTTTACGCCAGCAAAAGTATTAATTACCCAATTTTCCGGAGCTTGCTCACTCCAACCTGGATTTGGATAATCGCATGGATATTCTTTTGATACTTCATTTACAATGTTGCCTTTTTCATCTACTAACAGAAGTTTTACAGATGATGTTCCCAGATCGATTCCTATGTATAACATAATTCTCCTCAAAAAAGGACAAGCCGCCAGCAATCGCCAACGGCTTGCCAAATATATAATTATAAGCTTAACATTACCTGATTGATTACAGACTCTAAGTATTCCTGCTCGCCGCTAATGTTGGTAGTTACGTCTCCCATCTTCTCAGCATAAGCTGCCAGAGATTCAAAGTCTTCCTTGCCATCGATGATGCTCTTGCCGATACCGGTTGTCCAGCTAGCATATCTGTTTGCTACGAACTCATCAATACGTCCATCTTCGATCAGCTTGTCTGCGATTAAATAACCTAAAGCAAAGGTATCCATACCGATGATATGGCCGATTGCAGTATCTTCTAAGCGGTAAGAACCTCTACGCTGTTTTGCGTCAAAGTTTAATCCTCCGTTGGTGAAGCCGCCGTTCTTGATTACTTCATACATACCTAAGGTTGCGGTGTAGATGTTTGTTGGGAACTGGTCGGTATCCCATCCTAACAGTTCATCGCCCTGGTTTGCATCGATAGAACCGAACATACCGTTTACTCTTGCAACACGAAGTTCATGCTGGAACGTATGGCCTGCTAAAGTAGCATGGTTTGCTTCGATGTTCATTTTGAATCGATCGGTTAAATCATATTTTCTTAAGAAGCCAATAGCGGTTGCTGCATCGAAATCATACTGATGTTTTGTAGGCTCCTTTGGCTTAGGCTCGATGTAGAAATCGCCTTTGAAACCAATCTTGTCTGCATAATCACAAGCCATATGAAGAAGGCGAGCCATGTTGTCTAATTCCAGACCCATATCGGTATTTAATAAGGTTTCATAACCTTCTCTGCCGCCCCAGAATACATATCCGTTAGCGCCGAATTTTACGGTCAGTTCCATAGCCTTTTTAATCTGAGCTGCTACGAAAGCAAATACATCAGCGTTTGGAGCTGTGCCAGCGCCGTGCATGTAACGTGGGTTGTTGAAGCAGTTTGCAGTTCCCCATAAGCAATTGATTCCGAATTCTTTCTGTTTGTCTACGATAATGTCAGAAATAACATCCAGTCTTTCGTTGCTTTCTGCGATGGTAGCGCCTTCTGGAGCTAAGTCTCTGTCATGGAAGCAGAAATACTTGATGCCTAATTTATTCATCATTTCAAAGCCAGCATCAACTTTTGCTTTTGCCAGATCCATTGGATCATTTGTGCCAAAGCTCTTGTCCATGGTTCCAACGCCGAACATATCGGTTCCGTCAGCGCCAAGAGTATGCCACCAAGCCATCGCAAATTTCAGCTGTTCTTCTAAAGTTTTACCTCTAACGATTTTCTTCGGGTCATAAAATTTATACGCAAATTTATTTTTGCTGTCTGGTCCTTCGTATTTTACTTCTGGTACGTTCTCAAAAAATTCTCCCATTGTTGTTCTCCTTTATTTTTTCTTTCCGGTACCTGCTACGCTGTACCCGAATTTTCCAACTTTTTCACCTAACTTGCAATACTCTCCGTGATTATATGCAATCAGGTTCATTTTGCCCATGTCGCACAGACCTTTTTCGTCCATGTATTTTCCATCTACAGAAACTGCCGTAACTTCCGCAACAAACATGTCGTGGCTTCCCAGTTCCAGTACCTGTTTTACTTTACATTCCAGGCTTACTGGACATTCCTCAATGCTTGGAGCACCTACGGTTTTTGATGGAACGGCGGTCAGATTCATTTCTTTGAATTTGTCAAAATCTCTGCCGGATTTTACGCCGCACCAATCCATGGCCTTGGCCGTGTCTTCGTTCACAAGATTAATAACGAATTCTTTTGTGTCGGAAATGATGGCATGGGAAAACCGTTCCTTACGAACAGAAATACTTACCATGACTGGGTCGGAGCAAACCGTTCCTACCCATGCTAAAGTTATGATGTTAGGCGTTTCTCCTTCTCTGCCGCAGCTGACCATAACTGCTGGAAGCGGATATAACATATTGCCCGGTTTCCAATATTCTCTGGCCATAACTCCTCCTGTTTATTTAAAATCGATACTTTCTACTTCCACATGGAACTGTGCTTTTAATTTCTTCAGAGTCTCTGGGTCCTTTAATCTTTCCGGATCATTTTTACAGATGGACTCATAATTTAAGAAGAAGGCAAACCAATGAGCCTGGCCACTTACATCATATACATCGCTTGGTTCTAAAGCGGTAATGGTGAATGGAGCCAGCATTGGAACGTTGATAATGCTTTCGCTGGTTACAATATATTCCTCTCCAAACAGAGTCAGTTTTACTTTGCCTTCACGAACATAGAACTGCTCTCTCTGACGATGATATTTATAGCTCATGGAGAAGCCCGGTTCCATTTGTGCCAGAACTAATTCACAAACGCCAGCGTTCTCACATCTGCGTGTGATTGGCTTAACGGTTACGCCGTCCAGTTTGAATACTGCAAGAGGACGATCTGGATGACGAACAGCGCTCATTTCTTCGGTAGGAATTTCTTCATATACTGGAGCTTCGCATGGAATGAAATCTGTGCCAGCTCTTGCTTTTGCTGCAATAAATTCTGGGTCTTTACTTCCTTCACCTAAAAGATTTGAGGTATAGCCATTCTTTACGCCGTTTTTGAAAGAATCCATGTCATGTAAGAAACCTCTCCATTTTACGTCCTCTTCCGTAGCCATCGAATGAAGCTGGCCTGGCTGAAGCTGGATGATATCGCCTTTCTGAACCATGCAGCATTTTCCATCTACATATAAATGCATGAGGCCGCTGTCTACGAAAAAGGTCTCGAATCCATATTCATGGGTGTGGCACATTTTAAACGCCTCGTCGATGGTTACGCCGGTAGGCATTTTACACATAATGGTGTCACACATATTGTAACGGTCATGCTCTCCTTCTGCATCCAGAGCAACGCTCATTACTTCTTCCCGCTCGCCATTTTTATTGTATCTGGTGACATAACGGATACCGTTATTTTCACGGTCTTTTAAGTCTATTACATAGTCATATCCATAAGGTGTATTCATTACGTTCGGCATCGTTCTTCTCCTTTAATGTTTTTGTTTATTTTAACACAGTAAAGTGCAAACGGATATGTTTTTTCAATATTCGTAGAAGCCCAGTGCATCCCATCACCAGGTCCTGATAGGTCTTTTCAAAATCTCCCGTAAACCATGGATCTGCCACATCTCTTGGATATTTTTTCTGAGTATAGGCGCTGTCGGTCTTTCCTAATTCAAAATCATCACACCATTTCTCATCTGCAAAGTCCATGAGAAAGAAAATCTTTTTTTCGGTATCTTCTGGAATAATCCGTTGGATGCCTCGTAGGTTTTCTTTGTCCATGATAATAATCAAATCGGATTCTTCGTAGTCCTTTTGAGTAATCTGACGGGCACGATGGTTTCCGTTCGGGATTCCTTTTTCGTCTAATTTTCTCTTTGCCGGCGGATACATTCCGTTGCCGATTTCTTCCCGGCTGGTAGCTGCAGAATCCACTTCGATTTGAGAAAGCGGATAGGTTTCCTGCTCCAGCATATATCGGAACAGGCTCTCGCCCATAGCCGAGCGGCAAATATTGCCGTGGCAAATGAAAAGTATTTTTACTTTAGTTTTCATAAGTTCTCATAACTCCGATTTTTATTGAATTTACAAGGTTTTTCGGACTTTTTTATACTTCTAAAATTTTCTGTAAGTCCGCATATTCCATCCCTAATTTCGCATATTTTAGTCGGAATCTCGTGTAAAATCTCGTGTAAAATCACAAGTTTTACACGAGGCATTTCTGCCGTTTGATTTCGTCAGTTCTGCCATTTGAAAATGGGATGACTTCACAGACCCTGTTAAATTCCTTTTGTGCCTCATCTGATGAAATATGAGTATATGTATTAAATGTTACGCTGATGTCCGAATGTCCCATGATGTACTGAAGAGTCTTGGGACTCATTCCGGTATTCGCCATTCTGGAACAGAAAGTGTGGCGTAATACATGAGGCGTAATCTTTGGAAGTTCCTGTTTGTAAATGCTGTTGTATTTCTCAATAATGTGCTGCATATACTTTTCCCAGTGCATTGCTACCATTGGTCTTCCGTTCTTATCAAAGAACAGAAATCCTGAAACACCATCTACTGTTGGTTCCTCTCGGAATTTCGGACGATTTTTGATGATTCTTTTAAAGCAGGCCGCAACTTCCTCACTCATCGGAACCAGTCTTTTACCACTGGATGTTTTCGGTTCCTCGATAATGTACTCCATCTGGCTTGTTCGGATCAGCTGATGATCCACATTAATCTGCATCTCATCAAAACGGATATCATTGATCGTGAGCCCAATGAATTCTGAAATTCTCAGTCCTGTATGAAGCAGGATGTAAATGCCATCATAATATCTGGAAAAGTGTTTGTCGTTCTTTATGAACTCCATATATCTTCTTTCCTCATCATGACTGATAGCCTCTCTGGTAACAGAATCATTGATGATTACTGTTGAAAGTGGGAAATCAAAAGGATTGCTTATGAGCAGTCTGTCATTTACAGCCATCTGGAATGCTGGACGCAAAACACCTCGGATAACATGAATGGTGCTATAACCTTTTCCATTCTTTTGAAGCGTAATGAGCCATCTCTTGGCATCTGACAGTTTGATCCTATCAATCCTCTGCTTTCCGAAATCCTCCCTTTTGAGCATATTGTTGACCATCTTGTAACCTGCAAGAGTACTGTGTCTGACTCCTGTCTTCAGTGAAGTATATTTCTCCACCAGTTCAGCTACGGTAACATTTCCGCCCCTGGAGATAATTCCGTTAAACATATCCTGGGCAATCTGCTTTTCCATATCCCTTAACGGCATTTCAAACTTCTTGCCACGGGGAACCGGATCATTTCGATCCAACCTCCAGCTGTAAACGCTCTGGACCTCATCGTTCACATCACGATACCGGTACATATACCTTCCATCTTTTCGTTGACTCTCTCCGTCTCTAAGGATTCGTCCTTTTTTATCTTTTCGTTTTTCTATCATACGTACTCCTTTCTAACGAAAGAAGAGCAACGATACAATATTCAGTTTTTGTCCTTTGTGGACATGCTGATTTTATCATATCTGTCGCACTTCTTCCATTCCATTCTGCCATGCAAAAACGGCAACTATCACTTACACTACCGTTGCTGCATCAATATACTGTTCAAACAGCTTGCGCTTTATCAGGCATCTGTTTCCATTCATAAAATAAAAATCCGCATTCGGATTTTCTTCTGTCATCTGCCTGATTTTCTTCTCACCAAGATGAAAATATCTGGCAGCTTCTTCTATTGTCAGAACATATCTGTCACTGTAATTTACATTTTCTTTCATCCGTCCTCCTATCTGGCCGAATATAAAAAGAACCGTAAACGAATATCGTAAACATGGCTCCTAAAACTTTTTACCGACCTATTTTATTTATTCTTCTTTTTTATATTTTTCCTACAATTCTTTGTTTACTTGTTTACACATGCTTCTGATACTACAAGTGAGCTCATTTTTTGAGTAAACAAACTTATAAACATCCCTGTAATCTATGTGTCAATTTATCTATGTCAAAAATGGGATTTCCATTTGATCTGTCAATTTTATGAATCCGTCATTACCGAATTGTTTTTTGTTTACATTTCTCCAGGCACGCTGTATGCCATATTTTTCAAATCTGTGTGAGCTTACAGACTCCCATCCGCCAATCTTTCCAATTACTTCATTTACAGCTGTTGACTGCCATTTCGGTGGTCTTTCATATGCCGAATGTCCTAATGCCTCGTAAAATATCATCATCGTACAAACATACTCCTCATTCGTTTCATTAAGGAAATTTATGATTGCAGTTTCGTCCAGATCTTCCGGTGTAAATTCAATCTGATATTCTGAAAGTTGCTTTTCAAGATGTTTAGGAAGAACTAATTTAAACTGCCTGCTTCGATATATTTCCATTATTTCAGCCCACATCTGCAAAATGTATTCTCTGGATTTCTGTTCTTCATCCAGAATATGTACTTCAGCATTATCAATATTTACTTCTACCGGTATCAGCCTTCTGTTGCCTGACTTGTCCATCGGAAGGAACTGCTTTTTATTTGATGTTCCTCCAAAAACACACTGTCTCGGCCTGTCTTTTGAAAACCTGTCATAAGGAAGTCTGTAGCTGTCTTTCTGCCTGCTTAAGAATGATTTTATCTCTTCCACATTTTTAGCGTTTATAGCAGCTAACATCTCCGGAAGTTCGATGATCCAATGTCCCTGAAACTTCTGATAGATCTTCTCGTCATCCAGATGCTTGATGTCGTCTGTAAACCAGTCATCATTGATTGCCAGATACCTTAAGAAAGTTGATTTGCCAACACCCTGCTGTTTTCCAACCAGGCAGAGCATTATTTCGAATTTGCATCCGGGATTAAATACCCTGCTGACTGCACCAAGCATGAAAAGCTTCAATGCTTCTTTCGACATTTCATTTTCTTCTGCTCCAAGGAAATGATGCAGCGCATGCTTCACCCTTTCGGTACCATCCCATTTAAGTGAGCACAGAATATCTCTGATGGGATGATATCTGTTTCCGTTTGCGACTATGTTAATGGCCATATCAATCTTCTTATCTGATACCAGACCGTAAGCCTGTTCCATCCGAAGCATTATGTTATATCTATCCATATCAGTTAACGTAACGGTATCCCTTGGCCAGCCGACATCCTTTACTATATCAACACGTTCCGATAATTCATTGAATCTCACGGCATCTTTCAGCATAGGATCTTCTCTGATAGCAATAATACAGTTAGATATTGTCTGCCTGACCAGACCCTTTTCTGTGTACTCAAGTTGCTCCTTCACACACTCTTCCGGAAGAAGTTCCTGTTTGATTATTTCCATCTGCTGTTTGTTCAATTCTTCTGATTCTCTCAACAAAGTCATCCACCTCCTTTCGGTATTCCCATAATTCAAACACCTCATAATTTTCTCCGAAATCAATTATGTCGATCAGTTCATCCAGATAATCGCCATAAACATGAGCAGCTACAAATCTTTCATCCCATTCTTCTGGCGGCACATCCATGTTTTTCGGTTTTAAACCATACTTCCATTCATCCATCTTTACTTTCAGATCAACAAGTTTTTTTCGGATTTCATTTTGGGAAATGGAAAAGGCTCTGCGGATTTTTTCTTCCGACAGAGCCTCTCTTACTTTATCCATTTTTTCTTTTCTTTCAGCTTCTTTGAACGTTCTTTCTATCGGAATCTTTAATCGAAAATCAGTTACCAACTTTGATGCTGCATCATAGATTCCCAATCCGAACAGCCTGCTTGTGAAGTCAATCACATCCCCGTGTGCTCCACATCCGAAGCAATAATAATTGTCTTTGTATAGTTTCATGCTCGGAGTTTTATCGTTGTGAAACAGGCAATGACACATACCTTTTTTCGTTTCAACTCCGTAATGCTTTGCTGCAATTTCTAATGGAATTGATTCCCTGATAATGTTAAAATCCATACTTCCATCTTCCTTCTAAATCTCGATTTCCTTTTCTCGTTTTTTATTTCTTATTGAAGCGTTATAAGCCTCTGCATCAGACTTTGCTTTTTCAAGAAGCAGCTCTTTCACGGACTTTCTTGTTTCGTTCCTGATTTCAGTTTTATTAGTTTCCCTTACAAGCGGTTCCTTAAGTTTTCTGCTGATATTCTGGAATATTTCTTTTGCTGAGTTCTTGATGTCTGTAATGATTTTCGACAGATGCTTTTTTATAATATTCTTTTCTTTGTTCGGGATTTTTTTGTCTTTCAGAATTTCATTTCCGTAGACTTTTATCAGGTCAATATTCCGATTTATCACTTCATCCCGGACTGTTTCGGTAACGACCTCACATGCTTTTTCATAAGCCACATCTGAAACTCTATCTACCAGAGTTTCAATATCCGATAGTTTTATTGTGGCTTCTTTTAACGCTTCATTCGTGGCTTCAAGTTTCTGTTTCTGTGCGTTAAGAATGTACTCTTGCTTTTCCATATAAGCCCGGCCTCCATACTCAGGTTCCCGATCCAGATCCAACCGATATTTTTCACTAATATCCATCAAAAGATTTCTGCACTCTGCATCAAAGGTCATCTTCCGGTTGTTATTTTTTCCCGATGGCTTTTCTGGATTGGGAAGTTCTATTCCCAGTTTTTCAAGAGCCTTTTCCTGTTGCGGACAGATTTCTCCATATTTATTTTCGCAGTCAAAAACATGTCGCTCATGAATATGCGGAGTGGTTTCATCCATATGCAGAGCCCAGTCGAGAATATGTAGACAGCTGCCATACCGTCTGTCCAGTTCTGCGAAAAAATCCGTGGCAACATTCACTAATACTTCTGCCGGAACGGTGTTGTCCATGTTCCCAATCTGAAGAATGCTTTCTTCCGGACAGGTTCTTTTATTCTTATAAATATCTTCTGTTGATCTGTTCCTTTCCGGATGTCTGTTTTTCTCATTTCGTTCATTCTGATTCTCAACAAAATCCAGATAGTTTTTCGCATAGAAGAGTATTTCTACGTCCTCAAAACTTACATATTCCTTTCCGGAATCATTATCACGAAATCCCTGATAACAGTCCCAGTAAATGTTTTCCCTAACTTTTTCAGCATCAATATGCTCTGCATTTTCTATGTTGAAATTCCGGTCATTATGAACTGAACTGTATGTTCCCTTTGATCCACTTCTCCCGTTATGTCTTGTTAATTTCATTATCCCTTTTCCTCCTTTCTCAAAAATTCGCATAAAAAAAGCAGCGTTAGCTACCTAAAAATCTGCCTTCTGCGCCAGATTATAACCCAGTATGAAGTGACGCAACGTCACATCACTGGGCAAGGGCATCTGCCCTTAACCTGACAAGGCATTTCATCCTTGACCCGAGCAAGGCTCTGCCTTAAGCACTCCGGCGGAGTCTTACTCCTGCACCTTGCGTAAGGCGCCTATAATGCTCAAACCTTCTTAATAAAACGATGCAACAAAAACCAGCAATACCAACTCAATCATTACGGTTTCGATCACTTTATCTGCATAGCATTAATATCATTTTCATGAATTTATTTTGCAGCCAATGTGCAAATATATAACATTCACTCGTCGCAACAATTTCACAATTTTAAATTCTAAAAGGGAGACTTTTTCAATGGGCTCCCTTTTTAGAATCGATCTTCAATTAATTGTTTCTATAAGTAATACCACAATTGCTCTCATAATAACGAGTACAGCAATCTGTAGCAGATGCCTGGTATTCCCCGCATGAAACCATTTCAACATTTTCAAATGTCATTTTCCAGTGCCTCCTTCCTTTCATAATAATGCTTACGCGTTTGAGTATAAAAGCACGCGTTATCATACTGTTTTATTATTCCATCATTCTGAGTGTAGGCATTTCCAAGACAGAAATTACACAAATGTTTATCATTACATTTTTCGCACCCTTGAATCATGTTCCATTTTATGTTTCGTATTTTCTTTAATTCCTCAGAATAATTCCAAATATGGCTGATTCTTTCTTCTCTAACATTTCCTATTGATATAGGTAAAGAATTACATGTGTAGATATCACCATAAGGATTAATTGTTATACCATGATCTCCTGCCCCACATATTCTTCCATCTTCTGAGTATTCTTGTAAATCACTATGGCCTTCTGAGCACTTCACGACAATATGTTTCTTTTCCAAATCATATACGTTGAATAGCTTTTCCTGATTATAACAGCAAAACTGAAGTGTCGATGAATCTCCATCATTTTTTGAGAAAACCTCTGTTGATATTTGTATAGTTGTGCCTAGTTCTTCTGCAAACGAAAGAACACCATCCACATCTTCCATATTTTGATTTGTTACCGTAAATTTAATATTTGTCGGCAACCCCAATAAAATGCATTTTTTAATAACACTAATGGTTTTTTCGAAAGAGCCTTTTACCTGTGTAAAAGCGTCGTGAATTTCTGCCCTATGTGAATGTATTGAAAAATGAATAGTTTTAGGGTGCAGTGCTTTTATCGTCAATAAATCGCTATCGCTAAGAGCTATTCCATTTGTAAAAATGTTAAATGCAAAACCTTTACAGTATGTATATTTAAGAATTTCAAAGATATCTTTTCTAACAAATGGATCTCCTCCTGTAAATGTCAATTCCAATACATTCATCTCATAGAGTTGATCAATAATATTCTTTATTTCCTCGGTAGAAAGTTCATCCTTATCATCAGTACAGCAGTAACAATATTTACACTTTTCGTTGCACCTATACGTCAATTCAAATGCACAATTAGTGAGCTCTTCTGATTTATAAAATGCCCCCTTGGACAAAAGAATTGCAGGAGTAAAATCAGCAACTAGTTCGTTGTTTTTTATCAATATCTCTTCTTCAACCAGTATTTTAATCATCCCTTTTATGCTTAAAAGGTTACTGGCATTTATTCCTTTGAAATCTTTTTTTATTGTTTCAATCAAGTCATTAACTCTACGATAATCATCCTTAAAGAAATCTAAGATATAACCAATAGATCCTACAAAATTATAGGTTTTTGATTTATCAGTTTTTAGGAGTATCACTTTATTATTACGTTTCCTATACACTACATCAGAAGCTACTTTCAACTTTAAATTTTTGTAATTATCTATAACTGGAATTTGGAAACTATTATTTAAATTTTTAGAAATCTGTTTTTTCTTCAGGTTCCTTTGTGCCTCTTGCGAAAAAACATACTTCCTCTTTTCTTCAGCGCTAAATGATATTATTGCAAACATTTCTTTAGTAAATGGACAAATTAAGTTATTGTTTATTAAAACGGCTTTATTCACAAAGACGTAACATCCGTCCAAAATATCAATCAAATCATTCCGACTTGTTTTTCCAACAACAGAATAACTAAACTCAAAATCTACATGGGTAAGATAAAAAATCCTCCTCCCACAAAGCGTATCGCTCAAAGTTAATTTATGATTAATATTTTTAATATCAATTTTCTCTGGCCAAGATTCATAATTATTAGATGGTAATTCCTTTCTTAACGCATAAATACACCCATCTATATCATAATTTTCACTGGCAAAAGCTTTAGCTGTTTCATAGTTTGAAGAAAAATCCAGCATTGGGCTTAGAGAAGCATACTGTTGGTAAAATGAATATTTACTCTCTCTGGAATCTTTATCTGTTTCTTCCCCTTTTGGAAAAATGGTTTTATATTTTTCATTAAGCCCAGTACTATCATATACATTCTCAATTTCGTCATAATCAATTAAATTACCCAAATCATATAAATCATTTTTTCTGTACATACTTGGTGTTAAGGAATATAAAATATCTTTCTCTCCACGAAATACAAAGGCTTTCTCATTTTCTTGAGATTTAAAAGACTTCTCACTAATTAATGGTTTATAAAAAAGATTGAAATTAAGAAGATAAAGGCTTATGTGCATTAAAACTAATAATTCCTTCTCCTCTATTTTTTTTCTAATTCCATTGTCTAAATAAGAAATGTAATCCGTTAGCCCTTTATAGCGTTCCAACAAATCATTCTCACTGCCAATCTCTAGTAATTCTTTAAATTTTTGACTATTTATTGAGATTGCGTGGATAAATTCTTCTGTATTTATGTTACTGTTTTCAAAGGTAATATTTTCAAATTCAAATATTTCTCTTTGTTCTTGAATAATTTCGTTAAAATCTTTTTTTAATAGCAACAAATATTGTTCCAAATTAGCAATGTCCATTTAAGCATCTCCTAATATTTCTTTTAGTCAAAAAGTTTACCTTTTGAAGAATATCCTTAAAAACCTTTTGTTATATTATTTAGATAGCAAAATCGTAAATATCATTTAAAATATGCCTCTGAAACATCGAATTTTATTGATTTTTCACTATTGGAATGGTATAATTTTTTTCGAAAAATAAACTGTCAAAAGGTAAACCTTTTGACGGTTTTATTTATATTTTTTCATGATTCTCTGTTCCCTTAATCGCCTGTAAAACGTGGATTCCGACATATCGCACTTTGCCAACGCCTCATCCAATGACATTTCCTTTTTCTCCCACTTTTGGACAATTCTTTTAAAATCATCCGGAACTTCCTTCACTGGTCTTCCCATATGAACACCTCTTGCTTTTGCCGCTGCGATTCCCTGTGCCTGTCGTTTTCGTATGTTTTCCCTTTCACTCTGGGCAACAAAAGATAAAATTTGCAGCACCAAATCCGCAATAAAGGTTCCCATAAGGTCTTTACCCCTTCTGGTATCCAGCAGTGGCATATCGATTACACAAATGTCGATTCCTATTTCTTTGGTAAGAATTCTCCATTGGTTCTGAATCTCCTCATAATTTCTTCCCAACCGATCAATGCTAAGGATATAAAGAAGGTCTCCCCTCCGTAGCTTTTTCACCATCTTCTGATATTCTGGACGATTAAAATCTTTCCCCGAAAGCTTATCCATATAGATATGGTCTTGGGGGATTTTTTCCTGTTGGAGTGCTACCAATTGCCGTTCTTCATTCTGGTCTGTGCTTGATACCCGGACATATCCATAAATTTTCCCCATAACATCCCTCCTTTTTATAATTGTCGTAGTATTATCCAACCGCTGATTTTATTTTCTATTTTTCATTTCCAGATATGATATTTTGAACACAAAATTCATTTTGTTAACCGTACTTACCTCCGAACATATGTGCCTTTTAACCCAGTTTTTTTTGCCTGCTCTGAAAGAGCCTTCCGTCTTTATTCACTGTATGGAGGTAACAGTCTTATGGACACACGGCTTTTATCGACTGAATAGGTTTCACTTCCATCCGTACTGAATCTTATTTTTTTGCATAATTCCGGATATCTCGTTGCAAAGGCGGCCAATCTACGTTTCAGACTGCTGTTATAAGTAAAGATTTCATAGGCAGAATCCCCTTCGCTGGTAATCAGGATTGTTTCTTTCTCAATCTTTTTCATAGAAAACCTCCTTTCGTAAAAGATTTCATTTGTCCCCGACACCCCAGGAAAGAACTGGGAACTCTCCGGCCGCATCTGGCTGATGCTCATAGGACTCTCACCTCCCCGCCTTCATTGTGGCCGGGCCGCGAATTACGGAAGTATCATTGTCCTGCATATGTATCATGGCAATAAGGCTATGCCGTCTACCCTATTGGGGATCTTCATTTTTGTCGCTCGCTTTTCATAAAGGTCATGGCGATGA
This sequence comes from Lachnospiraceae bacterium, assembly GCA_024403615.1. Lineage (GTDB taxonomy): Bacteria > Bacillota > Clostridia > Lachnospirales > Lachnospiraceae > RGIG5612. The sequence continues at coordinate 154,122 of JAKSRM010000003.1, forward strand.
AATCCCCTCGTGCTCCACATATGCAGATATAAACCGGGAGCTGCATATTCAGTTTTCAATATCCGATTTCCCTATCGGATATTGAAAATCTATCATAAAAAGATGCCTCATCCCGTATATCCAAAAGGTTGTATAAGTCCGCAATTCCCGGTAATTTCCACGCTTTTGGATATTTATTACTCCATACTAATCTTTACATTTCTCACAAAAGTGCTATAATAAAACAAACATATGTTTGTTTTATTTTTGATGAAGGACAAATGCAGGTAAAATTATCTATTCAGGAAAAATTAAAAGATTTAAGAGTTGAAAAGAGACTGACGCTTGAAGAATTGTCAAAAGCGATTGGCATTTCTTCATCTGCTCTCAATAATTATGAAAATGATGATTACAAGGACATCAGCCATTACAGCATCGTTGCTCTTGCTAAATTCTATAATGTATCAACAGACTATCTGTTAGGCCTTACCGAAAATAGATATCAGCAGCTTACACCAATAGAGGAACTGCATCTGGATGATGCAGCTATTGAAAAACTGAAATCCAGACGTTTTAATAACAGGTTGTTCAGCGAAATGATATGTAATCCAGCCTTTGATGACCTTATGTCTGACGCTGAGATTTATGTTGATGGCATTGCAAGCATGCAGATTCAGAACTTAAATACATTCGTTGACCATGCAAGAAATGAAATCATTAGAAAATACAATCCTGCTGACAATGATCACGAAATAAAGACACTTGAAGCTTCACACATAAGCGAAAAAGAATATTTTACTAGTCGGATTCACGAAGATATAGATAAACTATTTTTAGATATAAAAGAAAATCATAAAAATGATTCTGCAAGCGGATCTACTACTCCGATTGCACAAGAAATAACAAAAGACATGGAAGAAATGTCACAATTTCACGGAAGTCCAGAAGAAAAACAAATTATTCTGTTCTGCCGCAGACTTGGCATAAACTACAGTAAACTCTCCCAAGAAGAGTTTAAGACAATGATAGAGATTTTCAAGAAGTCTCCGCTGATGAAATCGCCTATTAATCAGCGGGGAAAGAAAAAGCATAAATAAAACAAGCAAAGGAGATCCAATATGTCTGAATGTCCATTATGCGGAAGAAATGCCCAAATACAATTCAATGGCCCTCTAAATCAAAACTCTACAGTTAAATGTGATAACTGCGGTATGTATAGACTAACTGATGTTACCGAAGATAAATTGTATTCATTTCCTCATAAGCACATTATTTCAGGATATACAAAAGAAAACTGGAATAAGAAAAATATCGTGTATATTAAGAGTGACGATCTTGATAGTATTGTAAATAGTCCTATAGTTCCAAAATCCATTGAGGACAAACTTATTAAACTCATATCATGGATGTATCGAAAATCAGAATACTACGGACAACAAATAGAGATACCGTCTGAGCCTGCAATAGCATATGCAAAAAATGAAGAAGAATTGATTGCTCTGATTCATTTTGCTGTGGATTACGGTTTGGTCGAGAATATAGGAAAAAACCTCAATCCTTTTGATTCATCTTATACGCTAACTCTTAAAGGCTATAAGAACTGTGAACTCATTAATATAAAAGATGATACTTCAAATTCTGCCTTTATAGCTATGTGGTTTTCTTCTGAAATGAAAAATGTCTACGATGAAGCCATAAAACCGGCTATTGAAAATCCAGAATGTGGTTATAAGGCTTTCAGGGTGGACAACTATGAACACAACAATGATATTACAGACGAAATAATAGCCGGAATAAACAGATCACATTTTGTTGTCGCTGATATGACCGGATATCGTGGAGGTGTATATTACGAGGCCGGATATGCCAGAGGATTAGGAAAACCCGTCATATACACATGCCGAAAAGATTGGTTTGATGGAGAACTGGCACCAGATGGAACAACAATCAAAGAAAAAATACATTTTGACATTAATCATCTGAATGTTATTGTCTGGGAAAACCCGGAAGAATTAAAAGAAAAACTAATTTCCAGAATCAAAGCAACCATCAACCATTAATTATCATATTAATATAAAATAGGCACTTATAATCACTTTCCACCCGTTCATAAAATACAACCACATCGTACATTAAAAAAGAAATATCCCTATGATTTTATACGTAGATGAAACTGAAAACGATGAATACTTTATTGTAACTGGACTGCTAATTGCTTCCAAAGAAACCGCTATGTCCGCTTATAAACATTTCAAGAAAAAGATAGAAAATATACCTATCTCAAGCAACGATAAAATGAAGGTTTTCACTGAGTTCAAAGCCACTCTTTTAGACAGAAAGTATCAGAGAATAAAAGTCAGGATGCTGGAGGAGCTTAATGATTTAAACCATTTAATAATATATTCATGCTATGTAAAAAAGGGAGTTGGCTTTCCTCAAGCATTTAAAGAAGATACTTACATTACACTTCTTGCTAAAATCGTTTCATCAATTGAAGAAGATATAAGTATTGTTTTTGACACTTTTAATAAGCGGGATTTTGAAGAAAAAATCGTTGACCGAATTTCAAGTTATAACCATGTACAGGCCATAATGTCCAGAGATTCTCAAAAAGAACCTGGCTTGCAATTTGTTGACAATCTTTGCAGTATTATGCGAATGCACAAATCCGGATCAGATGAAAATAATTTTTATTCTCTTATAGAAAATTGTGTCCGGGAAGTTTGACTTTTGGCTATATTCATGTTATCTTATGCATATGAAAGGAATGACCTCCTGGCGCTTTGTTAGCTGGGTGTACGGTAAACGTGGGATCATTTCTTTTTTGTTGCATAAAAAAACGAGCATCCGGCCTATGACCCAATGCTCAAATAAAATCGTCAGTTTTTCTTCTTGTATCGTTGCAATCTTTCGTTATTTGCCTGTTTTTGCTTTCAGCAACTCGTGTAAATCTCGTGTAAAAATCCATCTTGGCTTCAAAAAATCCCTTAAAATCAAGGTTTTTTGGTTCATGTTCAGATATTGCCGTGACAAACAAATAGGATTTTATTCATACTTTTTTATCTCCTCTAAATTTAGTGAAGTGCTTCAAAATGCCTTAATTTTCCGGAAATAATGTCAATTCAACAAGTTCAGTTTCACTTACTTATATTTCTGTTTTTCTTTCAATCATGTATAGCCAATACAACTGGAGCAACGCGTAATAATACATATCCTCTTGCGTATGTATTAGCTCTTGATCAATACTTACATTGCACCATTTTTCATCAATTGGAAATCCATCTCCAACCATTTGATAACTGCTAGTAATAATAAACTTGCAGACCCAGTATGTCAGCTCATTTTCCGAGCATCCTCCTAAATCACACAGATGCCACAAATAATCCATAGGTGGTTCTACATAATGCTCTGGTTCTTCTTTTTTATACCAATAAAAATCTATAATATAGTTACATAAATTAGTTGGTCTATCTTTCAAAAAAGCTTGTGCCATTCCTCCGCTAAATGGTCTGTCAAATATTCTTGGATCAAAATCCACTATTTCATAACCTGAATATCTCTCATAAGCTCTGTGAAAATTCTTTGCTCCTTCATATAAAAATTCTTTTGTAGTAAGACCATCCTCATGAATTTGCGTATTATACCTATTAATACATTTCTCTTTCCACTTCTTATCAGCAAAATCTAAAATTGGAATCTCCTTTAATTCCATTATTTTTCTTCTGACCTTAGAATTAGAAAGTTTATAATCGGTATACATTTTTCTTACATCTCTATGTAAGGGATCAACATCATAAGCAATTTGACAAAGTGGAAGTAAATCCATCTCATCCTCATACTTGAGACAAAATCTCTTCGCTTCCATTAAGGTCTCCTCGTCAAAGTCCTCTGTTTCAACCGATGCTAATGAAACTATTTTTTTCTCTTCAACAGTCACCTTACTATCCGGTGTTCCAGTTTTCTTCGTCGAGTGAATTTCAAATGTAACCTTAACCGGAGCCAAAGCATTTCCAATGTCACTGCAAAACTTCCATTCAGATCGCTCACTGCATCTTGTGTACCATTTCAAAAAAGTGCTTTTACCTGATTCGCAATCAGGGTATTTATCAATTACATATTTTAGTACACTCCCTATGAACACAACAAAGTTAAATTCCCGAATATCTTTCAGTTCCTTCTTAGGAATAAAACTGCCATTCTCAACTTCAAATACCTCCTCTTCATCAATATAGTTATCATTCTGAAGGGTATCTACAATAGCACGAATTAACCATTCACATTTTCCATCGTTTAGATATTTATTCTTGAAAGTAATAAGTCTGCTATATATTGATTCCTTTTCATTTGTCATACATGAAACGAAGGCATTTCTGATTCCCGGGTCCGTAAACGGAACATATGAGCCTTTACTACTGTCACAACACTTATACTGTGAAACACATTTTCTAATAGACCCTCCACTATAATCACCCATATCTTCGCCTGTAACAACATAGACAAGGCCTTTATATACATCAACGTCTGACAAATTATCTGTCCCTGTCATTTGCCGATTTCTCATTTTCTTTCTTGGCTTTCTTGCCACAAGAAATAAATCAAATAATATTCCTCCACACAAGTGCGGAGCCTTATATCCATCCATATTTTCCCTCTTTTCTCAAAACAGTAACTCTATTCCACCTTATCTACAATTATCAATATTGACAGTAACCTTATCTACATCAGAGTGAAGCATAGAGATGCAGCCATTTTATTATTTGCATTTTTATATGAATGACACATCACTGACGAGTGATGTCCGGTATCATTCATAGCCAACTCATATCTTGTGATTTGCTACCGGAATGTAAATCACCTTTCATTATCGGAAAGGAGATTCTTTCATGATTAATCACATTAATAACAATACACCTAGAGCAGGATGTCAAGATGTTTGGAATGCATTTATGTTAAAAGATGCAGAATTTATTTTAGGAAGTGATATCCCTATATGCAACTCCACCAAAGTTATCATTCCTCATGAACTTATATCTTACGAAGATGCAAAACACATATACAAAACAAAGTCAAAAAAAGAACCTGATTTCTTTGTAGATGCATTTGTTCATTTCTACATCGATGATCAGAAATTTGATGGCCCGCGCGATGGAATATGGAATAATCCGTACAAAGCTTTGGATATAATCCGTCATTTTGCCGGAGCAATAACTCCTGATTTTTCAACAAATGCAGATTTTCCAGATGCAATTAAACGTTACAACACATTTCGCATGAGAGCTTTTGGTCACTGGCTTATTACCAACAACATTACTGTAATTAATAATGTTCGTTGGGGCACTATTGAAACATGGGATTATTGCTTTGATGGAATTCCATTAAACAGTATTATTTCTATCGGAACTGTTGCAAGCGGCCTACACAAGCTTGAAAATCGACCTCCATTCGAAGAAGGTCTGCGTAGACTTATCAAAGTAATAAAGCCCTCAACTATCATTGTATATGGTTCATCTAAATATTCAGTCTTTAATGAGCTTAAACAAACTGGAATAAATATCATCTCTTTTCCTAGCAAAACCAGTCTGGCTTTTAGCAGAAGAAAGGAGGTGAACTATGAGTAAACCAAGCAGCGGTCATTTTTCAGGTACCACTGGAGCCAAAAAAGCTCATAACTATGTAATGTCAAATCGGTCCGCATCCGATATAATAGCGGAAAGAGCTTCCGGTTTAGATTTAAGAGAACATCCTATCAAAAGCAGTAGCGAGACTCCGTTAAAAGCAATTAACAGAAAAATACATGATAGGACAGCAACAAAAGCAGAATACAAAAAACATTATCAAGCTAGTCGCCTGAAAAATAGGCGTAAACAGGCTGTAAAAGATTTTTGGAATGATGAGCGTGAACGCCTAATGCATCATCAACCTGCCACCAGAAAATGGACAGAAAAACAACGCGATACTATTCTTGCTGGCCAACGACCAAAACACGATGGCCGTACTATTCAAGGCCATCATACCTATAGCGTTTCAATGTACCCACATCTTGCAGGAAAAAGCGCTATAATCTATCCAGCAACATTTAACGAACACTTAAACGGTTGGCACGGTGGCAATTTCAAGAACAGCGAACCTGGGCGGCCAATTAAAAATATCCGAGATTTCTAATGGAGGTACAAAATGAGTTCAACAATTGGAATAAAAATATCATCTACAGAATCACTTGCAAAAGTCGTAAGCATAATTAGGAAATATGAGTCATTATCAATATCAGAAATAAAGAAACGCATTGATAGCAATTCTTACCTTCTCACATATGGTTATACCGATGATAAAGGCTTAAATACTTTACTGAAATGTCACAAAGAATTTTCTGCTTTAGGTATTTCAACACAACTTTTCGAGCATGACAGACCTTGCGAATTGCAATTCTTCAAAAATCTCAGCAAAACATATCAGGAAATCTCTGATGAAATTGATGCAGAAGATGATGAGGAATAATTAATACCCTCTATCTGTTTCTAAATAAGTGCACGGAACTCCCGTGCACTTACTTATTCTAATATTCTTAATGAATCCAATAGTGATAAACATATCTCTTCAAATTTTCATAGGTCCATATCATGCGTCGCGTGGCACACAAATAGGATTTTATTCATCAAACCACATTCCTCCGTAATAGAAAGTATTCTTTCCTTTGGCTTCTCTCTTTAATTCTCCGTATGCAACCAGCTTGCGCAATGCCCCTTCGATAGAACTATCGCTGAGAGATGGACAAAGTTCGCGAATATTCTGCTTGTTAAACTTACCAGGCTTATTCTGACTAGCTCTTCGAACCATTTCCAACGCCGGCAATTTTTCTTCTACCAGCGACATACGATCTTCAAAGTCTCTATAGGCAGCTAATATGGTTCCAAGAATATATTTGATAAATGGCACCACATCCTCCGTTCCTTCATTCCATCCTATTTGAGAAACTGCAAGCGCATCGTAATACAGATCTTTGTTCTCTGCGATTTTCGCCTCCAATGAAATATATTTCCCAACATAAAAGCCACAGCGATATAACAATAACGTTGTGAGCAGACGACTCATTCTACCGTTACCGTCATTAAACGGATGAATGCATAAAAAGTCATGAATAAAAACCGGTATCGCAATCAACGGTTCCAGTTCCAGGTTTCCAATCACCCGATTGAATTCCTCACAAATTCTGTCTAGAGCCTCTGGGGTTTCAAAAGGAGCAGGAGGGGTAAACAAAACTTGAACATGGCCATCCGGATATGTTGCGCTAATATAGTTCTGCACATTTTTCGTTTTCCCAGCAAGCGGATTATTCATATGGCTATATAGAATCTTATGAAGCTGGAGAATATAGTTTCGGGTAAGCGGAATGGCATCAAAGTTCTCGTGAATGATATTCAGCACATCGCGATATCCCGCAATTTCCTGTTCATTACGATTTCTCGGTGTTATTTTTTCTTCCACAAGCTGACGAATTCGAGTATTTGTAGTTACAATGCCTTCAATTTCATTGGATGCTTCCGTACTCTGAACTTTTGCAATCTCCACAAGTTTTTCAAGAGCCTCCGGCTTCTGCTTCAAAAACAGTTCCTGTTTACCAACTTCTTTGTATATTGCAGCAACTAAGCCTAGTATTTCCGAATCCCATTTTTGCTCGTTAATTTTTGAATAATTAAAGGTTCTCATTCCCTTATCCCTTTCGTCTTTCCCTTAAATAATAGGTAAAATTAAGGGAATTGTCAATGAATTTGATTTGCTTTCGTTCTCTTGTTAGAATATAGAAAATGTGAGGTAGTCAAAAATGAACAATATTATCCTTTGCGGCGTTGGTGGAAACTTAGGTTCCAAAACCGC